>LVAA01000242.1 GCA_001603955.1 Syntrophobacterales bacterium Delta_02 | reverse complement strand
ATTCACTCTTCGGATTTTTTCCAAGGGATATGGTGACGATTATCGACGAGTCGCATGTGACGATTCCGCAGATCGGCGCCATGTACAAGGCCGACCGCAGCCGCAAGGAAACGCTGGTGGAACACGGTTTCCGGCTTCCTTCCGCATTGGAGAACCGCCCGCTCAAGTTTGAAGAATTTGAAAAACTGCACGGGGACACTATTTACGTGTCGGCGACTCCGGGCGAATTCGAACTGCAGAAATCCGGCGGCAAAGTCGTCGAACAGGTGATCCGTCCGACCGGACTGCTGGACCCCGAAGTTGAGGTGCGTCCGCTTGAAGGACAGATCGACGATGTGATGGCCGAAATCCGTCGCGCCGCCGAACGGGGCGAACGGGTACTGGTGACGACATTGACCAAGAAATCGGCGGAACGACTGTCGGATTACCTGCGGGATCTCGGAATCCGGGCCAATTACCTGCATTCGGAATTGGACGCTCTGGAGCGGGTCCGGGTATTGAACAAACTGCGTGAAGGCGATTTCGATTGTCTGATCGGGATCAATCTGCTGCGGGAAGGGATTGATTTGCCGGAAGTTGCGCTGGTGGCGATCCTGGACGCCGACAAGGAAGGATTTCTGCGTTCGCCGCGTTCGCTGATCCAGGTGGCCGGGCGCGCTGCCCGTAATGTCGACGGGCGGGTGATCATGTATGCCGAACACGTCACGCCCGCCATGCAGTACCTGTTGTCCGAAACCGCACGCCGCCGCAGAAAACAGATCGCATACAATGAAGAGCACGGAATTATTCCGAAAACGGTGCCCAAGTCGGTTCGCCAGTCCATTGCCGATGTTATTGCGCCGGAAAAGCGCGATATCGAATATACGCGCGACGAGAGCCGCCGTCAGGTGTTTTCGGTGGCGGAGGCTCCGGGGGTTTACACCGAGGAACTTCTCAGCGACAGTGAAATGGATGCCCTGGCCGCTGAACTGGAAAAAGAAATGCTCGACGCCGCCGAGGCGTTGGAATTCGAGCGTGCCGCCGATTTGCGCGACCGGCTTCGCCGCATGAAAAAACTTTGACTCTCCTTTACGAATATTGCAACACTGCAATCGAATTGAATTTTATTGCGGTTACACAATACAGAAATGTGCTTGCTCAACGTATTTTTCAGGAAAAAACGGAAAGGGGTATTGACATTTGACGGGATTCGGGATATAATATGATTGCAGGTTCAATCAAAATGCAATCAAGGTTTGAAGAATGTCGGTAACCATCAAAGATATTGCCATGCTGGCCGGGGTATCCCACCAGGCTGTTTCCGCCGCGCTGAACGGCAACGGCAGCAGCCGGGTTTCGGCGGTCAAAAAGGAGAGCATCCTTAAAATTGCGCGGGAACTGAATTATGTTCCCAACGCGATTGCGCGCAAATTCGTCGGCGGCAATACCAAGGCGATCGGGATCGTTACTTCGATGGATTCCGGCTGGAATATCCACCTGGTGTCTGAAATCTGTTCGCTTCTCATCTCGCAGGGTTACAATACGCTGGCCAGCCATTTCGGCACCAGCAACTATTGCGCGTTGAATTCCCTGCTCGAACTGGTCTCGCGGGGTGTTGACGGCGTAATCGTGCTGAATTCAGGAAATGCCAAGGAGCTTCAGAATGGTCTGACCGTCCCTTATGTCATCGGG
>LVAA01000241.1 GCA_001603955.1 Syntrophobacterales bacterium Delta_02 | reverse complement strand
CCAGGAAGCCGATATTGGAGGGCGCCTGAAAGAACCCCAGATCCTCATTGGCCTTGAGCGCGGCCGCCCGGGTTTCACGGTAGTCACGGCCTGCTTCGTAATATTCACATACCAGCCGGACGGTGCGGGCAATCCGCGATTGCTCGGGCACCTTGCTTAGAGCGATATTGATGAGCTGCTGAAGGTCATTGACGACAAATGCGGCGGACTCCAGCGCCGCCGTGAACATTTCGGCGTAAATGCCCTCCGAAACATGATCGGCGCAGGCGTCCATATAGGCGAACTTGATCGCCTCGTCGGGGTTGCCGGGGAACAGACATGCCCAGATTTCCGAGCGGATCCAGGCGCCGTTGCTCCATTTCCATTGCTCGTTGTTGCACGAACCGGAGAGCGGCGGATAAAGCCCGCAGGCGATATTCATGCGGCAAACGCTGTATTCATTCCATGGCGCGGTAATATGGTTCAGCCAGTATTCGCCGAGCACCCTTGGGGACA
Organism: Syntrophobacterales bacterium Delta_02; assembly: GCA_001603955.1. Lineage (GTDB taxonomy): Bacteria > Desulfobacterota > Syntrophorhabdia > Syntrophorhabdales > Syntrophorhabdaceae > Delta-02. The sequence continues at coordinate 1,154 of LVAA01000241.1, read as the reverse complement.
AATTATAAACTCCGCGTTCCTCCGCCGCCAGCAGCCAGACCAGTTGAAGGTCCAGATCATCGTTCGGGACCGGTTCGCCGGACAGTTGCTGTTCATAGAAGTCGATTGAGTTCATCGCTTCATGGCCTTCAAAAGGCGCGCCGAGGGTGCCGCCGATGTTTTTACCGGTCCAGCAGCCATATATCTTATCACGGAAAAGTGTTTTGTCGATCATGGTTTCAAGCTCCCTGTGCATCGATATATGGGGGGATATAACCCGTCTTTCGGCTGGGTAAAGCGGGATTGTTTACCAGTTCCAGCGTCAAGTCGGCGGCAATGCCGGCGAATTTTGCCACATCAACTTCGTACCAGCCCAGCAGCGGAAACGGCATCCCGAGTGGAATCTGTTTGCTGCGTATGGTGATGATTCGCGGCAATGGAATTCCGGCAGTGAGGAGCTTGGTGACAAAATACACGGTCAGGAAGTCATCCGGAATATATATGCCGTCGGGCCGAATATTTTCAGGCATTGCTAGGTAGCGGTTGACAATCTCATCCCATACGGGCCAGAGCTCAGTTCCGCATGCCGGATGATGCTCGTCGAACGAAGATGTGAAAACATAGCTTTGCCATTTGCTTTTATGAAACCGGCTCAATGATTCCCGTATAATTTTAATTTCAGTCTCCGGTATGTCGTTCAGCGAACAAAATATACCCGGACGGCGGATTCCCGCCTGGTCAAGCCGGCCAAATGCATCAGTGGTTGTCGACTTTATGAATACCGTGTGCGGAAATCCCTGATAGGCGCCGTTATAGCAGACCGGCATGTTGTGTTCCTGGCAAAACGCCAGGGCGTCGTCGGAAAGCGGCACCGTCGAAATCAATGCATCCGCGCTGTGCTGCAGGACCGTGCGCCGCAACCCGGGGAAGAGGTCAAGCGAATCCCGAGACTCCATGGAAGCCTCATTGCGCAGGAAATTGATGACATGACAACCGCGGTCATGAAGCGCCATTTCCAAATCCTGCAACAGTGCATGACCGAACGGATAAGCACGCAGTCGCATGCAGACCATACCGATCTGGCGGCCGCAAATGCCGTCCGCGTCTTCGCTTTTGACAAAGACGCCGGACCTGCCGCGCAATTTGACCACGCCGCACTGGGCCAGGGCATGTAC
>LVAA01000074.1 GCA_001603955.1 Syntrophobacterales bacterium Delta_02 | reverse complement strand
GCGGGAGGCCATGGATGGCTCCGGGACGCTGACCATCCGGGTCTACACGGAGGACATGACCGACGTGACCACCTCACTTGACGGAAAGATAAAGCCCGGCTCCTATGCCGTGATATCCGTTTCCGATACCGGCCGCGGCATGGACAGGAAGCTCAGCGAGAAGATATTCGAACCCTTTTTCACGACTGACACGTCGGGTGAGAAGAAAGGACTCGGCCTGAGCGTAGTCCTCGGGATCATCAAACAGCACGGCGGTTTCGTCATCTGCGACAGCGAGGAAGCGAAGGGCGCGACCTTCAAGGTCTACCTGCCCATCTCGCACGAGAAGACGAAGGCACAGAGGTTGATGGAACAGGGAGTCGGCGGCGGTACCGAGACAGTTCTCATCGGTGAAGATGAGGATGCCCTCAGGAAGATCGCCGCGGATTTCCTGAAGACGCTGGGATACCGGGTCGTCACCGCCAGGAACGGCGAGGAGGCCCTTGCCCTGTTTCGCGATGTGTCGGGGGAGATAGACATGGCGCTCCTGGACATAGCCATGCCCGGTATGAACGGGCTCGACGTGTACCATGAGATCAGAAAGGTGAGGCCCGACATCGACGTCCTTTTCATGACGGGTTACAGCCTGGATACGGCAAACATAAGCACCGTCCTGAAACAGGGCATAAGCATCATCCGAAAACCCTTCACAATGATAGCCCTAGCCCGGAGGATACGGGAGATACTGGACAAGGAAAAGACCGCTTGAACCGCTTGAACCGCTTGAACGGGAAGACCGGGAACAAAAAGAGAGCTTGAACCGCTTGAACAGCTTGAACGTTAAGAGCTGAAAACATTATAGAGACAGACAGGGTCAGGTGTATGGATGACAGCCGGGAGTCAGGCCGTACCGGGTCTTTCCCGTCTTTCGCCTTTAACGCTCAAGCGGCTCAAGCTGTTCAAGCGGTTCAAGCCGCCTCTCAGAGGCTTATCTCTTTCGCCTCTATCATTCCGTCTATGGCCTTGATGTCTTTGAGGACCGCTTTGCCGATGGGGCTGTCCACGGAAACGAAGGCGACTTCCTCACCCTGGACCATGCGGGAGACGGTGAAGCTCGCTATGTTGATGCCGTGGCTGCCCAGGATAGTGCCGACCTTGCCGATGACACCGGGGCGGTCCATGATCTTGAAGGCAAGGAATGTCCCCTCGGGGATCACGTCAAGGCGGAACCGGTCGAGGAGGACGATCCTGCCCAGCTTGTCGGGGAAGACGGTTCCCGCTATGGTGATCTCCTCGACATCGGTCTTGAGGTTGAAGATGATGAGATCATTGAACTTGTCGAACTGCTCAGTCTTCGATTCCTCAACGATGATGTTGCGGTCCTTGGCCAGGTAGGGGGCGTTGATGTAGGTTACGGAACCCCTGAGCGAGATATCGAGAAAGCCGTTGATCCCCGCTATGGTGAAGGGCTGGTAGCTGAAGGGGACGTCGAACTTGCGTTCGCAGAGATCCTCCTCGAAGTTCTTTCCCACCATGATGACCGATATTTTCTCGGGCCGGCCTTTGCTGATCTGCGCCGCGAGCTTGCCCATTTTCTCGGACAGGTCGAAATACAGCTGAAGGTGGTCGGGAAGGAGGGACTTCATGAAAGGTATGTTGACGCCATGCTGGTAGGGTCTGCCGTGAAGCGCGTTGAGGACCTGTTCGGCGACGATGGCCGAGACCGCCTTCTGCCCCTCGGCGGTGTTGGCGCCTATGTGCGGTGTCGCGAAGACATTCTCGAGGGTGAGGAGCTTGTTGTTCTTCGGGGGTTCCTCCACCCAGACGTCCACGCCGGCGGCGAAGATCTTGCCGGACACGAGGGCGTCATAGAGATCGTTCTCGTTCACGATCCCGCCCCGGGCACAGTTGACAAGGATGACGTTCTCCTTCATGAGGGCGAGTTTCTCCGCGGTGATCATGTTCCTCGTCGTGCCGGTGAGGGGTGTGTGAAAGGTGATGACATCGGAGACCTTGAGAAGGTCGTCAAGTTCATCGTATAAGGTGACCCCCAGGCTCTCGGCCTTGCTCTTCTTTATATAAGGGTCGTAGGCGATGACCTTCATGCCGAAGCTCTTCGCGCGGATGGCCACGTTGCTCCCGATGCGGCCGAGGCCGATGATTCCCAGTGTCTTGTTGTAGAGCTCGATGCCCATGAACTTCTTCCGGTCCCACTTGCCCTGTTTCAGGGATTCGTTGGCCAGGGGTATCTTGCGGGCTGCAGCCAGCATGATGCCCATGGTCAGCTCCGTGGCGGCGAGGGTGTTCCCCGTGGGGGCATTGAGAACGATGAGTCCCTTCTTGCTTGCCGCCTCTATGTCGATATTGTCCACGCCGACACCGGCGCGCCCGATTATCTTGAGGCGGCCCGGTTCCTCGATGAGATTCTCTTTGACCGTCGTGCCGCTCCGGGTGATGATGGCATCGTAGTTGCCGATGATGGCCTTCAGTTCCTCGACCTTTATGCCTGCCTTGACTTCGACTTCGACCGCCTTGTCCGCCGCGAGGATCTTCACCCCTTCTTCAGCGAGATGATCTGTGACGAGAATCTTGAATTTTTTCATTGGAATCCGCCTAAGTTATTATTTCTTGTAATATTTCTGTGCTCGTGATATACGTAACGACAGTAAAAGATACCACTGGCAAAAAGAAAAAGCAATACGGACCAATGGTTGTGGCGAAGAACGAATCTGCCGAAAAGACAACGCACCCGGAACTGAAAATGGATGGCAAGAGGCACTTTAAGGGCAGACGTCCGCTCGTCAACCGCAGTAACCTGCGCGATATCATCATCGTGGTCTGCCTCATCTCTGCAGTGCTCTACGATCTGGACTGGGTGAGGCTCGTCGTGGCCGGGGTGCTCCTGACCTTCGGTTGCTTCTTCCACTATATGACAAAGGGGGTTCTCATCCGCAACGTCGTCCTTTGCCGCGAAGGGACATACAGCGTGGTCCGCCATCCATACTACATGGCGAACTATTTCATAGATTCGAGCTTTTGTCTCGTGAGCGGCAACGTGTACCTTCTCCTGATATATCCCTTTCTGTTCTACTGGTCCTACGGCCCCACCATCAGGAAGGAGGAGGCCACGCTGGCGGAGCTCCACAGCACCGAATATCTGCGCTACAGCCTCGACGTCCCCCAGATCTTCCCCGATGCCTATTCCGTCCGCAGTTTGAAAGAGGTAGGAAAGGGGTTTTCGATGCAGAGGATCACCCGGAACGAGATATCCCGGTTCATGCGCTTCTGGGCGACAGGTTTTCTTATCATATTCATCCACACGCTGAAGGGGGCGCGCCTGGAAAGGCTCTGGTCTTTCGATCCTGTCTTCATACACGACAATCTTCAGGGTTTTGCGCTCTTGATCTCTACCGTGGTCTTATTCGTCGCCAGCCTTCTCGTTCAGTGCAAGAAGGAAGAGCCCGCCCTCAAAGCAGAATAGTCCTATGGGACCCACCACAAAACCCGGATCCGGTCGGAAGTGGACCTCTGTCGATTATGTGGCGCTGGCCATCCTTGTCGCGGCTGCAGCCATCCTTTTCTTTACCGGCCTTTCGTGGCGCTCGCTGTGGGGTTCCGAAGGCCGATGGGCGGTCATCGCCCGGGAGATGATCCAGAGCGGCAACTACTTCCTTCCCACGATCAATGGCGTCGTCTATTTCGACAAACCGCTGTTGAGCTACTGGGCGATCATCCCCTTCTCGCTCTTTTCAGGGGTGACGGAAGCCTCCGCCCGGTTCCCCGGTGTGCTTGCGGGAATTGGTACGGTGGTCCTCGTCTTCGCCATGGGCAGAGGCCTTTTCGGCCTGGCATCGGGTTTCTATGCCGGCCTCATCCTCCTGACGACGGCGATGTTCGGTTTCTGGTCGAGGACGGCGTCGGCGGAGGTTCTCAATGTCCTAGCCATATGGTCGATGCTGTGGATCCTGCAGGGCAGGGGTGCCGGGCGTCCGTTCCACCGGTATCTATTGTTCTACCTGGTGGCCGCCGTCTCTTCCTTCTGCAAGGGCCCGCTCGCGCCCGCCGTTGCGGTGACGGCGGTCTTCGCCGTGAGCTGCGTGGAGACGATCCGGGACATCCGGCAGGACGGGTTTGGCAGGACACGAAGGAAGGCCACGGAACATTTTGACTGGATCCTTTCTCTGAAAGGGATGCTGGCTGCGGCCTGCGGTCTCGCCCTCTTTGCTCTGCTCTTTTTCCTGCCGGTGATCATGACCGGGTCGTGGGAGTCCGTGGAGCTCATGTGGCGCGAGAACGTGGTAAGGTTCCTTGAACCCTTCGACCACGTGGAGCCATTCTACATCTATTTCAAGCATACGCCGGTGTTCCTTCTTCCCTGGACGCTCCTCGCTGCCGGGGCGGTCATCCACATGAAGAGATGGGCAGGCGGACCTGAGCGCCGCTGGCTTGCCACCGTGACAGTCGCCATATTCCTCTTCTTCACCCTTTCCGGTTCGAGAAGGAGCTATTACATATTACCCCTCATACCCGCATTCGCGCTCATCATCGGGAGGTCCCTGGCGGGATTCCTGAACCGCGAGACGGAGAAGGGCTCCTGGTTCATGAAGACCGCCCTTGTCATCACGGCCTTTATCCCTGTCATCGCGGGGATGGCGCTTGTTGCCGGTTACTTCGGGTTCGGGGCGTATCGCCATGTTTCGGAGCTCATAGTCGGACCGGTAATGGTCGTGGTGGAAGTGGGGGCGTTGCTCTTCCTGTTCAAAAAGATGTACGTGCCGGGCACGGTCCTCGTGATCCTCCTCTTCTTCGGGCTTCTCCTGTGGACTTTCACCGCCGGGACCTCGGTAGGTGAGAGGGGCCGCAGTCTCAAACCCTTCGCCCGCCAGGTCGCTTCGAGGATAGAGGGGGCGATGGATGGGACCCTGGCAATGTATGGAGTAGGCAATTCGTCCTTCGTTTTCTATCTCGACAGGAAGTCGGCCGTTAGGGCTTTGAACGATCTCGGCGAGGTTTGTTCCTTCGCCAGGGTTGCGGGCAGTTACCTCATCACGGAAGAGGCCTTCGTGGATGCCATCGAAAAGGAATGCGGCCCGGGGAGGTTTGTGAGGGTGCTTAGCGAGTCGCGTGGTGGCCGGAAGAAAAAGCGCAACGACCTCATCCTCTTCGTCACTCCCGGAGGGTCCTGAAAGGCCCGTCGGATAAGCGTAAATCTCAAAGTTTTGCTTGACTTAGAGTACCAA
>LVAA01000240.1 GCA_001603955.1 Syntrophobacterales bacterium Delta_02 | reverse complement strand
GGCTGTGGCAGCGCATGGTTCGCGATTTTGAATCCATGACCAATATTTCAAAGGACTGCCGCGAAAAGCTGAAAGGCAAGGCCGTCATTATCTGGCCGGAAGTTGTTACGGTAGAAAAAAGCCAGGATGACACCACAAAGTTTTTGTTGCGGCTTGAGGACGGGGCGCTGGTGGAGACCGTGCTCATTCCCTCTGACTCGCGCGAAGGCGTGCGCCGCTGGACGCAGTGCGTGTCATCCCAAGTGGGCTGCGCAATGGCCTGTACATTTTGCTCCACGGGGCAGATGGGCTTTGAACGCAATATGACAATGGCCGAGATTCTGGGGCAGATACTTGTGGCCCGCGCCCACCTTGGCGATGACAGGCCAGAATGGCCAATGCTGCGCAATATTGTGTTCATGGGCATGGGCGAACCGCTGCTCAACATGCGCGAGCTCATGCGCTCTCTTGAGGGACTGAATAATGCCAAGGGGCTGAATTTCTCCCCCCGGCGCATCACTGTCTCCACATGCGGCATCGAAAAAGGACTGCGCGAACTGGGGGACAGCGGCTTGGCCTATCTGGCGGTTTCGCTGCATGCGCCCACGCAGGAGCTGCGTGCCAAAATCATGCCCAAGGCCGCACGGTGGCCCCTTGACGAAATGTTTGAGGCCCTCAAGTCCTATCCGCTAAAAACGCGGGAGCACATTACATTTGAGTACTTGCTGCTGGGTGGGGTCAACGATGGGCTGGAACAGGCCAGGGATCTGGCGAAGCTTGTGGGCGATGTGCGAGGCAAGCTGAACCTGATTGTCTACAATCCTGCGGAAGGCGCGCCTTATGCAGCCCCTACCGAAGAAAGCGTTCTGGCCTTTGAACAATTCCTCTGGAAGCGCAAAATCACGGCCATTCTGCGCAAGAGTAAAGGGCAGGACATCAAGGCGGCCTGCGGACAGCTTAAGGCAGATCGACAGGCCCAGCAGGATTGAGAAGGTAAAACAGAACCGGAATTGCCCTAGCGGCGGCTTTGCCGCCTCCGCGACATGCCGCAAGCCGCGCCTGCACTGTCACGTGGTTTCAGCCAGCCGTAGCCGCCAGACCAACAGCGGCAGAGCCTGTAGATCAGCAGCGGCAGCAGGGCCAGCGCACACGCAAGATGCGTCATTTTGACCGCTGCATACACGCCGTCATACAATGAATACTCGGGCATATTGTGGATGATAAGCCCCAGACCGCTGATGGCCAGCCCCATCAGCAGCAGCACGCGCAACAAGCCGCAACGCGTCAGACAAAAGTCGCTGCGCCCCTGAAGAAGCCAGACGGTAAAGGCATATGTTCCCAAAAACAGCAGCGCAGCTGATGAATAGTAATGCGCTACAGAAGGCGACCAGCTGGCGCTCGGAATCAACCCATAACGCCCCGCCTGCGGCAGATGCGCGAGGCCGCTCCAAACGGCTGTGAGCATGCTGGCCAGCCATAATACGCTGAAGAATGAGGAAAAAAGCGAGCGCTGATCTTTCATGGTTTGCGCCTCATCTTTCTTTCCCGCCACAAGCGAAGCCCTGCAAGAGCCGCCCCCGCCGCAGGAGCTAACAAGACAGCACGCAGCAGGCTGTTTTCCTTATCCATACTGGCACCTGCCGGGCGCAAGCTTGGCATGCCAAAGCCAACCTTTCCCTGGCGCAGCATGTTCGCTTCAATATCACGAAAAAGCACCGAAGAAACATAGATGGTGTTTGTGCCGCCATTTTCCTTGAGCCCAAAAATATCTCCGCCGCGCTGTTCCGCCAGTTCCTTGGCGAGTTTTGCCATTTCCTCTCGTGGCCCCAGGCGCATGGCCCCCTGCGGGCAGGCCGCCACGCAGGCTGGGCTTTCGCCAGCTTTGAGCAGAGAACTGCAATAATCACATTTGAACATCTGCCCGTTGCCAACATATTTAGGCGCAAAATTCAGATACGGCCCCACCCCGGTCTGACGCTGCGGGATACCCCAAGGGCAGGCCCGGTCGCAGGGGCCATCGCCCAGACATGTGCCGTGATTCGTGTAAACTGCACCCTCATCGCTTTGACGCAAAGAACCTGTGCTACACAAGGTGACGCATTGGGGATTCTGACAATGCAGGCAGCGCCGCGGCAGATATATCCGCCGTTCCACACCGTTCACAGTGATGGCGCATGACTGGATAAAAAGCCAGTTGTAGGGAGTGAGTCGGGAAACTTCATCGCGGCGGGTCGACCAGTCATTGGCGCGCACCCAGGCAGGGTAAGGGCGGGGAATCGGCTGAGCAGGAAGGGGGATCCCTGCCAGATTTCTGTCCCGGCAGGCGGAAACGCAGGCTCCGCAACCATTGCAAAGATCCACGTCAATGATGGTGGCGAGGTCATTGCCGCAACCCAAGCTCTGTATGCTGGCGGCAATGGAAGGTGCGGTGCCTGCCAGTGACAAACCAGCCGCGCCAGCCATCGCCTTCATGATCGCTCTGCGCTGTAATAGCAGTTTGTTGCCCATGAAAATGCCTTGCCTGTTACCGTCTTGCAGTAATTCTATAGGCCTGCCTTCACTGCGGCGTCAACGCCTGCCGCCACTTGCACAACACAATGCTGTATTCCTGGCCGAAGTTGCCCTGTCAGCGGGGTGTAAGGCAACTATCAGCCACAAATGCGCATCAGGCAAGCGCAGCTTTTTCAAACGGCGGCGGCGGTCTCCAGCGCCAGAAAAGGGCCAGCAAAGGCACAAGCCCCGCCAGTTCTGCCAGCTCACGTGGTGCAACCAACCTTATCACCCACCACAGGCCTACGCAGACAGCGCAGGCGGCAAGCATGAGGCTCCACTGCCCGAGCGACATGGGGCGCGCAGCCCACTGAAAGTAACCAACCGTGAGCAGCGCCACCCAAACCTTTGTAATGGTGAGGGATAAGGCTGCTCCTTCAAGTGGCATGGCAGGAATAAGCGTAAAGCAGCAAACCAGATTGCACACCAGACCTGTGAGATAAAAGACCAATAGGAGCCGATGCTGGCGCATGCCGATCATGGCGTATGCTGCGAG
>LVAA01000073.1 GCA_001603955.1 Syntrophobacterales bacterium Delta_02 | reverse complement strand
GGGTACGGTTCCGGCGGCAAAGGGGGGAGCGGCGGGGGTACGGGCAGGGGGCACGGTACGGGCTCAGGAGACCGGGACCTTCTCGCCGAGCAATATCTGGCAAGACACTTCGCCTACATACGGAACCTTATCATGAAACACCTCAGGTATCCCCACATAGCGAGAAAAATGGGGTGGAAGGGCAAGGTGACCGTTGCTTTTGTCATCAAGAGAGACGGCGGCGTCGAGGGATCGAGGATAGTTGCCAGCTCGGGTTATGAAGTCCTTGACAGACAGGTACTGGATGTCATCAGGGAGGTCCAGCCGTTTCCGAAACCACCCGCAAGGGCCGAATTGGTCTTGCCCGTTGTCTACAGGCTGCAGTAACGGGAACGAACAGAACAAACGTAAAGAGGGAGAGACGTACATGGAAACGGACGAACTGGATCTGCACAGATGCCTTGAGGAGGCCCGCGCTTTTCATGGGGGGCTGTGCGGAGGGGCGATCATGGGTACGAGAATGGCGATAGCCGGATGCCAGGCGATCGGCATAACCGATCCCAGGGGAAAGGACGGGAAAAACCTTATTGTCTACGTGGAAACCGACCGGTGCCCGGCGGATGGGATCCTGGCGACTACAGGCTGCCATCCGGGAAAACGCAATATGAAGATACTCGACTATGGGAAGATGGCGGCGACCTTCATCAATCTGAAAACGGGTAAAGCGGTGCGAGTGAACGCGAAGAACAGGGAGGGGGACAGGAAAGTGCTGCGGGAGGAGATCGAGAATGCGCCCGATACGGAGGATCGTCTGACGATGCCCGCAGAGGACCTCTTCGAGATAAGGGAAGTTCGCGTGGAGCTCAAACCGCAGGACATGCCGGGGAAGCCCATCCAGATCGTCACCTGCTCCGCCTGTAATGAACGGATCATGGACATGCGAGAGATCTACCGGGAGGGCAGGGTCCTGTGCAGGCCCTGTGCGGACAACCTGTTCTACTATTCACCGATAGAACAAGACCCGTCGGACTAGGGCGCCATCGCGCGGAGGAAAGGGGAGTTCGGGGCGACCGACCTGCGGAAGATCGACCGGAACGGTTCTGGTGCAACATCTTCTGATCGAAACCTGCGGCAGTGTCCCCGCGTGGCCGATGAACGGGAGGCGGATCGAAGGACATATGGAAGTGAACCCTCCGGGTTAGGCGCGGCCTTAAGGCACATCGCCAGGGTGTTCAAAAAGGAGATACATTATGCAATGGCTTGGTTACACGATCGATTACGGTATCATAGGGCTGCTTATCCTCATGAGCATCATCGCGGTGGGTGTGGCGCTCGAGCGGAGACGTTTTTACAGAAGGGTGGAGATCGCCGCCTACAAGGACAAGAAGGAACTTGAGCTCGCGTTGATGAAAAGGCTCCATGTCGTTGCCACGATAGGGAGCAACGCGCCCTACGTGGGTCTTCTCGGTACGGTGCTGGGGATCATGCTCACGTTCTCGACCATCGGGCAGCAGGGGCTTGTCGATTCAGGCAGGATCATGACCGGTCTCGCCCTGGCCCTCAAAGCCACGGCTGCGGGGCTTGTGGTCGCCATACCGGCGGTCGTCTTCTATAATTTCCTCTTGAAGTCGGCAAAGGAACGCATTCTCCAGTGGGAGGTGGAATATGGAAGAGAAAAGCTTTGATTACATGAATGTCATACCTCTCGTCGATATCATGCTTGTCCTTCTTACCATAGTGCTCATGGTGTCCACATTTGTGGCGAGCGGTTCCATTCCCGTCCGGCTGCCCGTAGCCTCCCAGCAGAACAAGGAGGCCCGGCTCAAGACGGCGACCGTAACCATTGACCAGAACAACGTCATCTATTTTGAGTCCACCATGACGACCCTCTCCGGTCTCACCGAAAAGGTCAGGGATCTGGCCCGGGAGACTCCGCTCATCATAAAGGCCGACCAGAACATTACGGTGCAAAGCTGCGTCAACGTGCTCGATCTCCTGACCAATGCCGGATTCAAGAAGATAGGGCTCCAGACGGAACCGGCCCGCCAGTAAGGGAGATAGAGTGTTACGACATTCTCTCTCAAGAGCGTTATCATGTACCGACTGAGTTTGGGGCAAAGCGTCTGCTGGAAGACTTTGTGTGTATCGATCGTCGCCGTCGTTGCGCTCCTGGTCCCGGCAGTGCACTTACAGGGCAAGGAGATCACCGATATCTTCGGAAGAAAGTTCTCTGTTGCGGACAAGCCGAAAAAGGTCTACAGTCCTTCGCCCCCGATGACCAGCCTGCTCTGTGCCGTCGATCCCACCGTACTCGCAGGGCTCAATAACGTCCTGCGCGGGAATGAGAGGAAGTACATGCCAAAGCAGGCACGGTCCCTGCCCGTGCTGGGAGGATGGTTTGGCCAGGGCAACGTCCCCAACATGGAGATGGTGTTGCGGGCAAACCCGGAGATGGTTATTCTCCAGGACCTTAGCTCGATCTCAAGTCCAAACCTGACGACAAACAGGGCCATCCTGAAGACCGTGCCCGCGCCGGTCGTGAGCATCGGCATGTCCACGCTTTCCGAATACCCCGAGGCGATCCTGTCCCTGGGCCGCCTGTTAGGCCGGGAAGAGCGGACGAGAGAACTGGCGGCCTATACCCGGCAGACCCTTACGGACCTGAAGGCTTTTGCCAGGGGGATACCGGACAGGGAAAGGGTCTCTGTTTACTACGCCGAAGGCATAAAAGGCCTCAACACCGAATGCGACACCTCAATACGGAGCGAGATCATACATCTTGCAGGAGGGCGAAACGTCCATCGTTGCGACAGCGGCCGCAGCCCTTCCGGTTACGGTATGGAGAGGGTCGACCTTGAGCAGGTCCTGTTCTACGATCCCGACGTGATCATCGTCTTCGAGAAGACCTTTTACCGCAATGTTTTCTCGGACCCGCTCTGGCAACGGATCAAGGCGGTAAGGAACAGGAGGGTGTACCTCATACCGAACGAGCCCTTTGGCTGGACGGACCGGCCCCCGTCGTTCATGCGGTTCCTGGGCGTGAAGTGGCTGGCTAACATTCTTCACCCCGTCCGTTACCGCATCGACATGGTCCGGGAGACTCAGCGCTTCTTCAAGCTCTTTTTCGGTGTCCGGCTTACCGTGGATGAGGCACGAGGGATCCTCCTGCGGTGAGAGAAAAAAGACATGTTCGCTCTTCCGGGGAGAACACATCCTTCACAAAAGGGGTGGATCACAGCACTCTCTTCGCGTAAGGGATCTTCCTTACGAAGTAATGGCAGATGAGAAAACACAGGACCGTTCCCACGACGAAGGCCGAAATGAACTTCATGAAAGGATGGAAGAGGATCTTGTCCTGCATGAAGCAGGTGACGGCTATGATGACGGGGGAGTGGAAGATGAAGACCGCGTACGCATCCTGTGCCATCGGCGCCACGACGCCCGGCTGGCCGTTGAGGTATCTCCTGAAGAGATAGACGAGGCCGATGCAGCTGCCTACCGCTATGAAGGTGCCCACGCAGGTCGTGACGAGAGTCTTGAGGGAGAGGCCGCCCCTCAGGAAAGAGAGGCTTTCACCCGCTCCCCAGGCCTGGACGATGAAGAAGATGTAAACGCAGACGGCCGCCCAGGTGATGACCGTCCACTGTTTCCCGATGCTGTCCGTCAGCTTCTCGAGCCATCGGTTCCGGTATGCCACGATCCCCCCAAAGAAGAAGGCTACGTATTCCGCGTAATTCCCGAGACGGAGGTGGAAGATCTCCTTTTCCGAAGGGAGGTAGACGCGCATTACGAACGTGAAGGCCGCGAGGACCAGAATGGACAGCACGATCATGCCGTTGGCCGGGAAGGGGCGGCTTTCGTGCTCTCTTGACCGGCCCGACCTGGTCGCAACCCTCCAGGCCGCGTAGGCGATTGAGAAGACAAGAAGCACCTCGAGAAACCACGCTGGGCCCGGAGCGGCGTTCTTCAGGAGGAAGATGTTCTCGAGATAGGAATACTGGAGAGAAAGGGTGTCCCATTTCAGGAGGTACACCATGGTGGGGCGGATGATAAGAGCGAATATGCCGAGAGGTATGCCGATGCGAATGAAACGGTCCTTGATGAACCACCGCGTACCTTTCCTGTCCAGCGAACCGGGTGTGAAATACCCCGAGATGAGGAAGAAACATGCCAGGACCCATGTCCTGCCCACCCCCATGAGGATATTGAGAACGATGTTTGTGAACGGATCGTCAAGATACTGGTAGAAGTACCAGCCGCTGTTTGCCGCGTACGTGAGACAGACGTGATGGAGAATGACAAGGAACGTGAAGCAGAGTCTCAGGTTGTCGAGGTACAGCATCCGCTTCGCGCCTGAAGGCGGCTGCGCCTGGGGGACCTGAGCCTTCTCTGCGGGAGCCTGCATACTTGAGTTACTCATTGTGCCACAATCACGTCTCCGACTTCAACGATAATATCGGGAGCGGATCTCACGGGGTTTCTCAAGAAAAATATTGCGGAAGGCCGCGAAAGATTATAAATAATTGCATTCATGACGCGGTCCGCCAGATACGCCTCTCTCCTCATCGTCATCAGTGTTGCCTTCAGCTCCTTCCTGGTGCGCCTCAATAATTACATGGTCAACATCTCTTTGCCCACGATCACACGTTCCTTCGGCGTGACCTCCAGCGACGCGTCTCGGATAATCTCCTCCTATCTCCTCATAATCACGACTACGCTCCTGCTCTTCGGGAAGCTCGGCGACAGGATCGGGCTCAAGCGGGTCTTCATCTCGGGGTACGTGATCTTCACCGTGGGCTCGCTCCTGTGCGGGCTGTCCCACAATATCGACATGCTCATTGGCTCGCGGTTTATTCAGGGCATAGGCAGTGCCATGTTGCTGGCCGTGAGTTTTGCCATCATCTCTCATTTTCTCCCCGAGGGGAACACGGGCTGGGCCTTTGGCATCACCTCCACCGCCTCCGCCCTGGGCGTGGCCACAGGTGCCCCCGTGGGCGGGATCATCACCGGCTATCTCTCGTGGAACTGGGCCTTCCTCATTAATGTGCCCGTCGGCATTGTCGCGGTGATCGTGGCAATGAGATACATTCCCGGGAGGAAGACCGACAGCTCAGCGGCGCCGGCCCGCAAGGGCGGACGAAGCGGGTTCGACTTTCTGGGGACCATCCTCAGCTTCGCAGGACTGGGTCTTCTCATCTATGGCCTCAACAACGGCAACAAGTGCGGGTGGCTCTCCCCCCTTGTTGTCGGCTGCCTTGTGTTGTCGCTGATACTGATCGGGATCTTTATTGCCTGGGAGAGGCGTCACCAGGACCCCCTCCTTCACCTGGACCTCTTTCTGGACTCGAGGTACGCCTTCGCCCTTATCGCCACCTTTCTCGCATATATGCTCATCTCGGGGAACGCCTTTCTCATGCCCTTCTACCTGGAAGCGGTGAAGGGGCTCAATGCACAGGCCGCCGGTATGATGCTCCTCGTCTATTCCATCATCTACGTCATCCTGTCGCCCGTGTCGGGCAGGCTCTCGGACAGGGTCAGCCCGGCTCTCCTGTGCAGCATCGCCATGATCTCGGCGACCGTGTGTGTCCTTTTCTTCTCTTTCAGCCTCCAGTGGCAAGGTCTCACGATCGTCATCGTCTACCTCGTATGGCTGGCGCTTTCCCTCGTCCTCTTCTTTTCACCGAACAACAATCAGATCATGAGCTTCGCGCCGCCGGACAGGAAAGGCGTTTCCTCCGGGCTCTTCAATACGACGACGAACCTCGGTATGGTTGTGGGCGTGACGGTCATAGAAGTGGTTTTTTCGGCCGTTGCTTACGATTCCGCCGGCCCGACGGGGAAGGCGGCTTTGAAAGACCTCGTCGGCACGGGGTCCGTAACCGAAGGCTTCAGGCACGCGTACCTTACGGGAGCGTTGTGCTGTTTCCTGGCGCTCGTCTTCTCGCTTTTGGGCAGAAAGCGGGCCGCTGATCGCGGCTCCGGATCGAGGAAAGCGTAGGGCGGAACGTCACTTCCTGTTCGGGTCGCAGGATTCAACGTACGTGAGGATCTCCTGACCCACTTCGTCGACGATCTTTATCTTGCTATAGTCGATGGGCACGTTGTTGAGGTACTGAAGGAGCAGGGCGTCTCCCACGTGCGAAAAGGGAAGGATGCCGGCGAAGAAGAACCCCAACTCTTCGAACCCGCGGCACACGATCCCGGTGATGGGGTCCTCAAGGTTGAGGTGCAGGGTTATCTGCTCCATTTTCTGATAGCAGAGGTCCTTCAATATGGCACCCACCTGCGACACGGTGTTCTCCCCGTACCGCTTGACCTCGATAACGGCCCTTTGATATGTGGGAACGACCGTTACCGTCACCTCCGCCTCTCCGGCAGTCTGGCGCATCGCTCCCGCTGGGGATTCGAAAAAGAGCCTTTTCACTCCTATGGAACTGTAGATCCTTTCTATTATGTCCCTGTGCCAAACGGGGGGGAAGATCTGCACGTTTCCCGGGTCATCGACCACTCTATATCCGTAGGCGACGGACTCCCGCTGGGAAAGTGCCGCCTGTATGCCCTTGAAGGAGCGGTCGGCTGGGATGAGGCCGGCGACGACGGCGCACCGCTTGAAACCCGCCTTTTGCCCCGCCTTCTGAGCGTAAATGTGGTTCGTCACTGCCTTGCTGTATATGCCGGCCAGCCCGACGGCGCGTGCTTCCTCGACGAGTTTTGTGATCATGATGCTCTGGCATCCCTGCCCCCTGAAGCCCGGTTCGACCACGGCCATTGCCGCCTCGGCGGTCTTGCTCGACGGATCGTCCCTGACGAGGGCGGCGTGCCCGACAACGCGCTCGTCCCCGGGGGTTACGGTCACCACGGAGATGATGGTACCGTCGTTATGCCGTTCCGCCAGCTTCTCCGGGTAGTAGATGGTATCGATCCCATAGGAATAGCCGTAGGCCCGGTAAAAGAGCTTCGACACATCGTAGACCTCGGAGGGCCGTATGCGCCGTATGGAAAAGTCCTTCTTCTCCGGCGGCCCCGCCGTCTTGACGGGCTCCGGGAAAGGTGCAAGTTCGGATCCTGTCCGCATCTCTTCAATACTTCTGTAGGGGAGGTGCTTGATGAGATGGAGTTCTTTTCCCTCACGGCCCAGGTTCTGGAAGTGTATCTCGTCGACAGTGTGCTTGATGAGATACGAGCCGAGTCCGGGCTGCTCAGCCGTCTCGATGTCGGAGGGTGGAACGTACTGGGGCACGAGATGGGGTGAATAGGGCAGTCCCTTGTCCTTGATGATGATCTTGATCCCCGTGGTGATCGGATCGATGAGCACCTGGTAGCTTGCCTTCTCGCCGGGTTCGAAGGCGTGCTTCACTACGTTCACGATGGCTTCTTCGAGGGCAATGAGGAACATGGTCGTATCGCGCTTGCTGTAGCCGCGGCGTTCCATCACCTCCGATACGAAGGCCTGGATCGCCGGAAGATACCTGAGGTCGTTGGGAACGGTAAGGCTGGAGCCTTCAATTATCGTAGATTCCATTATCTTCCCCCGTAAGATGATCGCAAACCCGATGGAACAAGCGAGAATCATTATACTCCACAGGGTCTCTCATCTTCATCAAAAAAACACCTCACTCGTCAACGGATAGAATAATCTCTCCACCCTCAAACCACTCAAGCTGATCAAACTGTCTTTTCTGTCTTTCGTCTTTAACGTTCAAGCGGTTCAAGCTATTCAAGCGGTTCAAGCCGTCTTTATTGACACCACCGGGAGAGATTGGGTTACTATGTTGATATCGATGCAGATAACAGGAGGTCGCTATGGATCGGGAAGATGCTGACGCTCAGGATGTTGAGCTTTTGTCGGGGGAGGATGTCCGGACGGGTCTGAACGCCGACACCATAAGGCGCGCGATCCTTGAGAACCTGAACTTCATTCAAGCCCGTGTTCCGCGGCTCGCCACGAAGAACGATTGGTATATGGCCCTTGCATACACGGTGCGGGACAGGATGCTCGACAACTGGGTCCGTTCAACGGAAGGCTTGCGCAGGACCGCCCGGGCGGTTGCCTATCTCTCGGCAGAGTTCCTCATGGGTCCCCACCTGGGCAACGCGATGGTCAACCTGGGGATCTGGGAGCAGACTGCACAGGCGGTGGCCGCGCTCGGCCTGGACCTCGACGAACTCCTGGAGCAGGAAGTCGAACCCGGTCTGGGCAACGGAGGTCTCGGAAGGCTTGCGGCCTGTTTCCTCGACTCCCTGGCGGCGGAGAGGATACATGCCCTCGGCTACGGTATACGCTACGAATTCGGCATCTTCGACCAGGAGATCGTCGACGGCTGGCAGCGCGAGATAACGGACAAGTGGCTCGCCCTTGGTAATCCCTGGGAGATCGTCCGGCCCGAGATCGCTTACTACGTGCAGTTCGGGGGGCATACCGAGCGTTATTACGACGACGAGGGACACTATCGTGTCCGCTGGGTTCCCGAGAGGGTTGTGAAGGGCATGGCCTACGATACCCCCGTGCCGGGGTACCATGTGGACATAGTCAACATCCTTCGCCTGTGGAAATCGGAGGCCTGTGAATCCTTCGATTTTCAGGCATTCAACATAGGCGACTATGATGGCGCCGTGGAGGAGAAGATCGCCTCCGAGACGATCTCCAAGGTCCTCTATCCCAACGACGAGCCGGCGGCCGGCAAGAGACTCAGGCTTGCGCAGCAGAATTTTTTCGTCTCCTGTTCCCTGCAGGATATGATCCGCATCCACGCTTTCGTGGGGGGGAGGCCCGAGACCCTGCATGAGAGGTTTGCCGTCCAGCTCAACGATACGCATCCATCCATAGCCGTGGCGGAGCTCATGAGGCTCCTCGTCGACCGCTACGGCATCGACTGGGATACGGCATGGGACACGACGAGGAAGACCTTTTCGTACACGAACCACACGCTTCTTCCGGAGGCCTTGGAGAAGTGGCCCCTTCCGCTCTTCCAGAGCCTGCTTCCCCGGCACCTCGAGATCATATACGAGATCAACAGACGTTTTCTGGACGAGGTCAGGGCGGCCTATCCGGGGGACGACGAGCGGGTGCGGCACCTGTCGCTCATCGATGAGTCGGGGGACAGGTACGTGCGCATGGCGAACCTTGCGGCAGTGGGAAGCCACACGGTGAACGGGGTGGCAGCGCTCCACACGGAACTCCTGAAGGCAACGGTGATGCGGGACTTCCATGAATTGACCCCGGGCAAGTTCCGCAATGTCACCAATGGGGTAACACCCCGTCGATGGATGGTCCTGTCAAATCCCGTCATGTCCAAGCTCATCACCGATGCGATCGGCGATGGGTGGATCTGCGACTGCCAGAACAGGATCCGCGACCTCGAACCTTTCGCTGGCGACGGCGAGTTCCGGAAGACCTGGTTCGAGGCCAAACGTCAGAACAAACGCGTGCTTGCACGGCTGATCAAGGAGCGCACGGGAGTCACGGTCGACCCTGAAAGCATGTTCGATGTTCAGGTCAAGCGGATCCACGAGTATAAACGGCAGCACCTCAATGCCCTTCACGTTGTCACTCACTACCTCAGGCTCAAGAAGGATCCCGCGGCTGAAGTTCCTTCCCGGACGGTCATCCTCGGCGGCAAGGCGGCGCCGGGCTATTTCATGGCAAAACTCATCATAAAGCTCATCACCTCCATCGCGGAGGTTGTGAACAGCGACCCCGATACGCGCGACCGGCTCAAGGTAGTGTTCGTTCCCGATTTCAACGTCAAGCTCGGCCAGCGAATATACCCCGCGGCCGACCTGTCGCAGCAGATCTCGACCGCCGGCAAGGAGGCATCAGGTACGGGGAACATGAAATTTTCCATGAACGGTGCCCTGACGATAGGGACCCTGGATGGTGCAAACGTCGAGATACGCAAGGAGGTAGGGGCGGAGAACTTCTTCCTCTTCGGCCTCGACGCGAAAGAGGTCTTTGAGTTGAAGTCGCGGGGGTACCGCCCGCGGGAACACTATGAGATGGATGAAAGACTCAGGGAAACCCTTGACCTTATCACCTCTGGCCATTTCTCCCGGGGCGACGGCAGCCTTTTCCGGCCCCTCGTCGATGCTCTTCTTTATCATGATGATTATCTCCTGCTGGCGGATTATGCCTCCTACATGGAGATGCAGGATGAGGTTAACAAGACTTACCTTAACGCCGAGCGATGGGTCCGTATGTCCATCCTGAACGTGGCGAGGACGGGCAAGTTCTCATCAGACCGGTCTATCCTCGAATATGCGGCCGGGATCTGGAAGGTGGGCCCGGCGGGGTAACCGCGGGCGGTGTTGCCTCACCTGGCCGCTAAGGGTCCGGTGCGGTACCAGTTGAGGACGGCCTCGAACTTGCGCAGATAGATCTGTGTTTCAGCGGGGACAGCCGAAGCCCAGTTGTTGCCGTACCGTTCCATGCAGTTCCTCGTCCTGCCCGGTCCGCAGTTGTAGGCTGAGGCGAGGAACCTGCCCGTTGCCGATGGATCGTCGAGGAGCCTGCTCCTCCTTGCATCGCTCAGTACGTTCATGTCGGCATCGAAGAGAAGAAAAGATGCCTTCGCGGCGTTCTCGTGGTCGGCCATTCCCTGGGCGAAGTCCCGTATCAGGCCGGCTTGGGGATAGAGGTTCAGGACCCTCTTGTATGTTGCCGGTATGAACTGGAAGAGGCCCACAGCCCCTGCTTTTGACTTCGAGTAACGATAGGCATTGTGCCTGTTTGTCCCCAGGATGACGAGCGTTTCGTTGATGAGCTTCTCCGCCGTGTACCGTCCGCTCGTGAACTTCTGGGGATCGATATGCTCTACGATGGCAAGAACCACGGAGATGTCGTTATCGATGAAACTGCTGCACGAAAGGGGCCTTACCCGTCTGCCGATGAGGTCATTCTTTGCGCTGTCGATGACGCCTTGAAGATATTCCAGCCCCGCCTCTCGCACGGAGGGGATATCGAGGCCCTCTGAGTAGGGGGTGTATATGGCTTCCCTGAATGTGGTCCCGTGGCGCACGGGCCTCTTGAGGGCGAGCACGACGTGATGCTCGGGGGAGATGATGGTGAACTTCGTGTTGACCCCGTTTGCCTTGCCCGGTTCGATGACGGCACGGTCGGTGTGTCCGCCAAGCCTCGGGTGGACCCTTATGACCTCAATCTCCCTCGTCTTCACGTTCTCCACGGCTAGGAGGATGGTGAATCGGCCCAGTTCGGGTTTGCGATATCTCACCACCTGTTTCCATTTCTTCCCCTTTTTCTTTGTTTTCACCTTCTTCACGGTCTTCGGCCGGACGACGGTGAACCCGCAGCTCATCTTCTCCAGGCGTACCCGCGCCCGGGCGATATCCTCGAAGATGTCGAAATTAATGACATCACGCATTCCCGACGGCGATTCGAACTCTATGGACTCCTCGAAATCGCTCTGGGCGTCATCGTAGTCGTCCGCCTGCTCTGAAAAAGAGGAAAATGACAGGAGACAGGAAGCGAGGATAAGAAGACAGGAGAGAACGGCAATGAGGATGATGCCGCGAAGACTTTTCAGGATGTTCTTCGTCAAAGGGTCCTTACGCATGTACTCCGTCGACGTTACTGCCAGTGTGTCTGTTCTGCCGATACGCGACCCCCCGGTTGCCGGTCTTCGGGCCCTCGACCGGCGTAGGGAGTTCAAGTGTAATGATAGCACATCGCAGCCGGAGGCACAAAGGGATTAAAGAAAGTGTGGACATCGCGCGGGCGAATGGTGTTGAATCTGGAAAAGCTGCGGGAGGAGCCCGTTGCAAGGTCGAAGGAGCTATGCAATGAAGAACATCCTGGTGATACTGGTCTTTGTGCTTGTTGTCGTGAATTCTGCCGGTGCTGACAGGGGCCCCGTGATGTGGCAGGAGAATGTCAGTCTGAGCCAGGGATCCCAGAAGGCCATCATCCTCCACAATGGCACGGAAGAGGTATTGATCCTGGGAACGGAACTGAAGGCGAGCAGTGAGATCGACCTCCTGGAGTTCATACCCCTGCCGTCCGAGCCTGCGGTCGGTCTTGCGAAGGGCGATCCCTTTGTGGCGGCCTCACGGCTGATAGCCGGCAAGGGCCTCTCCTTTATGGCCGACGAGCTTGCCACGAAGGGCGGTCCGGGAAGCGCCCCGACGGTTCCCGTCGAGATCCGCCTTTCTGAAAAGATAGGGGTCCACGACGTGACCTCGGTGAAGATCAACGATATCGACGGATTTTCCCGCTGGCTGGGAGATTTTTTCAGGAAGAAGGGTATCGAAGCCGACAGGAAGAGGCTCTCGGGTGTCTTCGACAGCGCGCGGGATTACATAGGCAGGGGATATAGCTATTTCGTTTTCGATCTGGTTAAGGTGGCCGACAGGACACGTTTCGTGGAGCCGCTGATATACCGGTTCAGGACAGGCGGCATCTATTATCCCCTGAAGACCTCCAACCTGATAGGAGGGAAGGGCGCCGTGGAGATGATCCTCGTATTACCCGGTTCCGTCACGGATGACCTGTGGCAGGGTGTGAACAGGGTCTTCGGCATGAGCGCGGGCGCCAGGATCGAACTGAGCTCGTCATCAAAGCTCAGTCGCGCGGATGTGGAGACCCTGTATCCCGACCGGGGTTTCTTTGGGCCGAGGTCCAGGATCTACATGCAGGTGCTCAGATACAGGGGTCCATACAGGTTCAAAGAGGACTTCACCTACGATGTCGCGAAACTGACGCCCTACGCGTACCGCTACGAGAGGGACAGCTGGCCTGGCGGTGGCAAGGAATTCATTCCTGCCTTCACGGTCGAAGAGAAACGGGACCTCAGGGAATTCTTCTGCCCGAAGAGCGGCGATCCGCAGTACATCTTCCGGGTCACCGACTACCGGCTGGACTGCTGGAGCTTCATTCCCGGCGAGGAATATGACGTATATGCCGCGCTGTTCCGCGGGAGATTGGGCGGCATTCCTTCGGGCCGGGTCGAACTGGAGAAGGGTACCACTGCAAAGCAGGTGCGAGGCGGCAGGATCAAGGTCGACAAATATCTTGTGGCGGATTTCAACAGCAAGAACAAGGTGAGCTGCACCCTGGAGAACGCTTTCCCCGATGACGGCCTGTCTTCGGTCCGGATAAGGGATGACAGGAGCGACGCGACGGCCCGGGCACGGGGAAAGACCTGTGTCTCCCGCGTTGGTTTCAGCGGGGACCGAACCCGTGCGCTGGTGTACGTGGACCATATCGAGGGACCCCGGTCGGGAGCGGCTTATTACGTTATCCTCGCAAAGAAAGAGGACAGGTGGGAGATCACCGATTCCTTTCCTGAGGCCATCCGCTAACACCCGCAACATCACATCGATCTCACGATCGCCTGTCATTTCGGCAGGTTGAAGATCTCTTGTGCTTTTTGGTTTAAGCGATCGGGCATATCTTGCGATTACACAAAAGAGGATACGATCGCCGCAACGCATCGAACAAACATGACATCCCTGCGGAGATCGCTCATCATCAACCCTGCGGGCACGAGGCCATGGAAACAGCACTTCCTGAAATGAGAGACTCAAAGTTCACGCACATCACAAGGAGGGATTGCAGATGAGTTTCAAGAACATGAAGATCGGTATGCGGCTAGGGATCGGATTCGGTATCATGATGGTTTTGCTTGCCGTCCTTACGTTCATGGGCATAAGGAGCATGCATTCCATAAACGCGGGCATGGAGACGATCGTCAAGGAAAGCAACGTGAAGATCAAGTGTGCCCGTGACGCAATGAAAGCGATCGACAAGGCGTCTGAGGGGATATTGATCACGGCATCCATAAACGACGCCGGTATCCGCGCGGAAGCCAAAAAGGATATTGACGAGGGACGCAAGGCTTACAAGGAGAACGTCGAGCTTCTTGGGAAGATCGATAACTCGCAAACGGGGAAGCGGCTTCTTGGGAATGCCATGACCGAGATAAAGCGGGCTGCCGCGGCGAACAACAAGACCCTGCAACTGGCTGGCTCGAACAAGATACAGGAAGCGGTGCAGGTGTACGTGAAAGAGGGCCGTCCGTACACGGAAAAGGTAAAGGATTCTTTTGTCGAGATTGCCAAATATCAGGAAGAGCAGGCATTGGCGCGCTATAATGAGGCCATGACAACCTACACGTCGACGAGAACTATGCTTCTCGTCATAGGTTTCATAGCGGTGGTCGTGGGTATCGTGGTGGCCTATTTCATGACGAGAAGCATCACCAAACCCCTCGGTGAAGCGGTGCATATCTCCGACGGGCTTGCAAAAGGAGATCTGACAATAGAGGTGGATGTGAGATTCACGGACGAGACGGGACAACTCCTCACAGCCATGAAGAACATGGTGGAGAAGCTCCGCGAGGTCGTCGAGGGTGTCAAC
>LVAA01000072.1 GCA_001603955.1 Syntrophobacterales bacterium Delta_02 | reverse complement strand
AGACAGTCGGTGCCGGCGTCGTCACCGAGATAATCGAATAAAGGGGAATTACAATGCGGCAACTTGTCATACTGGCCTGCGGAGAATGCAAAAGGCGTAATTACACGACCACGAAGAATAAGCAGAAGACGCCCGACAGGCTCGAAATAAAGAAGTATTGCAGCGCCTGCAGGAAACACACAAGCCATAAGGAGACTAAATAGCACGCAAAGGCCAGTAGCTCTAACGGATAGAGCACCGGACTCCAAATCCGGGTGTTGGGGGTTCGAATCCCTCCTGGCCTGATAAATACGGTGAACTGAATGGATCTCAAGAGCAAGCTGGAACCCGTCAAGGATTATTTCCGGGAAGTGTATCACGAAGGGAAGAGGGTTACCTGGCCGTCAAGGAAAGATGCCGTAAAGGGAACATACATCGTTCTCATCACAGTGATCATCTCGGCGCTCTTTCTCGGTGTAGTCGACATCGGCCTCGCGAAGATCATCCAGACCCTCATACGGTAAGGACCGGTGGAAAATTTGATGGATAAGAAATGGTATGTTGTCCACACCTATTCGGGATACGAACAGAAAGTGAAGGAGATGTTGGAAGAGAACATCAAGATCACGAAGATGGAGGAGTATTTCGGGGATATCATAGTTCCTTCCGAGATCATCATGGAGAAGGTCAAGGGTCAGGTGAAAAAATCCCAGAGGACCGTTTTCCCGGGATACATAATCGTCAACATGGCCATGAACGACACCACCTGGCATTTTGTTCGCAACACCCCGAAGGTCACAGGCTTTGTGGGCTACGACAAGATGAACCCTCCCGCCCTGCCCGAGAAGGAAGTGAACGATATCATCAACGCGATCCAGGAAGGCAAGGGGAAGATCAAACCCAAGATCAGGTTCGAGAAGGGTGACGGCATCAAGGTCACCGAGGGGCCTTTCACCAATTTTACCGGCAATGTCGAGGAGATAAAGCCGGAGAAGGGCAAAGTGAAGGTCCTTCTCAACATCTTCGGCAGGACAACGCCGGTTGAGCTTGATTTTATCCAGATAGAGAAAATATGAAGGAGCATAAGAAATGGCAAAGAAAGTCATCGCGTTGGTAAAACTCCAGTTGCAGGCCGGTCAGGCCACCCCCTCGCCCCCGGTCGGCCCCGCGCTCGGCCAGCATGGTGTCAATATCATGGAGTTCTGCAAGGCCTTCAACGAAAGAACGAAAAGCCAGGAAGGCACTGTCATACCCGCCCTGATCACGATATTCTCGGACAGGACCTTTACTTTTGTGACCAAGACGCCCCCCGCGTCATTTCTCATCAAGAAGGCGGCGAAGCTGGCAAAAGGCGCCCATGCTCCAAGGAAAGAAACGGTTGGTTCGATAACGAAGTCTTCGATACAGGAGATCGCCCAGCTCAAGATGGTGGATCTCAACGCCAAGGACCTCGAAGGTGCCATGAAGATCATCGAAGGTTCGGTGAAAAGCATGGGTCTCGAGGTCGTGGAAGGATGATTAGAACGGCGCCTGGCACGTGCACGACAGCGTGCTGACGTTGATACGATGAAGAGGTGAAACGTAATGGCACTTGCAAAAAAATATGTCGAAGCGAGAAAGAAGATCGATCGCGAAAAACGTTATGAGATGGATGAGGCCTTGGACCTCCTGCCGCAGGTCGCTTACGCAAAGTTCGACGAGACCGTCGAGCTTGCCCTGAGACTGGGTGTGGACCCCCGTCACGCCGACCAGATGGTCCGTGGCAGCGTAGCCCTCCCCAACGGGCTGGGCAAATCGGTTCGCGTCCTGGTCTTCGCGAAGGGCGAAAAGGAGAAAGAGGCCCAGGAATCGGGGGCCGATTTTGTCGGCGCCGAGGACATTATCGAGAAGATCCAGAAGGGATGGATGGAATTCGACAAGGCCATCGCTACCCCTGACGTGATGGGCATGGTCAGTAAGCTTGGCAAGATACTGGGTCCAAGAGGCCTTATGCCAAACCCCAAGGTCGGAACGGTGACCTTCGATATCGCGAAAACAGTGAAGGAGATGAAGGCCGGCCGGGTCGAGTTCAGGGTCGACAAGGCAGGGAATCTTCATGTTCCTGTTGGAAAGATAAGTTTTGGAAAAGAGAAGCTTCTTGAAAATCTCAACTCACTCCTCGATGCGGTTAACCGGCTCAAACCGCCCACAAGCAAAGGAACGTACGTAAAGGGAATGGCGATCAGTACCACAATGAGCCCTGGTGTAAAGATCGACCCCTCATATGCGCGAAACCTGACGAAATAGGGAAAAGGTCAGAGAAAGCAGGTGTGACGCACGGAAACGAGCGTCAGTAAACGAGGACGGCCTGCCGAGACTTTTCAATTAGCATGGTCTCCCTGACTTTCCATACATATTCTACAGAAAGGAGGGACAAAAACCATTGGAACGGCAAAAGAAGACAAAGGTTGTTGAGGAACTGGGGTCGAAGCTCAAAGAGCTTGACTGTCTTTTCCTGGCCGACTTCAGCGGCATGAACGTGGCCCAGGTGACAAAGCTCAGAAGAGAACTGCGCGGCGTCGGCACGGAATTCACCGTTGTCAAGAACACCTTGCTCAGAATTGCGTCGAAAGGCACGAAGGCAGAGGCTCTCTATGACAAGTTCGATGGTCCCAACGCGATCATCTGCACCAACGGTGACCCGATCGGCCCGGCAAAGGTCATTGCCGGCCTGGCCAAAGAGATTCCCAACCTGAAGATGAAAGCGGGTTACATCGGCAACCGTACCATCACGCCGGAGGAGATCCAGAGGCTCGCGACGCTTCCGTCGAGAGATGTGTTGCTCGGCAAGCTCATAGGCCTTCTCAAGGGTCAGCCGGCGCGCCTCGTTTACGCGTTGTCGGGGAATTTGAACAAGCTTATGCTCGTGCTCAATTCGATCAAGGCACAAAAAGAACAGGCATAAAGGAGGATTTGATACAATGAGTATATCACGGGAAGAAGTGATCCAGTTTATTGAGAATATGACAGTGCTCGAACTCTCCGAGTTCGTCAAGGAATTGGAAGACAAGTTCGGCGTTCAGGCGGCGATGCCCATGATGGCCGCGGCACCTGGCGCTGCAGCGGCGGCTCCTGCAGCGGAAGCCGCGGAAGAGAAGACCGAGTTCAACGTTACCCTGACTGGATACGAAGCGGAGAAGAAGATCCAGGTCATCAAGGTTGTCCGTGCCATCACAGGGCTCGGGCTCAAGGAAGCGAAGGATCTGGTGGAAGGAGTGCCCAAAGCAGTCAAAGAAGCTGTCTCCAAAGACGAAGCTGCCAACATCAAGAAGCAGCTTGAAGAAGTCAGCGGACAGGTTAAGGTTGATTAATAAGAAGCAATTGTGCAGGAAACAGGGGTCCGGTTATGAAGCGGCAAGCCTCATGCTGGATCCCTGTCTTCAGTTTCAACACCCAAATGAGGTGAAATGATCTATGAAAGAAACATTCCATAACAGGATATTCCGGAAGAATTACGGAAAGATCAAGGAGGTTCTCGAGATACCCAATCTTATCGAGATCCAGCTTGATTCCTACGAAAAATTCTTGCAGAAGGACATCGCGCCGGACAAGAGAGAGGCGATGGGCTTGGAGGCCGTGTTCAACAGCGTCTTTCCCATAAGGGATTCTCACGAGACGACCACCCTGGAGTTCGTGAAATACGACATGGGCGATCCCAAGAACTCCGAAGAGGAGTGCATTGTAAGGGGTCTGACCTATGCCGCCCCCATGAAGGTCACCATCCGGCTCGTTGTGTGGAATATAGATGCCGATACGAAGGCGCGTGACATACGCGCCGTCAAGGAACAGGACGTCTACTTCGGTGAGATACCGCTCATGACGGAGCGGGGAACCTTTATCATAAATGGCACGGAACGGGTCATCGTCAGCCAGCTTCACCGTTCGCCGGGTGTCTATTTCGACACGGACCAGAGCAAGACCACCGTCGGCGGGAGCCTGTCCTATACGGCCCGCGTCATACCCTATCGTGGTTCCTGGCTCGATTTCGAATTCGACCACAAGGAGCTTGTCTATGTCAGGATCGACAAGAAGAAGAAGATACCCGTCACCCTTTTTCTCAAGGCGCTGGGTTACTCGGAGAAGGAGATCCTCGACTATTTCTACGAGAAAGAGACGATCGCCGTAAAGGACGGGAGGCTGTTCAAGGAAACCCCCCTCGCGCTGCTTGTGGGCCAGAAAGCCCCCTCGGACATCATCAATGAAAAGACCGACGAGGTGCTGGTAAAGAAGCACAAGAAGATCACGAAAGCCGTCATCAAGAAGATGGAACAGGCCAATATCCATGCGATCCCTGTGGGCGAAGAAGACATTATCGGGAAGGTCACCTCGGGCGATATCGTCGACCCCAAAACGAGAGAGGTCCTTATACCCATAAACAAGGAGCTGACCGCGGAAGATCTGGAGACTCTTGTTGAAAAGAAGGTGAAGAGTTTCGAGATCCTTTTCATAGACAACCTCAACGTGAGCCCGTCGCTGCGTAACACCCTCAATATCGACAAGGTCGTCACGAAAGACGATGCCCTCATCGAGATATACCGCAAACTGAGACCCGGCGACCCGCCCACCATCGAATTTGCCGAAACACTGATACAGAACATGTTCTTCAGCCCCGAGAGGTACGACCTTTCGAGGGTTGGAAGGCTCAAGATCAACCATCGCCTCGGCATCGACGTTGCCCTCGACACGACAATCCTCAGGAAGGAGGACATCATCGAGGTGGTGCGCCAGCTCCTGAAACTGAAGGACGCCCGCGGACCGGGAGACGATATCGACCACCTCGGCAACAGGAGGGTCCGGACGGTGGGCGAACTCCTTGAGAACCAGTTCAGGATGGGTCTTGTGCGCATGGAGCGCGCCATCAAGGAGAGGCTGACCTTTCCCGAGATGGAAACGCTCATGCCCCATGACCTTGTCAATCCCAAGCCGGTGGCCACCGCGGTCAAGGACTTCTTCGCCTCCAGCCAGCTCTCCCAGTTCATGGACCAGACGAACCCCTTGAGTGAGATCACCCACAAGCGCAGGCTCTCCGCGTTGGGCCCCGGAGGTCTCACGCGTGAAAGGGCCGGTTTTGAGGTGCGCGACGTGCATCCCACCCACTATGGAAGGATATGCCCGATCGAGACCCCTGAAGGTCCCAACATCGGCCTGATCGCCTCACTGTCCACCTTCGCGAAGGTCAACGAGTTCGGTTTTATCGAAGCGCCGTACCGCCAGGTCGTGGACAAGAAGGTTACCGACAACGTCAAGTACCTGAGCGCCCTCGAGGAGGAGCAGTACTATATTGCCCAGGCCAACGCGCCGGTGGATAAAGAGGGCAGGTTGCTGGGAGAACTGATTCCGGCTCAGAAGGGTGGCAGCGTGTTCCTCGTCAGCCCCGACCAGGTGGAATTCATGGACGTGTCCCCGAAGCAGCTTGTGAGCGCCTCGGCGGCACTCATCCCCTTTCTCGAACATGATGACGCCAACAGGGCGCTCATGGGTTCCAACATGCAGCGTCAGGCAGTACCGCTGCTCACCACCGAGGCCCCCATCATCGGCACCGGCATGGAACGCGTTGTCGGCAGGGACTCCCGAGTTACCATTATGGCCCGCCACGATGGCGTCATCGAGAGCGTCGATGCGAGCCGCATCATTCTCAAGTACGAGGAGAAGAAAGGCCACGACGAGACGGCCACGAAGATAGATGTCTACAAGTTGCTCAAGTTCCGGCGTTCGAATCAGGATACCTGCATCAACCAGCGCGTCATCGTCAGGGAAGGGGATTTCGTGAAGAAAGGCGATGTTCTCGCCGACGGTCCCTCGACAGACCGGGGCGAGCTCGCGCTCGGCAAGAACGTCATGGTCGCGTTCATGCCCTGGAGAGGATACAACTACGAGGACTCCGTTCTCATCAACGAGCGACTGGTAAAGGAAGACGTTTTCACGTCGATCCACATCGAAGAACTCGAATGCGTGGTCCGCGACACGAAGCTGGGCAAGGAAGAGGTAACGAGGGACATCCCCAACGTCGGCGATGACGCCCTGAAGGACCTCGATGAGAGCGGTATCGTCAGGATCGGCGCGACGGTCAAACCGGGTGATATCCTTGTTGGCAAGGTGACACCCAAGGGCGAGACCCAGCTCACCCCCGAGGAGAAGCTCCTCAGGGCCATCTTCGGCGAGAAGGCCGGGGATGTCAAAGATACGAGCCTCAGGGTTCCTCACGGCATAGAGGGCATCATAATCGACGTCAAGGTCCTTTCGAGGAGAGGCATTGACAAGGATGACCGCAGCCGCGACATCGAGGACAAGGAGATATCGAATATCCTGAAGGACCAGGAAGACCAGATAAAGATCATCCTCGACAGTAAGAAGACAAAGATAGCGGAACTCCTGGAAGGCAGGACCGCCCCCGCCGACATCAAGGACGGCAAGTCGAAGGTGTTGTTCAAGAAAGGCGAGGCCTTCACCAGGGAGAAAGTGGAGTCCCTGAGTTTCGACAGGCTTCAGGAGATACAGTTCGAAGACCAGGAATTGCAGGCGCGGATAGCAAAGCTCGTGGAGAGCAAGGAGAATCAGGTCGAGCTCATCCACATCATATATGAGGACAAGATCAACAAGATAAAGAAAGGCGACGAGCTGCCCCCGGGCGTTATCAAGACCATCAAGGTCTACGTTGCCATGAAGCGCAAGGTCGCCGTGGGCGACAAGATCTCGGGGCGCCACGGGAACAAGGGCATCGTTTCCGTCATCCTCCCCGAGGAGGACATGCCCTTCACCGAGGACGGGACGCCCATCGACATCGTTCTCAACCCTCTCGGCGTACCCTCCCGTATGAACGCGGGCCAGATATTGGAGACCCATCTGGGATGGGCAGCAAAGGAGATGGGCAGGCGCATCGGCGAAATGGTCGACAGCTATTACCAGAACCTCGCCGATCCCCAGACCCTGAAGAAGCTCCTCAAGAAGACCTTTTCCAACAACGAGCTCAAAGGCGTCATCGATCGTCTTGACGACGATGAGATCGCTTCCGTCGCGGAGGCGATGAAAAAGGGCGTGAACATCGCCGTTCCTGTCTTTGACAGCGCGAAAGAGGAGGAGATCAGGGAGTTCTTCAAAATGGCTGGACTCGTCGATTCCCGTCAGACCACCCTTTACGACGGCAGGACCGGTGAGACCTTTCACCATAACATAACCGTTGGGAACATGTACTTTTTGAAGCTTCACCATCTCGTCGACGACAAGATACATGCCCGGTCGATCGGCCCTTACTCGCTTGTGACCCAGCAACCCCTGGGCGGCAAGGCGCAGTTCGGCGGCCAGAGACTGGGTGAGATGGAGGTCTGGGCTCTCGAAGGGTACGGAGCAGCCTACTCGTTGCAAGAATTCCTCACCATCAAATCTGACGATGTCAACGGAAGGATCAGGGCCTATGAGGCGATCGTCAAGGGTGAGGATGTCCTTGAGCCGAATCTGCCGGAATCTTTCAACGTTCTGGTCAAAGAGCTGCAGGGCCTCTGCATCGACGTAGAGCTCCTTAAAGAAGAGTAACAAGGAGGAACAACCTTGGAAGAATATTTTAAGTCAGACAAACAGCGGGATCCCCTGAGCTACATGGCGATCAAGATCTCCCTGGCATCACCGGAGCTGATCGAGAAATGGTCCTATGGAGAAGTGAAGAAGCCCGAGACCATAAACTACCGTACCTTCAAGCCTGAACGGGACGGTCTTTTCTGCGCCAAGATATTCGGCCCCGTCAAGGACTACGAATGTATCTGCGGCAAGTACAAGAGGATGAAACATCGCGGCATCATCTGCGAAAAATGCGGCGTCGAGGTTATCCAGTCGAAGGTGCGCCGCGAGCGCATGGGACACATCAAGCTGGCCTGTCCCGTGGCCCATATCTGGTTCCTGAAGAGCATGCCGAGCAAGATCGGTACGCTCCTGGAGCTCACCATAAAGGAAGTGGAGCGTGTCCTCTACTTCGAGATGTACATCGTCATCGAGCCCGGTGATTCACCCTACAGCTTCTGCGAGATCATAAGCGAAGAGAAATATATCGAGGCCCGCGAGAAGTACGGCGAGGGTTTTGTCGGCGGCATAGGGGCCGAGGCCATCAGGGAGTGCCTCAAGAAGATCAATGTCGACGAGCTTGGCAGGACGCTGCGCATCGACATGCGTGATACGGCGAGCGACGCGAAGAAGAAAAAGATAGCGCGGCGTCTGAAGGTGGTCGACGCCTTCAAGGTCTCCGGTGTAAGGCCGGAGTGGATGATACTCGATATCGTCCCCGTGCTGCCCCCGGAACTGAGGCCTCTCGTTCCCCTCGACGGCGGACGTTTCGCCACGAGCGACCTCAACGACCTGTACCGGCGCGTCATCAACAGGAACAACCGTCTCAAGAGGCTCATGGAGCTCAACGCCCCGGAGATCATTATAAGGAACGAGAAAAGGATGCTTCAGGAGGCGGTCGACGCCCTCTTCGACAACTCGAAGCGGGGCAGGGTCGTCACCGGCGCAAGCAAGCGCCCCCTGAAATCGTTGAGCGACATGCTCCGCGGCAAACAGGGAAGGTTCCGGCAGAACCTCCTGGGTAAACGGGTCGACTATTCAGGCCGTTCCGTCATCGTCGTCGGTCCCGAGCTGAGGCTCCACCAGTGCGGTCTCCCGAAATACATGGCGCTGGAGCTTTTCAAGCCCTTCGTGTACAACCGCCTCATCAGAAAAGGCTACGCGACGACGATCAAGAACGCGAAGAAGATCGTCGAGAAGGAAAGGCCCGAGGTCTGGGACGTCCTGGAAGAGGTGATCAAGGAGCATCCCGTACTCCTCAACAGGGCGCCTACGCTGCACCGACTCGGCATACAGGCCTTCGAGCCGCAGCTCATAGACGGTAAGGCGATCCAGCTCCATCCCCTCGTCTGCCCGGCATACAACGCGGACTTCGACGGCGACCAGATGGCGGTCCATGTACCGCTGTCCACGGAGGCGCAGACCGAGGCGAGGGTGCTCATGATGTCGACGAACAACATCCTTTCCCCTGCCAACGGCAAGCCCATCATCGTACCGACGCAGGACATAGTGCTCGGGCTCTATTACCTCACCATCGACAGGAAATACCGCAGGGGAGAGAACAAGATATTCGCCGATTCCGAAGAGGTCCGCGTGGCCTACGACTCGGGAGAGATCGACCTCCACGCGAGGGTCAAGGTGCGCCTCAATGGCGAGATGGTGAACACCACGCCGGGGAGGATAATTCTCAGGGATGTCGTGCAGGACGCTCTCATGGAGCTGCCCGAGCCGAAGAGGGACGCCGTTCTCAAGGACATGTTCTCGAACATAAACACCATCATGGACAAGAAGACCATCGCGGCCCTGGTGGACAAATGCTACCGCGACGCGGGCGAGAAATGCACTGTTATCCTTTCCGACAGGTTGAAAGACCTCGGTTATTACTATGCGACGCTGGGCGGCATTTCCATTTCCATCGACGACATGAAGATCCCTCAGAAGAAGAGGACGCTTATAGAAAAGGCCGAAGAGGCCGTGAAGACCGTCCAGAACCAGTACCAGGAAGGTCTCATAACGGATGGTGAGCGGTACAACCAGGTAATCGACATCTGGGCGAATGTGACGGAAGAGATAGCCAAGGCGTTGATGGATGAACTCGGCTCGGATGTTGTTCTCGACATGTCAGGGAAACCCGTCATGGGAGCGAACGGCAAGCCGGAACACCAGAACAGCCTTAACCCCATCTTCATGATGGCCCACTCAGGCGCGAGGGGCAACGCCCAGCAGATCAGGCAGCTCGCCGGCATGAGGGGACTCATGGCCAAGCCTTCCGGCGAGATCATCGAAACGCCCATCACGAGCAACTTCCGCGAAGGGCTTGATGTCCTCCAGTACTTCATATCCACTCACGGGGCGCGGAAGGGTCTCGCCGATACGGCCCTCAAGACCGCCAACTCCGGTTACCTTACAAGAAGGCTTGTCGACGTGGCCCAGGATGTGGTCGTGTCCGAGCACGACTGCGGGACATTCGATTACATCGAGATCGGGTCACTTGTCGAGGGCGGCGAGGTCATCGAACGCCTCGACGCGCGTATCCTCGGCCGGGTCTCATTTGAGGACATGAAGGACCCCGACGGGGCCATCATCGTCCATAAGAACGAAGAGATAACCGAGCACCACCTCAAGCTCATCGAGGAGGCCGGGTTCGAAAAGGTGAAGATACGCTCCGTGCTTACCTGCCGGGCGAGAAGAGGGGTCTGCGTGCTCTGTTACGGCCGTGACCTCGCGCGCGGGCGGCTTGTGAGCATCGGCGAGGCCGTGGGTATCATCGCGGCCCAGTCGATCGGCGAGCCCGGCACACAGCTTACCATGAGGACCTTCCACATCGGCGGTGCCGCATCGAGACGGGTCGAACAGTCCACGCTGGAAACAAGGAACGACGGCATCGTCAAGTTCATCAACGTGAGGGCCATTCTCAACCGCGAGGGTGTACCCGTCGTGATGAACCGCAACGGCGAGATCGCCATCATGGACGACGCGGGAAGGGAAAGGGAGCGCTACTCCATCATCTACGGGGCAAAGCTCAGGGTCAGTGACGGACAGACCGTCGAAGAGGGAGAGACCCTCGCCGAATGGGACCCCTACACGATTCCCATTCTCTCGGAAGAGAGCGGCAAGATCAAGTATGGTGACATATTCGAGGGCGAGACCATGCAGGAGAGCAAGGATGAGGTGACCGGACTTTCGTACAAGGTCATCATCGAGCCCAAGAACCCGGAGCTCCGGCCGAGGATCTCCATCAAGGATGAGAAGAGCAGGACAAAGATGATCCCCGGGTCGACGAGTCCCGCCCGCTACATACTCCCCATAGGCGCGCACATCGTTGTCAATGAAGGCGACGAGATCTTTGCGGGCGACGTCATTTCGAAGATGCCTCGCGAGACAACCAAGACAAAGGACATCACCGGCGGTCTTCCCCGCGTGGCAGAGCTTTTTGAGGCGCGCAAGCCGAAGGAGAACGCCATCGTCACCGAGATCAACGGCGTCGTCACCTTCGGGAAGATGGCCAAGGGAAAGAGGGAGATCATCGTGACCCCCGACACCGTGCACGGTGAGCCAAGAAAGTACACCATACCTCGGGGCAAACACGTCATCGTCCACGAGGGTGATTACGTGAGGGCGGGTGAGCCGCTCATGGATGGTCCCGTGAATCCCCATGACGTTCTGAGGATACTTGGTATCAAGGACCTTGCGCGGTACCTCGTCGATGAGATCCAGGAAGTTTACCAGCTCCAGGGCGTCAAGATAAACGACAAGCACATCGAAACGATCGTGCGGCAGATGCTCAAGAGGGTGCGGATAAAAGACATAGGGGACACCAATTTCATAATTGACGACTACGTCGAATGGTGGGTCTTCGAAGAGGAGAACAGGCGCGTCCTGGCAGAAGGTGGCAAACCCGCCCAGGCGGAACCGCTCTTCCTCGGCATCACGAAGGCATCACTCATAACGGACAGCTTTATCTCCGCGGCAAGCTTCCAGGACACCACCAAGGTGTTGACGCAGGCATCCATCGAAGGCAGGGTCGACTACCTGAGGGGCTTGAAGGAGAATGTTATCATGGGGCGGATCATCCCGGCTGGAACGGGTTACCCGAAGTACCGGAATTACGATATGAACGTTCTGGATAAGCCGGAAGAACTTCCCGACGAGGAAGTCCTTCCGGAGCTTTCGAATTAAGGATTGCGGAGCTTCCGTTCCGCTATCACAGCTTCTTCGCTTTTCGGATAAAGCTCTATCACCCTTTTCAAGAGGGTGGTAGAGCTTTTCTTGTCATTTGTCAGCCGAAAGGCCTCAGCCTGTGAGAGAAGGGCCCTTGGCGCCTTTTCGCTCTTGGGATACTTGTCTATGACCTCCTGGAAATAGAGTATCGCCTTGTCGTAGTTCTTGAGGTTCATGTAGCATTCGCCGATCCAGTAGAATGCGTTGGACGCGAGCGGCGTGCCGCTGTATGTCTCGGTGAAGGCCGTGAACCTGGTCACCGCATCGTCGTACTGGCCGCGCTGGAATTTCTCGAAGGCTTCCTTGTACGCCTCTTCGTAGCGCGCATCCGTCTTCGGGGCCTTTTCGGGCCCTTTGGGTTCCTTCATGGATATCGGAGGGAGCTGCTCGGGGCCGCGTTTCACCGCGGATATGCTTTTCGTTTCCGCCCAGTAGGTCTTGATCTGGTAGTCCAGCTCGTCGAGCTTTCCCATGATGGTGCGTATCTTCTCGTCGCGGGAGTCCACCGAAGAGTACATGTTGACAACCTGCCTGCTCAGGTTCTCCTGTTCCTTTTCGATCCTGGAAAGCCGCGCCTCCGTACTCTGCCGGAACTGATAAAAGTCTCCCTGGAGGCTGCTCATGCTCCCCTCGAGCTTGGTTGCCTCCTCCGTTGTCACGCATCCCGCAAGAAGGAGGACACACAGGGCCGTCAACGCCAGGAGGCCTTTGGGAAAGATTGGAAAGGGGAAGCGTTCGTTGCCGCTGATGAGGGATCTACGTTCCATGGCTCACCCCTTCTGGTCAAGTCTGAAATGGGCCCGCCTGTTCTTCGCCCAGGCTTCCTCGGTTTTGCCGGTATCGGCGGGGAGTTCCTTCCCGTAGGATATCGTGCGGATCCGGCTTCCTTCTATGCCCAGCTTGAGGAGGTATGCCTTCACTGCCTCGGCCCTCTTTTGCCCCAGGGCAAGGTTGTAATCGACGGTGCCACGCTCGTCACAGTGGCCTTCGATGACGATCCTCACGCTCCTGTCCTCTTTCATAAAGGAACCCACGCCCTCTATCTTGGGCAGTTCCGAGTTATTCACGGCGTAACTGTCGAAATCGAAGTGGACGTCCTTGAGTATTGCGGCGAGGCGTTCCTGTTCTCTCAGGAGGCGGTCGCGCTCCGCCTTCGCCAGCTCTTCTTCGCTGATACCCGTCCTGCCCTTGTCCCTGTCAGACAGGGACGTGTCAGTTGTGCTCGTTGCGGGGGGTGTGGTCTGGACCGCCTTCGGCGAACACCCAACGGCAACGAAGATCAATGCCACCAGAAGAATCAGAATCTTTTTCATAAATCCTCCCCGTTCTGTATAGTGCCCTTCCTTTATTATCCCTTCCCTACCCCCTATGGCGCAAATTTCGGTTGCTCCTCGGCGAAATCGGTGAACCGCAGGGTTCTCTTGTTGTCGCCGTTAAAGAGCATGACATTGATCCTGTTGACGCCTCCTTTCAGGGAGGTGTAAATGATGTAGCGACCACAGGCCGAGAACTGCGGTGAGTCGTTCACGGTGCTGTCATTGGTGAGCACCCTCTGGTTCGATCCGTCGGCGTTCATCGTGCATACCTCGAACCCGCCGGGAATCTTTGCGACGAACGCGACGAGGTCGCCCTTGGGCGAGAATGAGGGGGCGCTGTTGTACGTGCCGTAATAGGTGAGTCTTTTCGGTTCGCCCGAGGGAAGCGCCTTCGAGAAGATCTGGGGGGATCCGAACATGTCGGATACGAAGATGAGCCGGGAGCCGTCGGGTGAGACCGTGGGCGAGGTGAGTATACCCTCGCGCTGGACAAGGACCTTCTTGCTGCGGCTCCCCGCGTCGAAGGCGTAGATGGTCGACATCCTGCCCGACGTGTGGGAATAAACGAGCGTCGAGTTGTTGAGCCATGACGTGCCTATCTTCATGCCCTCCGAGCGGTCGACGAATATCTCGGTCTTCTTGTCGAAATCGGTGACATAGAGATTGGGCCTGCCCTCCCGGTAGGATGTGTAGGCCAGGTACTTCCCATTCGGGGACAATGACGGCGAGAGCGTGATGCTCCTGTAATTCGTCAGTCGCGTCACGTTCTGCCCGTCGAAGTCGGAAATGTAGATCTCCTTGAGGTTCCTGCGGCCCGCCGTGAAGAGGATGCGGGAACTCATTATGCCTTTTTCGCCGGTGACGGCGAAGATGATGTCGTCGGCGAGCCGGTGCGTTACCCGTCTCCACTCGCTCTGCCTGGCCCTGTAACGCTTCGCCAGAACCATCGAGCCGTCGAGGGTGTCGTAGACAAAGGCCTCCAGGCTCAGCTCGCCGTTCGCAACGGCGACGCGCCCCTTGCACACGATGTCGATCCCGATGGAGCGCCAGGAGGCGAATTTGACCTCTCCTTTCTCAACGCCCTCGTCGAGAAGCTCCCTATCGATGAGCGAGGCAGGCGCCGTGATGAAGAACCCCGAAAAATCGAGGTCCTTGTTCAGGAGGTCGCTCATCTCCAGGGAAGACCCCGCCGCCTTTTCCCCCTTGAAATAGGGCACGCCGATCGTGATCTTCTTGAAGGTGGTGCCGTAGACGTCCAGGTAGACCTTGGCCTGCGACACGGGCGAGAACATCAGCATGAGCGCGAACGCACACACGATGGCCATGAAGCTATGTTTTTTCATTTCTTCTCCATTTGTCGATGATTTCCATGAGAACCTTCACCTGGGGAAGGATCGTCTTTCCTTTTCGGGTGATCGTAAAGAAGGACCGTTTTACCTCGGGCAGGCCGTGAATGGTGACCTCCTTGAGCGTGCCCGCGGCGACCTCGCCTGCCACGGCGATCCGCGATATGTAGGCCATTCCCATGCCGTTCATGACAGCCTGCTTGATGGCCTCGTTGTCGGACAGCTCCGCGACCACGGTGAGGCCTCTTTTCCGGAAATCCTTGAGCTTTGCCAGTGCCGCTTCGAGGGCATTGCGCGTGCCGGAGCCCCTCTCTCTCGCTATGACCGGGCGGTCCATGAGCTCCGCGAGCGTCATTTTGTCGGGAAAGCCGGGAGGACCGATGAAGACTATGGTATCGTCGATAAGTTTCTTGAAATCGACCTTGCTCGTTTCGCTCCTTGCACCGACCATGCCGATGTCAAGGAGGCCGTTCTCCATCTTCTCGAGGATGTCCTTCGTATCGGATATGACGAGCTCGAAGTTGATGCCCGCGTACCGTTCCTTGAACGTGCACAGGAGCCGGGGCATGATGTAGATGCCGGGAATGGTGCTTGCCCCAAGGGTCATCTTTCCCTTTTTGAGCCCCCTGAAGGATGCTATGGCCTCGATGGTGTCCTTCTTGAGGTTGACGATGTCCATGGCGTACTGGAGGAGGATCTCTCCGGCCTTTGTCAGGGTCACCGTGCGTTTCGTCCGGTCTATGAGCCTGACATCGAAGAAGCGTTCGAGATCGACGATCTGCTTGCTTACCGTGGGTTGGGTTATGCAGAGCTCATCTGCCGCCCTCGTAAAGCTCCTGAGCTCGGCGATCTTGAGAAACGTCTCGATATGCCTCAATTCCATTCATAAAACCTTAAGACAGATGCCCCGGCAAATGCAACAGAAATGTTCCGCCTTGTTTTTCAAGGCCCTGAGCCTGAAGAGGGCCCGTCAGGATCGAAAAGGCCGTCATGGCCATAAGTGTCACGAAAAGACACAAATGTTCCCGGCCTCCCCGCGACACCGTGATAATTGTCATTCTGTATATCAATTAATATAGAAGGAACCGGCGGTGTTTGCAACTCAATTCTGCAGATCGCCGGGAAT
>LVAA01000071.1 GCA_001603955.1 Syntrophobacterales bacterium Delta_02 | reverse complement strand
CCGCCCCCTCCACGGCTTTCGTGGTCGACACGGTAGCCAAGGCTGATTGGGCCATCGGCCGTATCCTCTCCCTCGAGGCCCGCATGGCCCGTCGGGCCGAGCTGGCCATCGAGCTTCATAACCGCATCGACGCATGGCTTGCGAAGGCCCAGGCTCCGGACACTGACTCGGCAGCCTACCTCACAGGCCTGCTCCGCCCCTACGTGGAGGCCGAGCTCGCCAACCAGCACCGCTCGCGCACGCTCTCCCTGCCTTCCGGCATGGCCAGCCTGCGCCGTTTACCTGACCGGCTCGAAGTCACCGACCGCGAGGCCGCCCTGGCCTGGTGCGAGGCCCACGCGCCCGAGGCCGTCGTTATCAAGAAGGATCTCAGCAAGACCGAGCTCAAGCGGTTGGTCCTCAAAGCCTCGGAGCCTGTACCCGGGGTGGACGCCACCCTCGGAGTCGACACCCTCATCATCAAAGCCTCAGCCTAAGGAGATACCATGAACTACCTCAATTCCATCCTTCTCGAGGGCGAGCTCTCCGACGCCCCGATCTTCACCACGACCGCAAGCGGCCTCGATCGCTGCTCCTTCTTCATCGCGTCAGGAGACCAGGCCCCGGCTGTCCCCGTGGTCTCCTACGGTCGCCTCGCGCTCCGCTGCAACGAGCTCCTCGACAAGGGCTCAGCCATTCGCATCGTCGGCCGAATCGCGCAGGACCTCGAAGCCTCCGATACGACCTCGAGTTTCAAGCTCCACCTCGTAGCCGAGCATGTGGAGATCAAGCCGATGGCTCATCGGCACGCCGAGGTCGCTTAATGTCGAACAACGTCATCTCGATTTACACGAGGCGGCAAGCTTTGAGCGATGGCTGCATCTTGGACGTCTCCGAACTCGCCCGCGAGGCCGGCTTCACGTGGGCAGTCGCCATCACGGACCATCTCTACCACG
Source organism: Syntrophobacterales bacterium Delta_02 (assembly GCA_001603955.1). Classification (GTDB taxonomy): domain Bacteria; phylum Desulfobacterota; class Syntrophorhabdia; order Syntrophorhabdales; family Syntrophorhabdaceae; genus Delta-02. The sequence continues at coordinate 22,543 of LVAA01000071.1, read as the reverse complement.
ACTACATCGTGCCCGCGCTTGCCCTCGTGGCCGAAGGCCAGTCGGTCCAGGGTAGGCTGTGGGATACACTAATGTGCCTCCGCCACGCCATTCGCTCCTCGAAAGACGACACCTACCTCCGCTTCACGGTCCTTTTCCAGATGTCTCTCGGTGCCGCTCCCATGCCTGTCGAGCTCGTTTCCGTGGCCGGTCCCGACGATGGCGGCTATCCCTGCCTGACCATCATGCTCCCCGAGGACTACTGACGCTCCAGCCCCGGCTTCCGAAGCCGGGGCCTTATCTTCACCAGCCCGCATCCTCTTTGGCCGGACAGCTCTTGATCAAGAAAAGATATGGGGACCCTAGACAAAGTACTCGCTAGGGGCTCCTATCGCGCTCCTATCGCATTTATCGGCGGTCCGCCATCGTGCCATCCGGATCATCCCAGCCAGCTGATTATCGGCATGATGGAGTCGCCACCATCGCGCCGCGTTTCGTCATCCCTCATTGCTACCCTTGTTCCACCAGCCCTCGTTGAGCGGCTTCATCACCCGGAGAGCCATATGTCGAACCCATTTTCCAATCTCGTCAAGCTAGTTTCGGCCGTCAGTCTCCTTGCCGCGCCGGGCGGCACTACCATCAAGACGCTCATGGCTAAGCTTGGTCTTTCCAAGCGCTCGGTATTTCGCCTTCTTGAAGCCCTCGGGGACCTTGGCTTCCCCATCGTCGACGAACGCCGTGACCTCTCCACCGAGAAGGTCTACCGTCTTCTTGAAAGCTATTCGAAGAAGTTGCCCCAGCTTGCCCTGCCATCTTTCGACCTAAACGACCAAGAGCGCTTCTATCTCGACACCATCCTGGAAGGCCGCTCCCTTCATAGCCACTCTACTGGAATGCTTCTCTCTTCGCTCCGCTCAAAACTCCACGCCCTAATTCCCGAGCTCGATGCCGAGACCAACCCTTCCAATCCTGATAGCCCAAACGCCTCAGCCCCGGATAGCCTTCTTGCGACTATCCGCATGGCCATCAAGATGTGCCAAGCTATTTCCGTAGTCTATCGATCACCAGTGGACACCATCGCACGGTCTTACGTCATTTATCCCGTAAAACTCATCGAACATCGTGGCGGCCTCTATGTTCTTGCCAAGCCCGAGTCTCAAGCCACCGTACGTCTACTTGATCTCGACCTCTTTGAATATGCCGCCCTCACGGCTCATGCTCCCGAACATCCCGTCGACATTGACTTCGCTGCCGCGATGGCCTCCAGCTTCGATCTGGAAGCAGATGAACCCGTCCAGGCTACCATCCGTTTCTCCCCTACGGTCGCTAAACAAGCTACTGCCCGCCATATTGGCGTCATCCAATCAACAAAGATTCATACCGACGGATCCACTGTCCTTACGATTGGATCTCGCAACCTTCGTGACCTCATTCGATGGTCGTTATCCTACGGTCCTGACGCTGAGATCCTGGCCCCACCGGAGCTCCGAGCAATGACCCGTAAAGAACTTGCACAAGCTCTCGAGCGCTACGACTCTTCTCGTCCGGCGCGCAGTTAACTTCCGTCCAGCCAAGGTGAACGCTACTTCTATATCAGCGCATCGTGCCAGGAAATGGCACGGTTGCACGATAGGCTACCTTGTCTTGGTCTAGCCAAGACATCTATAGGAGGTTCACATGGCAACAGAGAAAGTAACCTACACGTACAAGTGTTCGAAGGCGACTTGCAGGTACATCGAAACGTACGGGAAGCATGGCAGCTATAAGTGCCCGAAGTGTGGGAGCCCCATGGTGAGGCAATCCCAATAGGGCTTCCTGGTTCATACGCCGGATACAAAGGAGGGTCTATGAGGCGAACCATTGCCACGATATTGTTACTAGTCGGTTTCGGATTATCTTCTACCATCGCTCAGGATACTGTCACAGCCGAGCCTGACTTCAACTTCGTCTACCAGTACGGGACACGAATCGACAAATACAACACCAAGGCCGCAGCTCAGTTCTTTGACAATCCTACCGCTTTTACGGGCAAGTCCATCCGTATTATCGCTCGCCTTGCGGCAGGTGGGCAGCTTCGGGCTACCGTTGGCTACAATGTGAAGTTCATAGGTTTCACTGAAGCCCCGATGGAGTTCTTCTTCGTGACAATCCCAAGAGAACTCGACGTACCGAATATCTCCGAGTATGGTGATCCGGTCATCATCACATTCCGTTGCGAGCAAGGACGCCTCGACCAGGGCAACGTTGCGCTTTCCGTAGTCCGCGCGAACCGTTAATGCTCTACTCTAGCATGGGGCTTCGTCGTCTCCGTTTATATGATTGACGAAGCCCTCTAGCGGACGAATTGATCCTTCCTTTTCCCAGACAAGAGTACGAGGCAGATAGAACAGCCTCGGCATGATCGTAAGAGTAAGCGATCAGGTATTTCTTGCCCGAGAGGACACCGGGCCCGCAGCATTCGCCAACAGAAGGCGACACCCATTCTCCTCAGCGCACAGATACTGCCGTTGGCCGCGAGCAGCGTCTTTGCATGTCCAGACCACCACGAAAGTACGCACCTTGCTACCTTGTTACTATTTATAATTAACCCCACTTCCCACATCACGAGGTTCCCATGAAGACCATCTGCTTCTCCTCGATTAAGGGCGGCACCGGCAAGTCCTCGCTCTGCATCCTCGTCGCCAATTATGCCGCCGCCGCTGGCTACCGTGTCCTCGTCGCCGACCTGGACATCCAGAACAGCGCCTCATCCTACTACCTCGATTCTCCGGTCGAGGCTGATCGCAGGAACATCGCCTCCGTCCTCCATACTGAACGCCTCGCGGAGAACATTCTCCCATCTGTATATCCGGGGATCGACCTTCTTGCCTCGTCACTCGACCTCGTCAAGTTTCGAGCAATCGGGGACCGCACGCTCCGGCGCATCATCGCGTCAAGGGACCTTCCTTACGACTTCCTCTTCATCGATACTGCCCCCACCTACGACAATATCATCCTCAACGCACTGAACGCCGCCGACCTCATCCTCACGCCCGTAGCCTTCAGCCAGTTCGACTACAAAGGCGCCCTTTTCTACGAGGCCCAGCTCCGGCGCGAGACCGACAAGTTCACAGCCTGGCGCATCCTCTTCAACTTCCATCGCACTGCGAGGACCGACAACCCTGACGCCCTCCGCAACCAGTACGAGGCTCTCTTCCGTGACTCCTTCGGAGACATCATAGCGCCAGTCGCCATCCCCGACACCACACTAATTCGTCGTTCGATCGACACCGGGGAGCGCATCTCTCCTTCGCATGCCAAGGCCCCGCTCCATGCCGCCATCGCCGCTCTCACTGCCTACTGCGGCGTAGAACGCACTACCGAGAGGTTTTAGCCATGCCCAAGCTTACCATGACCACCCGTCACGACAAGGCAGCCGTCAACAACTCCGGGGAGAAGGCTGTCGGCATAGAGCTCTACCTTGACCAGCTCGCCAAGGCTGAGCCCTTCTCCTCGCTCTTCTCTATCAAGCCTGAGGTCTTCGATGCCATCAAATCTGACATGGCCGTCAACGGCTTTGACCCCTCCAAGCCGGTCAACGTATGGCGCAAGCCTGATGGCACCCGTGTCCTCATTGACGGCTACACCCGTGTCCGCGCCGCCGAGGAACTCGGCCTCCTCAGGGTCACCGCCTACGAGAAGACCTTCGCCTCTGAGGCCGAGGCCCTGGCCTACGCCATCCACACCCAGAAGGACCGCCGCAACGTCTCGGATGCCGAGCTTCTCAGGCTCATCGAGCTCGTAGACCGACCACAGACGGGCTTTAACACGCCGGTAGCCTCAATCGAGGCTACCGACAGTAAGCCGCGCAAGACTGCCGAGATAACTGCTGACACGATCGGAACTTCTCGGGCCAAGGTGGAGCGCGCCAGAGCCGTACTTTCCGACCCGGAGGAGGCCGAAGCCGTCCGTCGTGGCGAAAAGACCATCCACCAGGCAGCGGAGGCTGCCAAAGCCAAGCGTGTCATTCCACCAGCACCCGCTAAGAAACGGCTTCTAAGCCCCGAAGCACAGCAAGTCAATGATATAGCGGTCGCCGACGGGCTCCGAATCATCGGGCTCCTTCATGAGCTCGTCCAGCGTGATCCCTCCAGCGCGAGAAGGAAGGCAATCCGTTCCGCTATTCGTGTTCTACAGGGAGCGCTGAGGTAGCGCGCGCTCAGAGTTGCCTTCAAGTATTCACCTTTAGCGTCGTTTAAGGCCGCCTTTGAGGGCGGCCTCTTTTCGTTGTATCCGCTTGTATAGCTCAGGCATTGAGCTTGCTCATGATGTGGAACCTTGCCTTCTGGCGATCATCATCGGTCGGTCTGAACTCGACCCCCATGGTGGCCATATTATCTTCAAGACTGATCAGATAGTCGTAGAAGCCAGCAATATCGAGCATCAACAGAGCACTCAAAGCCTCGCGGTCGTTGGCTGTCAAGCCAATAACGGCCTTTGATCCCTCGCGAAGACTCGAGACCAGGAGGCCGCGAACTGAGATGAGGCTGTCTAGTTCTTCCTATCGGAATGGAGGGCCAGCCTAGCGGAGTACGGCTCATCTTCGTCCGCATGAACTGGTACTTGGACGGATTCGGATGCCGAGAAGAAGGTGTTCAGGGCCTCGAGCAGAACGGTCCTTTCCTTGTCGGTGAAGACGAGCCACTTGATCAAGTCAGAAGTGTAATGAAGCATCGGTAAGACTCCTTCGCAGTGATATACCCGTATAATACTAGTGAGGAGTCCCTCCCAACAGTATGGAAATCACTATATATGAGCCTGAGACGGTCTTAACTATCTATCTGGTATAGAAATAGTGATTACTAGCCGAGTAGTCACCAGGGCCATGTTCAACACACAGTCCGCCCCTGAGCCTACTATCTTCCCCTGAGGACTATTACAAGATCATGACGAACTAGTCCTATCTTGAGTGCGCTGAACACGCCGAGGAGTCGTGTCTGACTTTACAATTCTCAGTTCTCTGTTATCATAGTTCTATCGTTTTCCATGCGTTCTCGAGAGTCGAGGATAACAATATCAACAACGTCATCTTACTGCCCGCTACAATGCGATCAGGTCTCCCAGTCAAAGATACTCCTCATACTTCAGCCTCCTGTCGGTATTGCGCAATACCGATATTCAGAGTATATTGAATGGGCGGAACGCTCGCGACCCAGCTATTCCTCTTGCGTCTCAAGCCGCTTCTTGCGGCTCGAAAGCTTGCCTGGAAGCCCCGCAACAGGCGCAAGACCCGGGAATTCATGCTGGATGAAGGACTTAGCGAGGAGGACGCCTACGAGATCATCGCCGATCTGAGGCCTGAGCACTATGCCAAGGGGCCGGAACGCGATGATGACGGGTCGGATGGGGACGTCATGGTGTTCTACCATCCATACACACGACAGGCACCGCCGAGGGACGAGATTCTGTTGTACATCAAGCTGAAGATCTGGACCGACACCGATGGGGATGCCGGTATCGTGATGTCGTTTCATGATGAGGGCAATTATGAGTAATAGACTGCCGTGCTCCCGCTGCGGGGTAACCCGAGATATCGAGATCATCGAGCGAGTTGAGCAGGTGACGATCAAGGGCAGGGAGATCTCCTTCAATGCCCACTACTCGCGCTGCCTCACCTGCGGAGACGAGTTCGAAGCCCCAGGCCAGCTCGACGCCAATCTAGACGCCGCGCGTGAGGCCTACGCTCGCCTCTACGAGGCTCCGTCGCCCGAGACCCTCGTCTCTCTGCGTGCTCGGTACAATGCCAGCCAGAAAGCCTTTGGCGCGATCCTCGGCTTCGGCGAACTGACCATGAACGGCTACGAGAACGGGGGTATTCCCGACTCCACCAACCGACTCCTTCTCAAGCTTGCTGCCGATCCGCTCATATTCAAGGCAATGTACGACATCAACTCGAGCAAGATCGGGATGACGCAACGTCGCAGGATCGAGGAGTCCGAGGGCTTCCAGACAGCACTTCGATGGGCTGGAGTTGGTGGGCTTCTGCCTTTCCTGACGCAGGTTCAACAGGGGAAAATCGAAGCTTGCGCTGAGCGCTACCAAAGATCGATACCAGAGCAGGTTGCTGTCTACATCGGGCCAGCCTCTTTCCGAGACTACTCTGGTATGTATGTTGAGGCTCGCTGGTCTGATGCTGAAGCGACAAGTCTTTCGCCTGCAATCACCCAATCCAGCCCCACTCAAGGAGCGGCGTGATGAGTGGCGATATCAACGATCGTCTAACACGGTTTCTGCATACCATCACGCTCCAAGACATTAAGCCCATGCTTTTAAATTCTGAAGCTCTCGGTCCAATGCCATCACCAGGAAGCGAACTCAAGCTCGAATGGAAGCAGTCCTTCGCCAATGGCGATCCGATTGCTCCGACACCTGAGACCCTGGTATTTCGGCCAAGATACGAGTTCACTGTCAGCTTTCAGGATACGCTCATCTTTAGGCAGATATCTGTCTTTGTCATCGGATTCGGTGTTACTGATGTCCCGGCATTTACGGAGCTATGGGCCGACGAAGAGCTCTGTAAGGTATTCAAGGAGAAGCAGATTCAAAAAACCTTGTGGCCGCTATTCCGCCAACATACACACGATGGGATGAGTCGCCTTGGCATGTCTCCCGTGCCGCTCCCCTGGATTCTATGACGCATTCAACAAACGAGCCTTCTGATAAGGACAGCCTATGCCTACACTAACCTGGACCGGCAAAGAAGACGCCCTCCGCGCCGCATCCCTTGTTCCCTTCCGCCTCCTAGAACCTCACGCCGCAGCCAAGGGCGGCATTGTCGGCGATCCGAAGGCCGCGCAGGACAACCTCCTCATCCAGGGCGACAACCTCGAGGCCCTCAAGGCCTTGCTTCCCTACTACGCCGGGCGCGTGAAGTGTATCTACATCGACCCGCCCTACAACACCGGGTCTGCCTTCGAGCACTACGACGATAACCTCGAACACTCAACGTGGCTCTCCATGATGTACCCGAGGCTGGAGCTTCTCCGCGAGCTCCTCGCTGAGGATGGGAGCATATGGATCAATCTGGACGATAATGAAAGCCATTACCTGAAGACTCTAGGGGATGAGATAATGGGCAGGTCTAGCTTCATCGCCAATGTCATCTGGGAGAAGTCAGACAGCCCTCGAATGGATGCTGAGTTCTTTTCTTCGCGCCACGACCATATCTTAGTATGGGCACGGAATATCAAGCGTTGCACGCTGAACCGACTAGACGTATCAGAGGAAGAGATTCCTGAGCATTATGATAAGGTCGATCCAAGCGGACGACAGTACTATTTGAAGCCACTCCGAGCCATGGGTGGACAGGGTGAGACTCGAGAGTCACGTCCCAACCTCTACTATCCGTTGATTGCGCCAGATGGCCAGGAAGTCTATCCAATCCGTCCGAATGGAGCGGATGGTGCCTGGCGGTGGAGCCGCGAGAAGGTATCCGAGGAGAGGGAGCGCATCGAATGGGTAGCAGGGAGATCCGGTTGGGTTCCCTATTTCCGAATATATGCTGATCAGATGCGGGCTAGGCCTCCTGAGACTGTATGGTCATTCGATCAGGTTGGGAGCAATAGAACCTCCAAGGCTGAGATCAAGAAGCTCTTCCCTGACTCCGAGTCGTTTAGTACACCTAAGCCAGAGAAGCTCATCAAGCGGATTATCGAGATAGCTACCCAACCTGGTGATCTCGTTCTCGATTCATTTCTAGGATCAGGCACCACTGCAGCTGTTGCCCACAAAATGGGCCGTCGATGGATCGGCGTTGAGATGGGCGATCATGCAGTGACACATTGCCTGCCCCGTCTTCAGAAGGTCATTGATGGAGAGCAGGGAGGTATCTCCGAAGCTGTCAGCTGGAAGGGCGGCAGCGGCTTCCGCTTCGTCAAGCTTGGCGACACCCTCTTTGACGCCTTCGGTCGCCTCAACCCCAAGGTCAAGTTCGCCGACCTCGCTGCCTTCGTCTGGTGGCGCGAGACCAAGGCACCAGCCATCGGTGGGTCGATCAAGGCGACATCGCCCTTCCTCGGCGTTCACGAGGGACGAGGTCTCTATCTTTTGTACAACGGGATACTCGGGGATAAGCGTTCCAAGGGCGGCAATGTCCTCACACCGGCAGTTCTGGCATCCCTCCCCAAGCATGATGGTCCTCGCATTGTCTATGCCGAGGCGACGACCTATTCGCCCTCATCGCTCTCTCGCATGAACATCACTTTCAAGCAGATTCCATATGACCTCGGGTCCATGCCGCTCCTTGCGGAAGGCGCGCTCGAATACGCGGCGGGGTTGATGCCCGAAGCTCCTCGAGCCCTCACCGCACGCACCGCTGGCGCTGGAGAGGACGGCGAGCATGTTTGAACCTAAGACCTACCAGACCAAAGCCCTTGAATCCTTGAAAGACTACCTCGAGCGGGCCAAACGCCTAGGTGATCCCAAGGCTGCCTTCATTGAATCCTGGAGCGAACGCGGCCGTCCTTCGGTTACTCGCTGGCACCAGGCTCCGGGCGTGGGCGATATCCCCTACGTCTGCATTCGAATCCCCACAGGAGGCGGCAAGACCTGGCTCGCGGCGCGATCCCTTCGCATCGTGCGCGACTCGTATACCCACACCGAGTCTCTCCATGTACTCTGGCTTGTTCCCTCCCAAGCCATTCTCGAACAGACCCTTTCCGCCCTTTCCACGGCGGGGCATCCCTACCGTGAGGAGCTTGTCGAAGCCTGGGGCCGCCCCCTTGTCGTGACGAGAGAGGGCCTCGAGTCGGTGAGCCCCCAGGACTTCGCCACTCGTCTCGTGGTCGTCGTCGCCACCATACAAAGCTTCAAGGCCGAGGACACAGGTACTCGCACCATCTACGCCCATTCCGAGCGCTGGGAGCGCCACTTCGCCGCCCTCAATGGCATGCCAGGGCTCGAACTCAGCACCGAAGGCGCCAACCGGGGAAAGCCTGTCCACTCCTTCGTCAACCTCTGCCATGTCTTCCGGCCACTCATCATCATCGACGAGGCGCACAACGCGCGATCGAAGCTTTCCTTCGACACTCTCGCCAGGCTCTCGCCCCTCGGTATCCTCGAGTTCACGGCAACGCCCGATACCTCGAGCGCGAGCGGATCCAATGTCCTCCACGAGGCTACCGCGACCGAGCTCAAAGCCGAGAAGATGATCAAGCTCCCGATCGTCCTCGCCGAGCATTCGAGTTGGGCTACCACGGTCGCGGCGGCGATCAGCACGCGGAACTCCCTCGAGGAGGCCGCCAAGACAACCGGGGATTCGGTACGGCCTATCACATTGTACCAGGCTCAAGCCAAGGACAAGGATGATCCGACGGTCATCACCGCCGACAAGCTCCGCGATCATCTCATCCAAAACGAGGGCATCGATCCAGCTCACATTGCCGTGGCTACCGGCGACGAGCGCGGCATCGAGGGCGTGAACCTCTTCGATCCATCCTGCCCCATCCGGCACATCATCACCGTTCAGGCCCTCAAAGAAGGCTGGGACTGCTCCTTCGCCTACGTGTTCTGCTCCATACAGGAGCTCAAGTCCGCGCGGGCCGTCGAGCAGCTCCTCGGCCGAGTCCTGCGGATGCCATACGCGGAGGAACGTCCCTCCGCATTGCTGAACAAGGCCTATGCCCATGTATCGTCGCGTGACTTCGCCGAGACGGCTTCCGCGCTCAAAGACTGCCTCGTCGACAAGATGGGCTTCGAGCGCATTGAGGCAGACGCATGGACCGAGGTGGCTGATTTCTTCCCTGGTGAGGGCTCCGGCACCATCGTCGGGCTCGCGCCGGATGGCCAATCCATTTCCATCCCAGCCTACGCACCCTTGGACTTCGGGCTCTTCGCGCCTGAGCCTGGCCTCGTCGTCGAGAGCGCGGGCACTCGTTCGGATGGAGTCCCTCTCGTCCGAGTCTCCGGCGCTATCACCGAAGCTACGATCACCAGGCTCTCGGAGACACTCGGAGCAGACTCCGGAGGAGAGCGCACGCGCGAGATCGCGCGCAACCTCGCCAACTACCGCCTCCTTCAAGCCTCCCGGCATCGCGTCCATCCTGCTGGCCCTGATGTCTTTACGGTGGGCTCCCTCTTCTCCCGTGACGAAGTCTCAGGCGAGCTCATTCCCGTCGATGAAGGTTGGTTTGCCAACCGTGGCCGTCTCGACCTATCCGACGCATCAAGGTTCCCCGCTCGCCTCATGGCTGAGGAGTTCTCCGTGCCCGCTGAGCGTAAGGTCACGGAGCTTGATGTCGTCGCTGAGAAGGTTATCACCCGCAACACCCGCTATGACCGCGAGCTCTTCACCGCTGAGGTCGCGGGCGAGTTCTACCTGAACGGGCTTGTCTTCTGGCTTGACCGCCGCCTGGCGCGGAGCGACGTGTCCCAACTTGTCCTCCAGGATTTTTTGTCCCGCCTCATGCACCAGCTCATCGACGAGCGGAAGCTCCGGCTTGGAGACCTCATCCTCCACAAATACCTCCTCGAAGAGAAGATCAGGGCCAAGCTCAATTCCTACCGTCTCAACGCAGCGTCTTCAGGACTCGAGTCGCTTTTTGACCTCCCTGAACTTGATGGCAGCCTCGTCTGGGAAGCCGATTTCTCCTTCTCGAAGGACCGCTGTCCCTACCCACGGGCAGAGCCTGCTTCTTCCTATGGCTTCTCCAAACACTTCTTCCCCGTCGTCGACAACCTGAAGCGCGACGGTGAGGAATACGCCTGCGCCAAGGAGATCGACGCTCTCGACGAAGTCGAGACCTGGGTACGAAACGTCCCTCCCCGTCATCAATGGTGCTTCCGCCTCCCTACGTCGCGAGACGACTTCTATCCGGACTTCGTAGCTAGGCTCAAGGATGGCCGCGTCCTCGTCGTCGAGTACAAAGGCGCTCACATCGCAGCCGATCCTTCAGAACGCGAGAAGCGCCGGGTAGGCGAGCTTTGGGCCCGCGCGTCGAAGGGCAAGGGGCTCTTCGTCTGGGTGATGAAGAAAGATGAGGCGGGCAGGGATGTGAGGGGGCAGCTAAGGGCGGCTCTCGTAACTAAGGGAGGTGAATAATGGCTATTTCTGCGAGGATGCAGCTCGCAAAGAGGCTTGCCGCAGCTCTTGATTCTGCTCGAATGAATATGGATGAAGCAGGGATGGCCTCGGTAAGGGAGGAAGTGAAAGCCAACAACCTTGTCTGGCAAGTCAATCAGCTCACCGCGAAGTTGCTTGTTGGCCACGCAAGGGAACATACCAGGCAGCTGGGACTCGCGACGAAGAACAAGGACTTGGCAGAGATCGAGCGCCTAACTGCAGGTTCGAAGGAAGCACACCGGCTGATTAGTCTGGCAGTGCGTTCTCAGATCTCAAGTACCAAGGAAAATCCAGGGGAAATTGTGTACTAGGTGCGTGAGATATCAAGAGGAACGAGGCAGTTCTGCATTTGACCGTTACGAAGATACTTCTTTCGATATATGGGTATCTAAACCCTGGCCTAAGCAAGCGTAGTCAATACGATACTGTTGTGGCGGCACAGTGAATAAGCGCTGATGAGGAGTTGAGATGCTACAGGACAATCCGATTTATCAGGCTTTCATCGCAGCTTGGCCCTTGTCTCGGCTGAGAGACATGAGCCTTGACGAGTACTGCTCAGTCGGGAACGACAACGCTTTCACATACTGGCTCGAGTTCAAGACAAATGAGCTTGGGGGCATTGGCGGCGGATCGGCCTACAAGTTTGGAGTGTTCAAACGCAAGGCGCCTAAAGATGAGCCAAGCGACTCGCCTTATGCAACGGATGGGGTTTATGCCTGGGTTAAATACTATGGTAATTCCGCTCAGGCCGCATTCGCGACTGTTAAGGCTGGACTCGTTGCTGCGGCGGAGGCCGCGGGAAGGGGAGACTTAGGCGCGCTAGAGGCTGTTGACCTTCCGAAGATGCTGAAGTGGAAGACGGGATTCCTCTATCAGGATCCGCAGAATCCTTGCCTCCTCCCGATCTACTACGACACTGCACTTCGCTTCCTTGCTTTCGGTGATCCCGCGGCTAAACGCTCAATAGGCGAGGCTCAGATCGCGATGATACAGCGGATGCCTAAGGGAGCCAATCTCCTGGAGTATGGTTCGTCCGAGTGGGCACGCTGGGCTGAATTCGAGGGATCTGTTGCCGGACTCATCGCCAGCGATGGTCTATCCTGGAAGGACGAAGTGATCGTAAAGCTTCGAGAGAAGAAAGAAGCTGTCATCTGGTGGAGCAAGAGACCTTCCGGGAAGGAGCTTGTGAGGGCTCAGCTTAAGAAGTTGGTTGCGAATGGGGGAAGCTTCCCTTTCTATTTTACTAGAAGTGGTGCCGTTACACATCGTGCACGCGTGATCGATGTCTCCTTCGCCTCCGAATACGAAACGAAGAAGGCAAGGTGGGTCGATGCTGTGGATTACGAGGAAAGCTGGGAGGATTACAGTGATGGCGACAAGTCGGCCGCTGTGGCCTTCCTTATTAACGAAATGACGAGGTTGGAGACACCGCTTAAGGCTGTTGACTTCGAATATTGGGGCGGCTATTCCTCCCCCACGCAAGACAATCTACAACCCTTCGTGAGCGTCTCTGGTGACCTTGAAGATGATACGAGTGTCGGTGACACTAAAGCGCCGACGCTCATCCTGCCTTCCAAGAACGTCATCTATTATGGGCCACCTGGCACCGGCAAGACCTTCTTTCTTAGGGACCAACTTTTCCTTCGCTTCACGAAGGCTACGGCCGGCAAGTCTAGGGAGGCTTGGCTTACCGAGGAAGCCGATAGGATGTCGTGGTGGAAGGTCGTCGCTGCCGCCCTACTCGCCGGGGGTGCTGCTCAGGTGCCCGCTATCGCCGAGCATGAGTTTGTCCGCGCAAAGATCACCACAACGAAGCAGGCCAGCCCTCGCGCAATGATATGGTCCATGTTGCAACAGCATACCTTTGATGATTGCGAAACTGTTAAGTACACAAGGCGAGCCGATCCGCAGCTCTTCCGAAAAGACGTAGGCAGTATCTGGTCAGTCGATCCCCAGGCGGTTAAAGAGGCTGTCCCCGAGGTCGAAGATTTCGTTGCAAAGGCCAGGAATTATTCGGCCACAGGGCAAGGCGTAGAGAAGAACTACTCTTTCATCACCTTTCACCAGTCGATGAGCTACGAGGACTTCATCGAGGGAATCAAACCGATGTTAGGAGAGGAGATCGACGAACAAGGTCTTGCCTACGAACTTAAGGAGGGTGTGTTCAAGGAGCTCTGCGCCAGAGCACGCCGCAATCCAGGGGCTGATTATGCCATCCTCATCGACGAGATCAACCGAGGGAATGTCTCCGGGATCTTCGGTGAACTCATTTCCCTTATTGAGGAGGATAAGCGGGCTGGGGCGGTGAACACATTGTCGGCTCGATTGCCCTACTCGCGCGAGGAGTTCAGCGTTCCTTCGAACGTCTACGTTATCGGTACGATGAACTCTGCCGACCGAAGCGTGGAGGCCCTTGATACTGCATTGCGACGCCGTTTCTCATTCGTAGAGATGCCACCGCGACCAGAGCTGCTCAGTTCTATAGAGGGAGTCGATCTTTCGAAACTCCTAGAGACCGTGAGTCTACGGCTCGAAGCCCTTCGGGATAGAGATCATAGGATTGGGCATGCCTACTTGATGGGGATTGGAAGTCTTGAGGCACTTCACTCCGCTTTTTCTGATCGTATTATCCCGCTTCTTCAAGAGTACTTCTACGGTGACTGGGAGAAAATTGCCATGGTGCTCGGCCCACGCTTTGTTTCAAAGCGCGAGAGCAAGGTGACGTGGCCGAAGCAGTTCGCGGACAACGGCGAAACTGTTTCAACGGAGCTGTGGGCTTTTACAGACCAAGCCAGCTGGGACGCAGAAGCCTTTAAGTCCATCTATGGCTGATCGAAGTATACTCATCGTTTTCGAGCACGAGCGCATTCGAATCGGGGAGAGAGCGTTTACAGAACGTCATTGGAAGCTTCTCTCTTCTTGGGCCGAGCGCCAAGACGAACGCTATCTAGAGGTCTGGAGCGACAGCGTGCGCTTTCTACAGTGGGTCGGGGTGCTGGAGATCGATGATCTCATCATTGAAGTACTTCCGAAGGTGGAGTTGGACCGTTCTGACGAGAGGCATGATGAAAGCTCATCGAAATGGCGGCGTATCCTTCTCTCCCTACTCGATGCTGCAGGCTATTTCGACTTGCGCGCTGGCGATCTAGCTCGGCTTGAACTTCAACACCACACACTTCTTGATATCCTTTTCGAACACTATCTGGATTCGGTCGAAGGGCTGCTAAAGGAAGGGCTAGTCAAGCGCTATAGGAGCGTATCGAAGAACCGTGGTGCAATCAAGGGCAGGATAGACTATAACGACAACCTGAGGCGAAATATGTGCCATGCGGAGCGCATAAGTACAGTCGCCTCTGAGTACGACCGCTTTAACCTACCCAACCGTATCCTCAAGGCAGCCGTCGTCGCGACCGCTCGATTCGCCCCAACCTTCTACACTCGCTCTTTTGCTCGTTCCGTCGCCTTCGACTTTCCCGACTGGCCAGCGGATAGGATCAGACCCGAGGATTTCGACAGAGTGCGCATTGACAACAAGTCGCGGCGATACGAGCAACCATTAGGATTAGCTAAACTTATCCTGAGCAGGCAGAACCCTGATTTAGCGGCGGGGAGTTGTCGCGTATTTTCGTTGCTCTTTGATATGAACGTTCTATGGGAAGCCGCTATCTTTGCTAGACTTCGGAAGGAATGCCTTACTATTCCTGGCTCTCGAGTACGCGCTCAGCGGACGAAGCTCTTCTGGGAATCGAGCGAGGCGATTCGCAAGACAGTTCGAGCCGATATCATCGCAGAATCTCCTACTGGGAAGCGAACTATACTCGACACTAAATGGAAGGTGATGACTTCGTCAAAGCCAGCTGACGATGATCTCAAGCAGATATTCGTCTATAATACTCTTTGGGCTACGGAGGATGGGTTCCTCGTATATCCTCGAGTTGACGATCGGACCGTGGAGTTTGGCCGCTATGCAGTTAAGGTTGATGGGCTTGAGCGTAGATGCGGGATCCTCTTCGCTGATGTCGATCCCATGTTATGGCCTGGCTCTCGATTGATGGATCTACTTGAGGCTACCCTGTAAAGTGTTATTTATTCTTCGCGGTGCTCGATTGGCGCCTAGTTGCTTTCTTGCACAAAGGCGGCTTACCCTCGTTATAGGAGGTCTCCTTCAGTAAGCACCTGGCGCCACGAGTTCGCATCTGACTGCCGAACGGCTGTAAACCACTGCGGCGGTGAGGGGGGATAGGGTAGCAATTCCCGCTCCCCGAAAGCAAACCAGATGATGGAGCGGTCATCCACATACTGGTGAAGTAAATCCTCGCGGATGTAGAGCAACTCCCCTTCGAAGCCATCGATACCGCTTAGCGTGACCGTTGCTCGGCTACCGTCAGGAAGGAACTGGTCAAAGGATTGCGCTTTGCTGTGTAGATCGAATCGATGTGAGAAAGGCCTAGATGGCACTCGTGTGCTTCCTGCACAATTCATTTCGCTGTGGTAGCTCTCCCATGTGTAGCCATGCCCGAGCACCTCAACCTCAACCTCAACAGGGCACATTCCCCTTCCAACGCTCCCTCGGTACGCGTTCTCTGCAAGCGCTTCCGAGGCAAAGTTCGGGTGCCACGGAATCTCACCGGCAAAAGTGTAGTAGTCGCTCGGAATGTCACGAGCTACCCAAGGCCACTCGCCAGCTTCCAGTAATGCAACAAGTTGCGAAACACTTTCCTCCGGTGTGACCAGCGCAGATATGAATGACCATACTTTTCGCCCTAGGATCCTGTCCTCAACCTTGACGAAGCCGTGGACGACCACCCATGGCCCTTGGTCAGCACCGATTCGTTCCCGGCGAAGGAGGCTATTCGGCACCGATGTGCTGCTCTCTCGCATCCATGTCTCATGATTCTCAATGGTCGGTGATAGCCAGGTTTCTGGAACTGAGGCTGTGCCTTCTGCATGTGGCTTCTCAGGGAACGATGGATCAATATCCACGTCAGCGAATCCGTGGTACTCACGAGGAAACTGTCCTCGCTCTTCGAGCATGCCTGCATACGAATAGAACCCGATCCAGCCGTACTTCTTTCCATAACGCTCGGCGAGCGACCGATCGCTATGCCATCCACGATAGCCATCCTCAGCTATCCTACTATCCAGCTCCTTGAAGGTAGATGCGCGCCACCCAAGCTCCCATACGACCCCACGCACAAAAGCCACCGCGGCCTTATGCCCCGCGTGGTTCATGTCGTAGTTATCGCGATCATCGAATAGCCTCCCCAGCGTGTAGTTCTCGAAGTCCATGTGGAGCGTTTGCGCTGCTTCGTCGGCACCTGGATCGCCATCGAAGAGAGCCTTGATTGAGGTAGGAGGAGCGAACGCCCATGTGCCATGAAGTGTTTCAGGTAGCGTTGACTCATAATAGTTTGAAGCGAAGGCCACAATTCCTCGCATGTAGAGTCGTGTCAGGTAGTGATGTGTAGGCGCGCTTGCTGGTACTCCTACGAGCGCTGCTGAGAGTTGCTCCAGAAACTTCTTCAGAAAGGCCGCGAAGTTTGCAGAAATATCTGCGTGACTCATAACGACACCGTAGGAGGCTGCAAGCATGCGCTCACCCACGTAGGCGTCATTCACCAGAAGCGAGTCGCTTGTAAGCGCGAAGAGCCCCTCGGGATCGAAGCGTCCAAACCAGTAGAGAGCACGTGTGGCTTGGTCTCTAAGCCGTCGGATAGTACTTGTAAGCGTCCACATGACCCACCGCGCGCGTAGCCGATCTCCCGTGCAAAGTCGGCCTGCGCGCCAACGTTCATCCAGGTATTCGAGGTCGCGAAGAACACTCTCTCCTCTACCCGGCATATCGTCATTGGTCTTGCGTACCCATTCTGTCCAACAGAGGTCGCGATCTGCAACCGTCATCATTCGCAATGCTCGATCTAATCCCTCAGCGTTCAGCGGATGCCCCGATATGCCACGTACCTGCCAACACCGCCTTAGAATCTCGGTGTCCCCAGCACGCATGAGTTCAACTAAAGCGTCAACCGTGGCCGCATCAAGAAACGCTGGCTCGAGGCGGGCTGCCTGCCGTAAAGTACGCCCGCGTAAGGATACATCAACCAACTGCCATAGCTGCTTGGAATAGAACCGTCGGGGAACCTGTCCGACTAGCGATTGAAGGATGTCATCGGCAAGCGGATGGCGGACGTTATAGTCGCCAGTGAACTTGGATGTCGTGGAAGCCTCTTTTACCCATGTTTCAAAGGCAATCGCACCATGCTTCGCCAGCAGTGAATTTGCAATGATATGACCGCCCAGCAGATCGTACACGGGAACGAATATGTCGCTACCATTCGAAGGCATGCGGAGCAGAACGCCCTCATGCTCTAAGGCGCGCAGGAGGCTCTGGTCCCATGGGCGTTGCGCATCTCCTAGCAAGTTGCGAAGCTCATTGTACTCTATGGAACGTGATCTCGTCTCCCATAGCTTGTTGGCGATGGTCGTGATCGCAGTACTTACGTCCTGTGCGTAAAATCGATGCAAGAGCGGTGCTAGTTCGGCAACCCGAACGCCCACTTGCTCAAGGAAGCGATCGAAGAGTGTAGTCAGAGAACCCGGCATTGCCGTGACGCCGACGACCTGCTGCCGGGTTGGGTTTGTTACCTCGCAGAAGAGCCGTAGCGTAAGCGGGTGTCGGAGGAAGTCAGGCAAGGAGGCGTCTGTAGCGTCGATCTTCCAATAGCGGAAGTGCTCGCGTATGGCATCGATGGTCTCATTGCCGTAATCTTTTATCTCAACGGAACTCGTCCCTTCGGGAATCGCATCATCGACGAACTCGGGCCGTAAAGTGCAGACCAAGAGCACGTAGGGATACTTCGCGAGAGTGGCCTCCATCGCAGAGAGTAGGGGCTTCCATCGTCGTGGATCTTCTGACTCGTTCAGACCATCGATGAATACAGGAAGGCGACGGTGCGCGCGTTGCCCGGCGGCATCGACCGCCGCGAATAAAGCTTCCATGCTCGACACAGGCTGAGTCCCAATTGACACTATGTGAGCTAGGTCGTCGAGTGTGTGCGTCGCATGAAGGTCTCGGCCGTGCAGTAATATCCCGTGGGGACGTGTTTCCGTTCCCGCTGTAAGCTGCGCGGCGATATGCGTTTTTCCGCAACCTGCGGGAGCCAAGAGAGCAACTAGCCGCGAAGCCAATCCCTCTTCTACCTCCCCAAGTGCTCGTACTGCGTCGTGACAACCGGCTACCGCATTCGTCGCGTATAGGCCCGCTCGCTGGTTTCCGGCCCGTAATCTCCGAGGAGCTGTAGCTACATCGTGCGGAAGCTTTCGTTGACGAACGGAAAGTTCATCGCGGAGCAGATCCAGGTCTCCGCTGCGGATCCCATCAGCAATCCTATCAAGGGTCTCCGCCATTTGCCTCGACATGTTCACAACAGCCGTCATGGATGGTGCAAGTAGAGTAGGTACCGCTGGCGATGATTCAACCTTATCAGCGTTTGTTCTCAGCTCGGTACTCAGGTCGCCTAATACCTTCCACGATTCTGAATCGCCGAGCATGCGACGCAACTCGCGCTCCGCTTCTCCGACGTGATGCGCATCAGGCTGCCATCGACCACGAACCGATGCGGCCGACTGCTCGTGGCGCTCTCGGAGAATCTCAGGAGTCAACACCAGCTCGCCGAAGTAGGTGCTGCGAAGAACGGCGGCCTGTCCTGAGAGCAGGTTATTGACATCGTCCCCTGTCCATAAGTGGAGCTTCATCCTCGTTGAGAGCCCATTGAACCAGTCTTGGTCGCTTTTTGTCAGCGTGCGGCGTGTCCACAGCACCCAGTCCGTGAGTTCAGGCAGGTACTTTTCTGTCTTTCTGAGCCCTTCCGTTATCTTTTTCCGTCTGGTCGAACCCAGTGCGCCGTCCGATGCAAGGTCGTACCACTTGCACTGCCAACCCCACCAACGACCAGCATCGCCGAGCAGATCGCATCGCGTATCGAGCTTGAGATGAAACTCGACGCCTGGCTGGTTCGCGAGCGATCGAAAGGTTCCAAGGCTACCGAAGTTCTGGCGCACGATGCCCCGGCAGAGCAACTCGAAGTTTCTCTCTGAACCTCCGGGTAAGCCAGTGAATACTTCCCAGTTCAGCGTTGGCATAGTGGGTTACCTATCATCGACCTCTCCCGTAAGCTGTGTCAGGGTAGTTGTGTGCCGAGTAGACCTCAACCCGCGCGCCTTTATCAACCATTATCTTGAGAAACGCCGAGATGTCGGGTTCATCAGTCGTCAGAATTAGGTCGTTCTCCTGCGCCTCGATATGGACATCATATACAAGCTGTTCGAGTTCGCCCGATCCGATCGAATTAATGTTTAGCTTCCCAAGCAAGTCGAGCATCGTATCGCTGTATCGCTCTGAAGGATGCCCAATAGTCAGGGAGCCATTTGATTCTTCCTCGCGGACTTGTTTCGCCAGCGCATCAATGATCTCCTTGGCTTTCGTCACATTATCGGCGCTCTTGAAGTGCCCGATCATAACAAGGTTTGCAGAGTGCTCGGAGCCGTACTGGTACCAGATCTTCATATGTTGTTCTCCTCGAGATCGTGAGCGAGTTGGTCAAGCGCCTGTAGTACACTGCCATCGCTTAGCTTTAGGCCGGTGTCCGAATAGGAGGAGGGCTTAAGCACGCCTCTAGCGTCGATATGGGCATACGCGCGGAGGCCGGGTTCCTGAACCAACGGATCGCAAGTCGGGAAGCCTTCGGCGCTAGACTCGTTGATGCAAAGTTTTAAAGGCCCCCTGTAGGAGTCGACCCATCGGCGAAGACTTTGCATGTCATCTGAGGAGATTGCAGGAACCCCACGCACCGGCACCTGTGGAAGCAAAAGCAATTCACAGGCTCCGATATCCGCCGCTACGATGGCAACATCATTTAGGTCGGGTAACGTTTGCCCGTTGATTACGACGTTGATTCCGAACTGAGAGATGGACTGTACTTTCTTCAGCTGAGAAAGCAACTCAGCGAAGGAGCGATGTCGAATTGACTCGTAGGTCGCACCGACTCCATCCATGCTTACGCGAATGAAGTTGACGCTACCGCGAAGGCTCTCGGCAAGAGCATCATCGATCTGGTGGCCATGGGTCGTGAACGACAGAGATAGTCGGGTCTTGTGCGCTAGGCACTGACAGAGCAGCGCAAATTCCGGGTAGAGCGTCGGTTCGCCACCACCGAAGCCGACGCCGAGAGTGCCATGCTCATCAAGCTCTGTGAGCCAGCGCACGATAGTGTCAAACTGTAGTTCATCAAGGGACTTCGGCGCATAGCAGTGTGCACACGCCAAGTCACAGCGGTTTGTGATTGCGATGGAGACCTGGCGAGGCGCGCGAG
Organism: Syntrophobacterales bacterium Delta_02; assembly: GCA_001603955.1. Taxonomy (GTDB): domain Bacteria; phylum Desulfobacterota; class Syntrophorhabdia; order Syntrophorhabdales; family Syntrophorhabdaceae; genus Delta-02. Next base: position 2,098 of record LVAA01000071.1, on the reverse strand, counting down.
AGTAGAGCGAAGCGGGAGGTGGTACATCGTCGAGGAGGATATTTAGTCCAGTGGTGCGGTTGAAGAGGTGTAGGCCCGCTGGACCACCGCGTAACTTCCAATGATCAGTTTGATAGTTGTCACCCAAGACCTTCCCTTCGGATGTGGCAAGATCCAGTCTGTTAATGCCCCTCATCGCATGCCTTTTCGATGGCCTCAAGCTCATCCGCTACTTGTGCACATACATCATTGAAGTGATTGGTGAACGATTCATGCTCCATGAGAGCATCCAGCGCCAATTGTTCGGCCTCGCTACCTCCAGCATGACCCTTGGCTTTCGAACGCAAGAGCTGGACAGTCCGCAATCCGTCAAGCTTCTGAATCTGCCCCCCCATTCTGGCTGATAGGAGGGTCTCGAGTAATATGATCGTCTTATCCTCTTTGCCGTATTCAACTCTTAACCCATCAAGTCGCGCCCGTATCGTCTTTGTCTCGAAGCCTTCGACAACCAGCTTTGCGAGGTCCATGTAGGCCTCGGCCCACTCATCACGGCTCGCAGTCAAGGGAGTATTCACACGTTCAATAAGCCTCTCATCACGAAGAGTCCACCATGTTGTTTTAGAATCTCGCCAGCGTTGTATAATGGACAGGACCTTCTGCAGTGGCTGCACGAAGCTCATCCACTCGCCCTTAAAATCGTTGATAACAGCGCGCTCGGAGATACTGGATTTCGGTGGCTCGTTGAACGAATACCAGTGCAGCTGCTCGGCGTATGGGAGACGACGCAAGTAGCAGATGTAAGCGTGTACCTGGCCCGCTTCGTTTACGTCGATTGCTTCAAGGTGCCATGCTGTGCGGCATGAGACATCTCGCTCGCTCACTGTATACTTGTCTCGGTCCGCCTTGTACTTCAGCAGAACCTCTGGCCTGAAGAACGCTGGCGACAGCTCGAAGGGCAGCGAATTGCTAGAAGCCTGAAAGTAGTTCGTCGTGGCCTCCGGGTCTGTGGAGACTTTCGTCACTCGCTTGTTGCGCCAATCGTAGGCGATAAACTCGGCATACTGCCTGCTTTTTCTTCCAAACCATCCGTCCGTTATACCGGTAAAGATGGTTTGCCGAGGACGACGAGGGCGGATGATCTGCACACCTCGAGTGTAGGCTGCATAGCCAGGCATCACTCTTCGACGGTAGAAGAGGTCTACTGACTCGTCAATCTCTTGCATTGGCCCGTCTGACCAGCCAGAGAATCCGGAGCGTCGGAACAGCGTAAAGTCAAACATCCTTACGATCGAAGACTTGGTCGCTGCAAGGTACTCCTCCAGCGGCTGCCACTTGAATGAGACTAGGGCAACGCTACTGCCCTTGTCCTCCCGATTGGTAATGGATACCAACGGCTCCAGATCGCCATCCTCATTGTAACGGCAATAGGCGCGACTTTCGGGGCGCCAGTGGATACCAGCAAGGTGTGCATACTCTTGGTGAAGTTCGTAGTATGTTCTTCCTGATCCGGTCCAGCCCTCGAATGTCCTGCCGAAGACCAGTTGTATGGCGTTCTTTAGTGCTTGTGTACCTGTCCCACTCAGCCCCCGTTCAACCCATACATCATCGCGTCCCCCTCCAGTCACATAGCTGGCGATAGATGTGAAAGGATTGAAACTCCAGTTCAGCAAGTCGCGCTGATCAGCAGTCGCGAGGCAATCGTCTGGAACGGCAACAGCATGAACGAAGGAGTACTCACCTGACGTATAGATGACCAAATCATCGGCGAAAGCATTCTCACGCAAGAAGTTCAGATGAGCTTCGGCTTCGATCCAAACGGCAAACTGCTTAGGATCTGCCGGCACTTCATCGAGTTTGGCGAGTGAGGCGATCAGTTTCTTGTGTTCGAAACTCTGCAACCCTGATCTCCTTGAACGTTTTTGCATTCCTTCACTACAATACTGATCTACACATACTACCCAGAGATATTCTTCCTGTCAAAGTGATTACGGTCTTGATGGAGCATGTCGGTTTCATTGGGTGCGCTCTAAAGGACTCGCTGTCTATTGCTATTGGAGCCACATTCTCACAGGAGGTCTCCAATGTCCCCAGTATCAGCGTTCCCCACCCAGCCCCGCGA
>LVAA01000070.1 GCA_001603955.1 Syntrophobacterales bacterium Delta_02 | reverse complement strand
TTTGAAATTATTACTTAAACACAAAACTGATAGGGAGTCAAGATACAATGAGTCTGCGTGCAGGCTCACAAACGGGTGTACGGGTTGGTGCTGATACGCCTTCGGGTCCGCGCTTCGCGCGAACGGGGCAGGAACATCATTAGTATAGTGCGGGCCGTTAACGGTCGGAAGATGCCCAGGAGCTTGTAGTCGATGTCAGAGGATCTGCCATGATACTCCCCCGGATGTTCCCGTTTTTCCGTCATTTACCCCGGAGGCGGACCTGTGTGCGGGATTGCCCTTCGGGGCGGACCCTTTCCTCTTGATTTTTGAGGGAAAGCCATGTTAAATTCACGGGATTTTAAACGATTTTTCAGCGTCGAAAGGAGTTTTCATGAAAAAGTACGAGCCTGAGGCGATCAGGAATGTTGGCATTTTTTCTCATGGCGGAGAGGGCAAGACGTCGATCGTGGAAGCGATGCTCTTTCTTGCCGGGGAGAACACGAGGCTCGGCAGCGTAGACGAAGGCACCTCTCTTATGGACTACGAGCCGGAGGAAGTGGAGAGGAAGATCACGATATCATCGACCCTGGCGTGTTTCGAATGGGCAAAGAAGAAGATCAACCTCCTCGATACCCCGGGTGACGACAATTTCATCTCCGACGCGAAGCTGTGCATGAGGGTCGTCGATACCGCGGTGATCGTCATGAGCGCTGTATCGGGTGTGAAGGTGGGAACGGAAAAGGTTTGGGGATATGCCAGTGAGTTCGGAGCCGCGGTCGCCATCTTCGTGAACAAGATGGACCGGGAACGCGCCGACTTTGCCAGGACCGTGGAGGATATCCAGAAAAACCTTACGGACAGGACATGTCTTGTCGTACAGATCCCGGTGGGCCAGGAAGAGAACTTCAGGGGAGTCGTGGACCTCCTTGCCATGAAGGCCTGCATTTTCAAGGCGGATGGCTCAGGCGCTTTCGATGTCGTGGACATACCGGCCGAGCAGCTCGACCTTGCTCAGAAGTATCGTGAGAAGCTCGTGGAAACCGCCGTGGAGATGGATGACGAGGTCATGGAGCGGTACCTGAATGGTGATGAGATAAGCTCCGAGGAGATCGAGAAATGCCTGAAAGAGGGTATTGCCGGCAACAAGATCGTTCCCATTTTCTGCGGCTCAGCGGCGCGGAACATAGGTATTGGTACCCTGCTTGACGGCATAGTGAAGCTTTTCCCTGCCCCCTCGTATAAGAAAGAGGTGGAGGCGATCAACCCGAAGACGGACGAGAAGACGACGCGGGAGTCATCGGGCAACCAGCCTTTCAGCGCCCTTATCTTCAAGACCATCACTGATCCTTTCGCAGGCAAGCTGACACTCTTCAGGGTCTATTCAGGAGAACTCCATCCCGACATGACGGTGCTCAACGTCCTCAAGGATGAAAAAGAACGGATCGGACAGATCTTTTCTCTCGTGGGTAAGAAGCAGAAACCGGCGGGTTCCGCAAGTGCGGGTGACATAGCCGTCGTGGCAAAGTTGAAGGATGTCCAGACGGGCGATACCATCTGCGACGAGAAGTCGCCCATCAGGTACGAGGGGGTGACCGTGCCGAATCCGGTCATATCCTTCTCGCTGCAGCCCAAGGCGAAGGGCGATGAAGACAAGCTGAACACGTCGCTCGCACGGCTCATCGAGGAAGACCAGACCATCAAGTATTCGCGCGACGAGCAGACGAAGGAGTTTCTCCTCTCCGGCATGGGCCAGGTCCATATCGAGGTCATCGTGGAGAGGATGAAGCGCAAGTTCGGCGTCGAGGTCGAGCTCAAGGACCCGAAGGTCCCTTACAAGGAAACCATCAAGGGGACCACCAAGGTTCAGGGAAAATACAAGAAACAGTCCGGTGGCAAGGGTCAGTACGGCGACACGTGGCTGGAACTCGGTCCCAAGCCCCGCGGTGAGGGTTTCGAATTCGTGGACAAGATCGTCGGCGGGGCGATTCCCAGGCAGTATATACCTGCCGTCGAGAAGGGCATCGTGGAGGCCATGAACCAGGGTATCCTGGCGGGTTATCCCGTCATCGATTTCAAGGTTACCCTCTATGACGGGTCGTATCATGACGTCGACTCGTCGGAAATGGCATTCAAGATCGCGGCCTCGATGGGTTTCAAGAAAGGCCTCGAGATGTGCAAGCCCGCTCTCCTCGAGCCCATCATGAAGATGGAAGTGATCGTGCCTGACGAGAACATGGGGGATATCATGGGCGACATGAATTCCCGGAGGGGCAAGATCATGGGCGTGGAGACCAAGGGCAGCAACCAGGTGGTCAAAGCGGTGGTGCCCATGGCCGAGGTGTTGAGGTATGCACCCGACCTGAGGTCCATGACCGGTGGACGGGGAACGTTCACCATGGAGTACTCCCATTACGAGGAAGTCCCCGCACAGATCGCGGAAAAGATAGTCGAGGCGGCGAAGCGCGAGAAAGAGGCGCAGGAGAAGTAGCCGCGGTGCGCTTGTAAAGATTATGGTATAAAAAGGGGCCCCTGAGAACGGGGCCCCTTTCGTTACTCCCGGGCCGGAGACTGCCGGGGACACCGGAACGCGGTAAGGAGGTCAGATGCGGGCCGTTATCCAGCGAATCAAGAATGCTTCCGTTGAGGTCGATGGACGATGTGTCGGGCAGACAGGCCGCGGCCTCCTCGTGTTTCTCGGTATCGCCAAAGGTGACGGCGAGAAGGATATCGACTGGCTGATCGAGAAGATCGTCAATCTCAGGATCTTCGAAAAAGAGGACGGCAAGTTCGATGAATCCCTCCTCGACAGGGGCGGTTCGCTTCTCGTGGTATCCCAGTTCACGCTCTATGGCGACTGTAGCAGGGGACGCCGCCCGTCATTTTCCGACGCCATGGCCTCGGGCGAGGCGAAGTGCCTGTTCGAGACCTTCGTGGAAAGGGCGAGGCTCCGCGTTCCGGATGTACAGACCGGGGTGTTCCAGGCGCACATGGAGGTGACCCTTACGAACGACGGCCCCATGACGCTGATCATAGAGTCGCGAAAGTAGTTCGGACATTTTCGTCGTGCTAGGCTGTCTGACAGAGCACGGACGCCAGTATTACATCTCATAACATTTGTCTTGACAAACCTTCTATTTCCTCAATATAATGTCATTTCATCTTACAGGTATACGTTGCATTACAACTGCGTGGGGACGGTCAACGCGTCATAAGTGAAGTCATCGTCCGGTCCCCTCGGGGTGATTGCCGATGGGTTGCGAATATATGACGCTACCCGAGGTATCATGGATGCGAAGCTCAATGATAGGAACGTATGAAAAAAGAAGGCATGCGACCACCGTTTGTCGAAGCGATCCCGGAAGGTGTTCTTTTACTCCACCGATGCGGACCACGCTCAGGGAGGTCCGGTGCCCGTGAAGAACGCTCATGACAAAGGGGCCCTTGATGAAGACAATGCGGGCGCAGGTTGCGGCATCTCGGGCGACAGCGCGCTGAGCGCGGCACTTCGTTACCTCTTTTCTCTCCAGATGGGCGATGGTGGATGGGGGGCGTCGCAGGACGGACCCAGTTCCATACATATGACTGCGATGGCTGTGATGTCGCTGAGGCGCTGTCCCGGAGGAGAGGACAAGCGCAGTGCCCTGGAGATGGCGACAGGATACCTTCTGTCGAGGCAGCGGGATGATGGAGGGTTCGGGGACGCCTTCTCCACGGTCCACGAAACAGCCCTTGCCTGTCATGCCCTCGAAGGTTTGCTTGATGACCCCAAAGTCATCCTCAAGGCGAAGGAATACCTTATCAGGGTGCAGTCCGGCAACGGTTCGTGGAACGACGACATCTACTCGACTGCACTTGCCCTCGAGGCCTGCGCCCCTTCCGGGGAAGGTCCTGCGGCCACCGCGGCCGGGGAGCGAGAAGCGGGGGTGGAAGATGCGGGACCCGCGAGCGTTCAGCCGGGTGAGGCGGAAAACAGGTACGCCGGCAGCGCAGGGATAGCGTCGACGAACCAGGACAGGACGGGAACGGGAGGGGGCGGCGACGGGGACATGGCTTCGAAAGGCCAGCCCAGGCCCCAGGCTGAACGGACGAAGATCTCTCTCGTTTCACGCCGGAAGGCGAGTGCTGCTTCCGTCCCGGATGTCCCTGCGGAGAATGTCTCCACGGGCCGGAGTGTTGTCGTACGTTCCGTCAACACGGACAGCGAGGAATACGGCCCCAACGAGACGGTACGCATATATTCCACCATCGAGAACAGGTCGGAGACGGATTTCAGCGTTGTCGTCAACGCGCAGCTGGCGGATGCCCACGGCCACATTGTGGATGTAGCCGCTCATGAAACGGGTCCCACGGTGAAACTCGTCGCCGGGGCGTCGGAACCCGTAACACTGCTGTGGAACACGGGTATGAGTCCGCCCGGCGCCTACAGCGTGCGTTTTCATGTGGCAGACGCCGCCAGCGGGACCATTGTCGACGAAAGGAAGATCGGTCTTGCGATCATTCCCTCCGTTTGTGTCGATGACCTGGATCTGGTCGTTACCCCGGCGAATCTCGATCAGAATGAAACGAGAACGGTCGAGATGCGCCTCGGCTTTCAGAACAGGTCCAATACGGACGCCATTATGAGCGCGGAACTGCTCGTGAAGGATCCGGAGGGAGACGTGGTCCACGAGGGCCGGGTAGGTCTCGAACTGCCGTCGTCAATGCCCGAGAAGGTCCTGGACCTGCCTCCCTTGACGCACGCCTTCGACCGGTGCGGGCAATACCTGGTGGAGGTGTCGGTCTGTTCGGGAGACCTCGTGTGCGGACAGGCGCGGAACGTCATCCGCGTCGCTGCGGCGACAAGGATCGAAGTCATGAAGACCCTGGACCCCCTGACGGTCACTCCTGACGGGGACAAGCACGTCCGCGTGGGTATCCGGCTTGAAGGCTTGGGTGCGACGGTCAATCCCTCGCTTCTGTCCGCCGCAACGAATACCAGCGGCGACAGGGTCACCCTCACCTTCGACAAGGCGATGGCGGCGCCGGCCGGAGGGACCTCCCCGTTCACGGTTAGTGCGGACGGGGCCCCTTGTCTTCTGATGGAGGCGTGCCTCAGGGAGTCGGATATTACAAGGATCGACCTTCTTCTCGCAGCGGCGGTGGCACGGGGCCAAGCGGTCTGTGTGAGCTATGCCGGTCCGGGCCTGACATGCATGGAAGGCAAACCGCTCATGCCGTTTCAAGACGAGGCCGTTGCGAACAGGGTTTCGCCGCCCATATTCAACCAGGACGGATACGGTTTTAGTGGTTCCATCCCGCCGAACCCGCTGGCCGTGAGGACCGTCATGACCGGATATGGCGAATGGCCTCCGGGCTTTTACAAGAACGTGCTTGCCTTTGCAGGCGCCGTGTTCGACGGTGAGTGCGTCTGGATGGTCCCGGCCAACGCCGACAGCGTTGTGAGAGTGGATACCCGCACCGGCGAGATGAGCGCATACAACCGATGGCCCGAGGGATTTCGGAAGGGCAATCTTGCCTTTGCAGGCGCCGTGTTCGACGGTGAGTGCGTCTGGATGGTCCCGGCCAACGCCGACAGCGTTGTGAGAGTGGATACCCGCACCGGCGAGATGAGCGCATACAACCGATGGCCCGAGGGGTTCTCGAAAGGCGGCCATGCCTTTGCAGGCGCCGTGTTCGACGGTGAATGCCTGTGGATGGTGCCCTCCTACGCCGACAGCGTCGTGAAACTGGACACGGGCAGTGGCGAAATGACGAGGTACAATGAGTGGCCGAAAGGGTTTGCAAAGGGCGGATATGCCTTCGCGGGAGGTGTCTTCGACGGCCGATATATCTGGATGGTTCCGGCCAACGCCGACAGCGTTGTGAGAGTGGATACCCGCACCGGCGAGATGAGCGCGTACAATGAGTGGCCGGCTGGACTCGGCAAGATTGAATATGCCTTCGCGGGAGGTGTCTTCGACGGCCGTCACATCTGGCTGATCCCTTACTATGCCGACCGGGTCGTGAGGATAGACAGGGAGAGCGGCGAGATGACGGGTCATCACCGCAGGCCTGAAGGACTCGGCAAGGTTGAATATGCCTTCGCGGGAGGTGTCTTCGACGGGCAGGGCATCTGGATGATCCCCCTCAATGCCGACCGGGTCGTCAGGATGGACAAGGATACGGGCGAAGCGACGGAGTACCCGGAATGGCCTCAGGGTTTCATAAAGGGAGTGAACGCCTTTGCCGGCGGTGTCTTCGACGGCGAGTGCATCTGGATGGTCCCCTCCTACGCGGACAGGGTGGTACGTATCTCCTCCTTTTCGTCGCTGTCCCTTTCGGCGGCCATCACCGCCAGCGACGCCTTCTCGGTCTATATAAGTCAGGACGAATCCGGGGAAGGCAGGCTGGCGGGTCAGGGAAAGGGGTGGTCCTCCGTTCATACCCTCAACACGGCCCTTGTTCCCGGTCTAACCAATTACCTGCACGTGAAGTGCGTTGACACTGCGGGTCCCGTGGCGGCATTCATGGCGGAGCTGGTCCTCAACGATGAGAGTTTTCGTTTTGCCGACGGGTCGAGGCGTCTCTTGACGTCGGAGGGGAGCTGGCGCGTCTACACCGACAGGTTCGGAGGCGTCGAAGGGTCGGTTACGACCGTGTGCAGGAATGGTGAAGGTTCATGGTCGACACGTTTCGGCATCGACCTCGATGCGAAATGGATATGGACCGCCAGGGGTACCGACAGGGGCGCACGGTTCTTTTCCACCCCCATATACTATTCACCCGTTCCCGTCGCTCCCATGGAGGACGTGTGTATCACAGACACGGTGGCGGGTGGGAATGTAGCCGTGGATGAAGACTCTTTCACGCGGGAGCCTTCGCGGGTGGAACAGGCGAATGACGGGACGACCGTTGAATGGCGCCTCAAGGAATTCAGGGTGGGGCAGCGGGAGGACCTTGCTTTCGACGTCGTGCTGAGGGATACGACCCCCGGTGAGGAGCGTCTGGTCAACCATTCTCTCGAGGTGACCTACAGGGATGCTAAAGGGGCGACGGCGCGCAGGGAGTTGGGTCCCTTTCACGTTCGCGTCCTTTCCTCTCCTTTCACCTGTTCCATCGGCACCGAGCGGCAGATATACAGAATGGGGGAGGACGTGGCCATTTTCTGCTCCATCAGGAACCTGAGCGATCTCCAAAGGAACCCTGACGTCAGGGTGATGATGGAGGACGCCCAGGGGGTGCTCATCGAGGAGGCCCTTATCAGGGACGTACGTTGCGCGCCGGGAGAGGACAGGGATATCGATGGGCTCGTCTTCAAGCTTGTCGCGACGAATGCCGGGCCACACAGGGTCCGCCTGATGCTGTGTGAAGATCAGGGAGAGGAGGATCTGGCGGCGTCCGGCTTTACGGTGGAGGATGTGCCCGCGATGGATGGCCCCTTGCAGGATGCCGGGACGGCCGAAGCGCAGGGGCAGACGGTTGAGGTTGGGGCCGAGAGCTTGCCCGGCGAAGACGGCGAAGACGGCACCCTCCCGGCGTGGGAGGCTGATGGACCCGCGCTGAAAGAGCTGTCCGGGGAAAGGATGGACGGTCTGGAAGGGACCATCAGCGCTCAGCCGAGTCCCATATTCCAGGGATTGTCGGAAACCATTTACTATACGGTATCGAAAGGTGTGGGAGAAGACCTGGCGGGGCTCGGCGTGAACGTGGTGATCGCCGACAGGGAAACAGGGAAGACGAGACAGTCGTTCTCCGCCCCCAGGACGCACCTCAGGGGCGGGTCTTTTGCCGGCAGCTTCACCTTTTCGACGGGCACACTGGAGCCCGGGGAATATATCGTGAGACTGGAGGTTTCACCGGGTTCCGGAAGTGAGCCGAGGGAAATAGCGACCACGAGTTTCGTGATCCGCAGGATCGAGATGGTAGTGACCTGACGCGGGACGGCAGCACGCCGTCAGGGGCAAAACGAGCACGAAAGGAGGCGCTTATGCCGAACGATTTCATTGGAGATCTTTCAAGAACGAGGCTTCTCGACCTGATATCACCTCTCTTGAGCAGAAAGAAATCGGGCATGGTACAGATCAAGGGGAGCGATGCCGGCGAGATCTACATAGAGGGGTCGAACATAATCCATGCCAGAACGAGAGACCTGACAGGTGAAGAGGCGGTGCTCGCCATGATGGAATGGAGCGCGGGCCGGGCCACCTTCGACTGGGAGGCGGCGACGGATGAGCAGACGGTCTTTATGCCCACCGAGCAGCTCCTCATGATCTGGACCAACCGCGAGGCGGAATGGGGGAGGATCAGGGAGCTCATCGCGTCTCCGAACGTCGTGTTCAGGATTCCCGTGAACGGCTGCCCGGATAACAGGAACGTTCAGGCGAACCAGTGGAAGGTGCTGGCTCTCTGCAACGGGATGAGATCCGTTTCGGACATTGCGGAGACCCTGGGCTGGCAACTCTTCGAGACATCACAGACGCTGTACGGCATGGTCCAGGACGGCCTCCTGGAGAAGGCGGCGGAAAAGAGGGTCGAACAAGCCGAGAAGATCCGCAGGACCGTGAACGGCAATTTCTTTCCTGTGATCGAGAACGAGTTGAGGAAGGCGATGGGCCCCATTGCGCCCATCGTCATCGACGACAAGCTCGACGAGTTTGGGGAGTCGAGAGATGCATTCCCCGAAGACAGGCTTTCACCCTTCGTTCAGGCCATAGGCGAGGAGATCTCGGATGCGTCGAAGAGGGCCCTGTTCACGCGTCTCATGACAGACCATATTGCACGCAAGCAAAAATAATTAAATCCTAAATTCTCAGGAGGGGGTTTGCATGGCTACACAGAACAAGATCACATCAGGATTACTTTTCAGGCTCATCGCGGGAATCTTCATCCCCATCCTGCTGGCTTTCGCATTTCTGGGATGCGTGTTGTTCCTGAACATCGATCTCGGAGGGTTTCAGTTCCTGAGCATCCGCGGTATCTGGTCAAAGAGCATGAGCGAACTCGGGGCGGCGAGCCTGAAGGAATCGACGGCGTCGCTCAACAAGCTTGGGGAGCAGATCATCCAGCAAAAGGCGGAGGACGTCGCCAGGGAGATCGAGATCTCCCTGGGGTCTATGAAGAAGAGACCGCCCATGGAGACCCTGCGCCACGACGGGTTTCTGAAGCAGATCGCCGTTCAGAAGGTCGGTGTGACGGGCTATACCGCGGTACATGATGCCCGGGCCATCAACCATTTCCATTCCAACCCCAAACTCGTGGGATCCGATCTGCACGACCTTTCCGGAAAGCTTCCGCAGTTCTGGAAACTTCTTGAAAAGGGGTTGGGAGGAGCTACCGGAGGGTATTACAACTGGAGAGACCCCGACGGCAGTATCCGTCCGAAGTACATGTACATTGCCCCCGTGAAGGGAGCGGATCTCTTTGTCGCGGCCACGACGTACATTGACGAATTCTCGAAACCGGCCCAGGTAATAACGGCAAAGATGGGCCAGATGCAGAAGACGTACGCCGCGCAGTACAACAGGCGGTTTGGCCTTATCCTTATCATCCTTGCCGTGGTTCTTCTCATATTGCTGGCCGTTATTTACCTTTATTCCTTCTCCGTGGTCCGTCCCATCCGCCACCTTTCCGAGGTTGCAGACAAGATAAGTATGGGAGATCTCAAAGCCACTGTTGACGTCAAGACCACGGGCGAGATCGCCGTTCTCGCCCAGTCGATCGAGAGAATGCAGGCAAGCGTGCGGGCGGCCATTGAGAGGCTCCAGAAGAGAAGATAACAGGGAACGGCCGTCGGCCCCGATACAAGTGGGGTCGGCGGCCAAACGAAAGAATAGAGGTCGACATGATATATCCACAGGGAAAAACGATCCATCAGAACCTTTCCGCGGAGTACACGGATGTTCCTCAGCTGCTGTCGGCCCTTGCGGGCAATGGTTTTTCGGGAGTCGTGGAGATAGAGGGGGGTGACAATAAAGGGGTGTTCTTCATTGCGCGGGGCCAGATGATAGACGCCGTGATGGGTGTCGATTCAGACCCGCCGGGAATGACGGGAGACAACGCGGTGCCTGAACTTTTTGCCCTGGCGAGACAACCCGGGGGGCTTCTCCACGTGCATGAACTCACGGTGGCGCAGGTCGAGATCGCCACGGGTTCTCTCAGGTCGGAGCTTGTCTTCAAAGACCTGAGCACCGACTTTATACGCATGGAGCAGTTCGTCAACAAGCTGGGCGAAGACAAACACACGGGTTATATCGAGATATCCGGCAAGGATGGCAAACGCATCGGGACCCTTTCTCTGAGGAACGGAGACCCCGTAGCCCTGCAGGTCCTTTCAGAGTCGGGCCAGACAACCCTCTTTGAAGGCGAAGCGATCCCATCGGTCCTCGATAATGCCGTGAGGAACGGCGCCGTGTTTAACGTTTACCGCACCTCCGGTATTACGGAGGTGGCGAGGCGGGATCCTCACGGTACAGACGGACCCGCACGGAAGGCTCCGGCCCCGCAGGCACGCCCGAGGAAGGAACCGAAACAGGCCGCTGAACCGGTCGTGGAACCGGAGACGGAGGCAAAGACCCCGACGGAACCGGTCCCCCCGGAGGAGCAGACGAAAGCGGCGGAGGAACCTCCCGCACCGGCGCCGGTGGATGCCGCAGCGCGGGTTCCTGGCGCGGATGACCTCTCGACGAACGGGCGTAAGGAATTCGTGTCAGCCCTTCAGAGGGTGTTGTCCAAGATAGAGTCTTTCATCGACCACATAGCGAAGAAAGGAGAATTCCAGAGGGTTTTCAGGCGGGTCTGTGTCGATGCATCGGACCTGTTCCACTTCCTTGATCCCTTCGAAGGTCAGTTCGAGTACGATTCGGGCAGGATACGTGTTGACGATACCATTGGTGCCGATGATCTTGCCGTCGCCACGGCGTATTGCCTCAACCTCGTGCTGGCCGATCTCAACAAGGAATACCTGAAGGGCGCAGCCTTGCCTCCGGGACTCAAGGGAGAGATCGAATCCGCCTTCAGACATTACAAGGAAGCCATCAAGAACTCCGGGATGAACTTCGTGGTTCCCGCCAACATGAGATAAGCGGGGAAGGTGCGCGTGTCCTCCTGCCGGGCGGGCATCTTCCCCCCCCGGAAAGTGCTTGACAAGAATACGGGTTCATTTTACTGTGTAATTGTCACTTTGCTAATGGCTGAATCGCGCAGGAAAAAAGCAACTCCAAAAGTCGATATCTACAAAGCCTGGTGCAAGGCGTGCGGTATCTGCGTCGCCTTTTGTCCCACCGGATCTCTGGCCCGTGACGAGGCAGGGTATCCCTATGTCAAACACCCGGACAAGTGCATCAACTGCGGTTGGTGCGAGATACGGTGTCCTGATTTTGCCATCACGGTACAGCAGAACAAAGACGAAGCCAGAAGGGTGAGGGAGTCCTTTGAAGAAGAAGCCCCTGAAGGAACGGTTGCTCCAGGGGAATGAGGCCGTTGTCGAGGGAGCCCTCCGCGCCGGATGCCGGTTCTTCGCCGGTTATCCCATAACGCCGGCGACGGAGATCGCGGAGCAGCTTTCCGTCAGGCTGCCGCAGGTAGACGGCACATTCATCCAGATGGAGGATGAGATCGCGAGCCTGGGAGCAGTGATCGGCGCCTCGCTCGCAGGTGTGAAATCGATGACGGCAACAAGCGGCCCCGGTTTTTCCCTCATGCAGGAGAACCTCGGGTTTGCCATCATCGCCGAGGTGCCCTGTGTCGTGGTGAACGCGATGCGGGGCGGGCCGAGCACAGGTCTCCCCACGTCCCCGTCGCAGAGCGACGTCATGCAGGCCCGCTGGGGGACGCACGGAGACCACCCCATCATTGTCCTGTGCCCGTCTACGGTCCGCGAGTGCTTCGACCTCACCATCAGGGCCTTCAACTACTCGGAGAAGTACAGGATACCCGTCATCCTCCTGATCGATGAGGTCGTGGCCCACATGCGCGAGAAGATCACCATCTCCGACGAGGAGGATATCGAGATATTCAACAGGGTGAGACCCACGATGCCGCCGGAATGGTATATCCCTTACGAGGATACTCCCCGGGGGGTACCGGCGATGGCGGATTTCGGGGAGGGTTATCGCTACCACGTGACGGGGCTTACTCACGATGTGCGGGGGTTTCCCACATCCCGGCCCGAGGAGGTCGATCCCTTCATGCGCAGGCTTTTCAGAAAGGTAAGCCAGAATTTCGCGGAACTGCAGATAGGCGAGCATTTCCATATCGACGATGCCGACGTTGCCATCGTCGCCTACGGGTGTGTTGCCCGCTCGGCCAGGCGTGCCGTCCTGGATTATCGGGAAAAGGGGATAAAGGCGGGGATGCTCAAGCTGAACACGATATGGCCGTTCATGAGGACCGACGTGGAGAAGGTGCTCAGGCAGGCGAAGGTGGTCATCGTGCCGGAGATGAACATGGGGCAGATCTCACGGGAAGTGAAGCGGGTGAACAAGGGCGAGGCGAAGGTTTTTACCATCAACAGGGTGGACGGCACCATCATAACCCCGCAGGAGATAATGGCCCGGATCAAGGAGGTGCTCTGATGAGCGACATCACCAAGCTGATCCATCACTATCTGCGCCATGACAAGAAGTTTCCCCACGTATGGTGTCCCGGCTGCGGTATAGGCATCATGCTGGGCGCCCTTATCAGGGCCATCGACCACAGGGGGTACGAAAAGGACGAGATCGTTCTGGTGTCGGGTATCGGATGCACCGGCAGGCTCCCCGTGTACGTGGACTTCAACACCCTCCATACCACCCACGGGAGGGCCCTTACGTTTGCCACGGGGATAAAACTGGCAAAGCCCCGTCTCAAGGTGATCGTCGTGATGGGCGACGGCGACGCGGTGGCCATTGGCGGCAACCATTTCATCCATGCGGCCCGCCGCAACATTGACCTCACCGCGATCATCGTCAACAACAGCGTGTACGGCATGACGGGAGGGCAGTATTCCCCGACAACGCCCTACGGGATGAAGACGGCGACAAGCGTCTATTCCAACGTGGAGCATTCCTTCAGGATATCCGAGCTTGCCGTGACGGCGGGGGCCGTTTTTGTCGGCCGGGGAACCGTCTACCACGCCAGGCTCCTCGATAACCTCATGGAAAAGGCCTTCCAGAAGGTGGGATTTTCCGTTGTGGAGGTCATATCCCACTGTCATACGCAGTACGGGCGAATGAACCGGATGGGAAGCGCCGTGGAGATGATGGAATGGCAGAGGGACCATGCGGTGACGATGGAAAAGGCTGCGCAGATGAAGGAGGAAGACCTGAAGGACAAGTTCAGGATAGGTGTCCTCGTCGACAGGGACCTGCCCCCGTACCAGGATGAGTATGAGAAGGTACGGAGATGGTCGAAAGGCGTGGAGGTGAAATAGCATGGCCTTTCGGTACGACATCAGGCTCAGCGGTTCCGGAGGGCAGGGGATCATCCTCATGGGCATCATCCTCGCAGAGGCCATAGGCATCTATGACGGCAGGTTCGTGGCGCAGACGCAGAGCTACGGCCCCGAAGCGCGCGGCGGCTCGAGCAAGGCCGAGGTTGTCGTCAGCGACAGTGAGATCGATTACCCAAAGGCGCTCCAGCTTGACCTCCTCGTTGCCATGAACCAGAGGTCCTGCGATGAGTACTACATGGACCTCAAGCCCGACGGGATCCTTGTCGTCGATTCTACCCTGGTCAGGCAGGTGCCCTTCTCAAGGGCCTACCGGATACCCTTCACAGGCATAGCGCGGGAGGAGTTGAAAAGGGAGATGGTGGCCAATATCGTCGCACTGGGGGCACTGGCGGTGCTCACCCCCATGGTCTCTGCCAGGGGTGTCGAAAGCGCAGTCCTTGGCCGCGTGCCCGGGGGGACGGAGAAACTCAACCGCGAGGCGCTTCAGGCCGGGATGAAGGCGGCCCGGAAGACGAAAAGGGCGCGCTTTCCCGAGACGATCTCAGAGCTTGTCGATGAAGATACATGAGTTTCAGGCCAAAAAGCTTCTCGCGGAGTACGGCGTTCCCATTCCCCGGGGCCGGATAGCGAGGACAGACGAAGAGGCCTTGAATGCGGCGAGGCAGCTCGGAGAGGGGCCGTTCGTCCTCAAGGCACAAATCCACGCGGGCGGACGGGGAAAGGCGGGCGGCATAAAGGTCGTGGAGGGCATTGCCGACATCGGCCGCACCGCGCGGGGAATGCTGGGCAAGGCCCTTGTTACCGCGCAGACCGGCGAAAAGGGCAAACCGGTCCGGACGCTCCTTGTCGAAGAATCGGTCAACGTCGTGAAGGAGATCTACATCGGCGTCGTCATCGACAGGCGCAGGGCCTGCCCCGTGTTACTGGCGAGCGCCGAAGGGGGCGTGGAGATAGAGAAGCTTGCCCGGGAAAGACCGGACCGGGTGATCACCGAGGTCGTCGATCCTTCCGTCGGGCTTCGACCCTTCCAGGCGAAGAGGGTCTTCTACGGGTTCGGCCTCGACGAATCCCTTTCCCGGCCGGTGATGGCGTCCGCGATAGGGCTCTACAGGCTCTTTATCGAGAAGGATCTTTCTCTCGCCGAGATCAATCCTCTCGTTGTGACGGAGGACGGGGACATCGTGGCCCTCGACGCAAAGATCGTCGCAGACGACAACGCTCTCTTCCGCCACCCCGACATCGCGGGCCTCAGGGACGTTAGCCAGGAGGACCCTCTCGAGGTGGAGGCCGCAAAACACAACCTCAACTACATAAAGCTCAAGGGGAATGTGGGTTGCATGGTCAACGGGGCCGGTCTTGCCATGGCGACGATGGACCTCATCAAGCTTGCCGGCGCAGAGCCGGCCAACTTCCTCGATGTCGGCGGCGGGGCAACGTCGGAGATGGTGCGGGAGGCCATGAGGATCCTTCTCTTTGACAAGGACGTGAAGATGATGTTCATCAACATCTTCGGCGGCATACTCCGGTGCGATACCCTGGCGCGGGGGGTCGTCGAAGCGGCCCGTGAGCTCGTGATAGGCATACCCATCGTTGTCCGGCTCGAAGGAACGAACGTGGAAGAGGGCAGGAGAATACTCGCCGGATCGGGCCTGGCCTTCACCGTAGCCTCAGACCTGGCCGATGCGGCGCAAAAGGTGGGGGAGACAGTAAGGAGAATAGGACGAATAGGAGAATAGGACGAATAGGAGATGGGACATATAGGACATATAAGACCAATAGGACGCGATAGGACGAATAGGACAAAGGACAAGACTTACAGGTCCTATAAAGTGTCCTATATGTCCTGTAGGTCCAATAGGTCTTATCCCTCCTATAAGGTCCTATTCTCTTTCTAAAAAGGTTTTCCCATGAGCATACTGATCGACACCAGCACCAAGGTCATCGTCCAGGGCATCACCGGTAGGGAAGGTACTTTTCACACGGCACAGATGGTTGCGTACGGGACCAGGGTCGAGGCGGGGGTGACGCCGGGGAAGGCCGGCCAGTCCTTCGATGGTGTCCCCGTTTTCAATACCGTCCGGGATGCCGTTGAGGCGACGGGCGCGAACGCCTCCGCGATCTTCGTACCTCCCCGGTTTGCCGGGGATGCCGTCATGGAGGCGATTGAAGCGGGGATAGAAACGGTGGTGTGCCTGACGGAGGGCATACCGACACTTGACATGATCGCCGTCAGGCAGTACATGAAAGAGAGGGCCATACGCCTCATAGGCCCGAATACCCCGGGGGTGATAAGTCCGGGGAGCTGCAAGATAGGGGTCATGGCGGGATACATACATCTGCGCGGAAGGGTCGGTATAGCATCCCGCAGCGGCACCCTGACCTATGAAGTGGTCGATCAGCTAACGAAGAAGGGGATCGGCCAATCGACATGCGTTGGTATCGGAGGCGATCCTGTCATAGGTCTCAACTTCGTGGACATCCTCGAGATGTTCCAGGATGATGACGGAACTGACGCGGTCGTGATCATAGGGGAGATCGGAGGTACGGCGGAGGAGGATGCGGCGGAGTATTTCCGCAGGTATATGACAAAGCCTGTCGTCGCTTTCATCGCCGGGATCACGGCTCCGCCGGGCAGACGGATGGGACACGCCGGGGCCATCATATCCGGCGGTGCGGGGACGGCGGCACAGAAGATAGATGCCCTCGAGAGGGCAGGGATCACCGTGGTAAAGGATCCGGCCCGTGTCGGTGATACCCTTTCCGGTATCCTGCCCGGCGGAAGGAAGTGACATGAGTCGAAGAACCCCGGAGGGTGCCATGAAAAGCAACAGACCCTGCTGGTCGGTCGTATCTTTGTTGTGTGCGGTGTACATCGCCGTCAGCGGGACGGCAATGAGCGGGACAGTCATAGATGAATGGAAGGACGTGAAAACCCCTGCTCCCCCAGCCCCCAGGACCGTGACCCTCGACAGCGCCACGACGGCGCTCCTTCTGCTTGATTTCAACAAACAGGTCTGCAACAACGAAAGACGCCCCCGGTGCATAGCATCGGTCCCTGCCGTGGCCAAACTGGCGGAAAGGGCCCGCGGGAGCAAGGTCGCCATCGTGTACAGCCTGACGGTTGGTTCGTCCATCGGCGATGTCGCACCCGCGCTTGCGGCAAGGCCCGGTGAACCTTCGGTCACGTCCGGCCCGGACAAGTTCCTGGGAACAGACCTGGAGAAGGTATTGAAGGAACGGGGTATCACGACCGTTATCGTCACGGGCACTGCCGCCCACGGGGCGGTGCTGAACACCGCGAGCGGAGCGGCATTTCGTGGCCTCAAGGTCATCCTGCCTGTTGACGGCCTTTCGGCGGAGGACCTCTACGCCGAACAGTACACCGTCTGGCACCTCCTCAACGCCCCGAGAGTCTCCACGCAGACGACGGTAACGAGGACGGACATGATAAACTTTAAATGATAAAGACGGTTTTAGGTTTTAGGTAAAAGGCTAGGAAACATTCGGGCGGAGCACTCCGGAACCACGCCCGGCAAAGCTGCGTTCTTCTTGTCTTTAACTTAAAACCTAAAACTTAACACTTAAAACGGTTTTAGAGGTTTTTCCTCGCCCACTCCACCCTTTTTTCCGGAGTGGTGAAGGTGTCTTCGGGGGCCTCGTCCACCTTCCTGATGCGTTTTAAGAGGCCGGCCCTGTTGGCCATCTGGATGGCGAGACCGGGACGGGCGTTGAGTTCCAGCAATAGCGGGCCCCTGTCGCGGTCGATGACCATATCCGCCCCTATGTAGCCAAGCCCCGTCATTTCCAGGGAACGTGCCGCCATGAGGAGTATCTTCTCCCAGTGGGGTACCTCTATTCCGCTCACAGGATCTCCCGTATCGGGGTGGTGGGTGACGATGGCCGACCTGTGGACGGCCGTGATAGTGAGGCCGCTTTTGAGGTCTATACCTGCGCCGATGGCGCCGCCGTGAAGGTTTGCCTTACCGTCCGAGGCCGCCGTGGGCAGGCGGACCATGGACATGATGGGGACCCCGCGGTAGACGACGACCCTGATGTCCGGTACTCCCCGGTACGTGACAGCGGCGAAGACGTCGTCGGGGTGGATGAGAGCCTCTACGATGGCCTGATCATCCTGGCCCTCCAGCGAATAGATACCGGAAAGGATGTCCGTTATGTGATATCGAAGGTAGGGAATGGTGAGCGTCCTGTCGCTTTCGGTGATAAGGCCGGTCTCCCTCTTCTCCTTCACGAGGATGATCCCGCTGCCCCCCGAGCCCCGGGCAGGCTTGAGGGCGAAGGAGTCCCTCTCCTTGATGATGGACTCGAATTGCCTGACATCCCCGTGTTTCGCTATGACACCGTACAGTTCGGGTGTGGGGATATCGCTGCGGGCGGCAAGTTCCTTCGTGACAACTTTATTATCGACAAGAGGGAACAGCGAACGGGGGTTCCGGGCCATGATGACCTCGGCATTGCGGTTGTTCATGCCCAGGACCCCTGCTTCATGAAGTCCTCTGAAGGGATGGGGGATCATCGGCCGGAACTCCGGAAGGAACGGAAGCGGACCAGCTCCGACAGGCGGTACCCGGTGTACCGGCCCACGAGGATCTGCAGTCCCATTACGAACAGAATGAGTTCGGGGTAGACGAAGAAAGTGATCTGGAGGACCTCCCATTGAATGATAAGGTACGTGATCACCGCGACCGCCGCGCTTCCGGCAGACGTCTGCAGCGCGGTTTTCACGCCGTGCTCCTCGACGATGACAAAGAAACGCTCTATTGTCATGGTGAGAATGACGAAGGGGAGAAGGCCGACGGCCATGAACTGCCTGAGCCCGAGCTTGTTGCCCACGAGGGCCAGGATCAGGAAACAGAATATCACGAAGCTTACGAGAACGGACATCCTGGGGACGAGAAGCAACCGCATCCTGTTCAGGAATCGTCGGGCCGTGTACCCGATGGCGATTATCGCGGCGAAGATGCCAAGGCCGTAGACGAGCCCGGTGCTCCTGAAGGCAAGGGCCATCAGTACGGGCATGAATATGCCGAAGGTCTGGAACCCGACGATGTTGCGAAGCAAGGCGATGAGCAGGGCGCCCAGAGGTACAAGGAGCAGTATCCTGAAGGTCTGCTGGAACTCGGGCGGGATCCTGAAGAGAGACCATACGTCGAGGAACCTGTCGGACCGGCTGACCCTCTCGAAGAAGATGCGCCATCGGCTCATAATGTCCCGGGTCAACTCGAATCGCTTCATCGACAGCCTGCCGGCGGAGATCCTGATGGCCGACATTCCTCCGACGCTCAAGGGCAGGAACTTCTTCGCGGAGGATACCACCTCCATTCGCTCGGGATCTATGTGCTCCCAGTTCCGTCCCGTCCATGCCTCCACCCAGGGGAGTGTGGAGCCCGCGACCCCTTCGACGAGCTCTACGCCCTCGACGGTCCTCGCCGGAACACTTACGGCGGCCAGGAGGACGAGAAGCCTCGTGATGTCGTCGTACCCTTCCAATGCCTTGTCGAGCTTCACGAGGCCGGGGTCATTGCCGGAGCCCGCGGTACCGGTCCTGGCAAATCCGAGGACCACCTGTGTGCGCGTGGAGAGGCTCATGGCGCGCCACTGCCCGGTAAGCTGCTCGATCAGGGCTATCTGCTCGTCTGCAACTCCATAAGGATACGAACTCCGAAGCGGCATGACTGTTCCGTCCAACCCTTTGTGCTGGAAGAGGATGGTGGCCCTGTAGGATATGTGCTCGCCCTCCCTCTGCGGCCTGCCCGACCAGACGCCGATGCGATTATCGTACTCCTTGAGAAGGTTGAAGTTCATGGATCCTGATCCGATGGATTCCTCGAGGATGATCTGGCCGTGTTCCTGTGATGGCAGCGACAGGAGAAACAACGGGTCTTTGCCGGCGCCCTGCAGCATTCCGTCGAAACGGAAGGTCCATACATAATCGGGTCTGGCGGGGGTGACTGGATAACCCAGTGAAACGATCCGGTAGGCGACGATGAGAATGGATATGGCGATGAGTACCAGTGCGGCGGCCAGTGCCGGTCGTTTCATCTGTCGGCCTCAGTATCCTCTGCCTCCGGAGAATTCCAGAAGGATTGCGAGGTATCCACGAGGAAATTGCCTGTGATGACGTTTCTGCCGATGAGCATGGGATACCTCATGTGCGAGCGGTCGTTGAGATTGACGCGAACGCGCAGTTTCTTTGCGGCGATGCGCAGTTCCAGTTCAATGACGGGCCGCTTCTCGCGCGACCTGGAGGTGTGGATGTACCTCCAGTCGACGATCGGGGCGGTGAGGGTGGCGCCTCCCCATTTGGGAGGGAGGGTGAAGGTCACGGTAGAGTCCTCCACGGATATGTTCCTGGCGTCGAGTGATGTTGTTGCGGCTCCCGTGTCGATACGCGCCGGGAGGGTGAACCCGTACGGCAATATCCTGACGTATTCTTCGGCTCCTATGACGGGTTTGTCCGGCTCGCCAAGGCTATGGTCCGGGAAGGCAAAGGTGAGGAACAGAAGAACCGGGATAAGGAAACAGGAGGCATGGGAACTCACTTGCCGGAAGATGTCCTTGACGATCACAGGATGTATTATAGCACATAGCCTTCGCGGGATTGACAAAAAAGCCGCGCTCCCGGCGGCGACATATGATATAATGAACTGATACGGACGGGAGGATGACAACGGTACGCTTACCTTCAGTGAGCGGGATGTTCTATCCCGATGACCCGGTGCTACTGAGAAAGGATATAGAGACCTATCTGAAGGGGGCCGAGGTCGAGCCGATTCCCGGGCGCGTCCACGCGATAGTCTCTCCCCATGCGGGGTACGTGTATTCGGGACAGGTGGCGGCTTTTGCATACAAGGCCGTTTCCCGTCTCGAGGTCGACAGCGTCATCGTCATTGCCCCGAGCCACAGGGCGTATTTTGAAGGCCTGGCCCTGTGGGAGACGGGGAGCTTCAGGACGCCGCTGGGGGACATAGGGATCGACGAGAAAGGGGCCGGGGAACTCCTCGAAACGAGGGATGTTTTTAGTGCCAACAGGAACGTCCACAAGGCGGAGCACTCCCTGGAGGTCCAGTTGCCTTTCCTCCAGTGTGTCTTCAAGGATTTCCTGCTCCTCCCCCTGCTCATGGGGGCGGCGACGGAGGAGTTGTACGAGAAGGCGTCCGATGCCCTCAAAGAGATGGTCTCGGTTTCCCCGATGCGCTATCTCATCGTGGCGAGCACGGACCTCTCCCATTATTATCCGTATGCTTCAGCCGTGAAGATCGATGCCGTCACGGTGGGGCATCTCAGGGACTTCGACATCCCGGCAATGATCAGGGATACGCGCTCTGAGAAGGCACAGGCCTGTGGAGCGGGACCAATGATCACTGCCATGATGGCGGCCCGGAAACTCGGGGCTGAGGACAGCAGGGTACTGAAATATGCTAATTCGGGCGATGTGTCGGGGGACCGTAGCGGCGTAGTAGGATATGTATCGGCGGTGTTCTTTGAGAGGTGACCGCCGCGGACGGACGGATGACACTTTCTGCTGAAGAAAGAGAGAAACTCAAGGCGATCGTCAGAGACTCCATTGAAGGCGTTCTCTTTGGCAGGGAAGCGACCCCCGTTGATCTGACGGGGCCGCTCGAGGACAGGTGCGGCGCCTTTGTGACGATCAAGAACTCCGGTAACCTGCGGGGATGCATCGGATACGTGAGGGGGTACCTTCCGCTTCACGAGACGGTGAAGGAAATGGCAATTCAGGCGGCCTTCAACGATCCCAGGTTCGAGCCTGTTACGAAGGATGAGTGGAAGGACATCGATTTCGAGATCTCGGTCCTGACACCGATGAAGAAGATAAAGGACATAGACGAGATAGTGGTCGGTGTCCATGGCCTTTACATAGAGAAGGGAGTGCATTCGGGGCTTTTGCTCCCCCAGGTGGCGACGGAGCAGAAGTGGGACAGGATGGAGTTCCTGGAGTACACCTGCTATAAGGCGGGCCTTCCGAAAGACGCATGGAAGTCGAAGGATACCGATATCTTCATATTTTCCGCAGATGTCTTTTGAACAGCTGAACCAGCGCGTTTACCACGATGAGGGCCGGAGGGTAAGGAATGATCGACAAGAGGACGGCCATTCGGGAAGTCCTTGCGCAATGTCCGCAGACTGCCAGGGTATTCGAGGAGTTCGGGCTGGGATGTGCCGGATGCGAGGCTGCCCTCTTCGAGACCATTGAGCAGGGCGCCCAGGTCCACGGCGTTGATGTCGACAGTCTCGTCGAAGGTTTGCGCAGGACGATGGGAGAAGGTTGGAAGAGTGACCGCTAACGGGACCCTTATCTTATCCGGTATCTATTCCGTAATCCTTGCCGCCGGGTCATCGAGGAGGCTCGGCTTCAACAAGCTGACCCTGAGAATAGATTCCCAACCCGTCATCCGCAGGGCGACGACCCCTTTCGTCGAGGCTGCCCTGGGTGAGGTCATCGTTGTTACAGGAAGCGATGTCGCGCCTGTCACATCGGCTCTCGAGGGATTGGATGTCAGGGTGATCCGGAATGAAGAGCACCGGCAGGGGATGTCAAGCTCTGTGAGGGCGGCCCTGCCATGGATAACTGATGCAACGGCGGTCTTCTTTCACCTTGGGGACAAGCCTTTTGTAGAGAAGGAACTCCTGACGGAGATGGTGCAGAGGTATCGCGACTCGGGCAAGGGGATCATCGTTCCCGTCTGCGATGGAATGAAGGGCCACCCGGTGCTCATGAGTCAGGGGCCTTACAGGGAAGAGATGAGACTCCTCGATGGGGACAGGGGGCTCCGCGAAGTTATAGAAAAGCACAGCGCAGATGTGCTATTTATAGAAGGCAACGAAGGTATCCTTTTCGATATCGATACGGGGGAAGACCTGGAGCTTCTGAGAAAACGGGGATACAGGGTCGAAAAGGGCGTGTTCTGAGATTGCCAGCCAGAGGAGGTTCAAAGAAGTGCCGACTGAGGTAAAGAGTGTTGCTCAACTGTCCGTGGTCATAAAGGGGGCCGGGGAGATGGCGTCGGGCATTGCCCACAGGCTTCACCGGGCGGGGATACGGCGTATTGTCATGCTCGATATCGCAAGACCCCTGTGTGTCCGGCGGTTTGTTTCTTTCTGCGAGGCTATCCATGATGGTGTCGTTGAGGTCGAGGGCATCACGGGTGAGCTGGCGGATGATGCCTCCCGGTCGGATGCCATTTGGGAAACGGGCCGGATTGCCGTCGTCGTGGACCCGGGATGGAAAAGCGTTACGGCGCTTTCTCCGGATGTCGTTGTTGACGCCATTATGGCCAAGAGGAATCTCGGGACGAAAAAGGACGAGGCGTCCTTTGTTATAGGAGTAGGCCCCGGTTTTACGGCTCCGCGGGACGTTCATGCCGTGGTGGAGAGCAACCGGGGGCATGATCTCGGTCGGGTGATCTATGATGGCATGGCCGAACCCTACACGGGTGTACCGGGCGAAATGAAAGGCGTGGGAAAGGAAAGGGTGCTTCGCTCCCCGGTGGCGGGACCGGTGAAGCACGTTCACCAGATGGGCGATGAGGTGAAGAAGGGCGACCTCGTTCTCTATGTCGGAAATGAGCCGGTCTATTCCCCCTTCGACGGGGTGCTCAGGGGTCTCATCCGGGAGATGGATGTCGAGGTCCGCGAAAAAGTGGGAGATGTGGACCCGCGGGCGAGGAAGGAGTACTGCTACACGATTTCCGACAAGGCCCGGGGGATCGGAGGCGGGGTGCTGGAGGCGATCCTCCACGAGTATAACAGAGGTCCCGGGCAGACTTAAGGTTACGTCCCGGGATGTCGCAGGGATTGCAGATGAACATATTCCAGATTATCAGGAAACACCTGGAATCGGGCAGCCGGGGGGTTCTCGCCACGGTTATCAGCCGCTCGGGATCGGCGCCGCGCGATGTCGGGGCGAAGATGTACATAGACGAAACGGGACGGTCATTCGGGACCGTGGGCGGGGGATTGCTCGAACGGTATGTGCAGGAAGAAGCGGCGGGGAAGATGAACGAGGATGGGGCCTCCATCTTCCACATGAGAATGGATTCCAAGACCGTCGCGGAGCACGGCATGCTCTGCGGAGGGAATGTTGACGTCCTCTTGGAGCCTGTGAGACCGTCGCACGGGCCGCTCTATGCCCGCCTTGCCGAACTGGAGCAAAAAGGCGCGAAGGGCGTTGTCGTGACGGGCCTGGCCACGGAGGTTTTCACGAAGACCCTCGTGGAAGAAGGGCTCACAGTCACGGGAGATCCAATCGACGAGCATAGTGCCGCGGATTACCTGCGTTTTCTTGGGGAGAGACGGCCGGTCATCGTCGGTGAAGGCAGGCTCGTCGTCGAACCCCTCTTCGACCGCACCAGGTTATATGTGTTCGGGGCAGGTCACGTGTCGCAGTTCATCGCACGGATAGCTGACATGGTCGACTTCAACGTGGTCGTCATCGACGACAGGCAGGAATATGCCAACAGTGAGCGATTTCCCGATGCCGGACAGATCATCGTGCGGGACTTTATCGAGGCGTTCGACTCACTCACCTTCACGGGAAATGAATTTGTCGTCATCGTCACCCGGGGCCATTCTCACGACGCCGATGTCCTGCGGACGGCCCTTTCCAGGAACGCCCGGTATGTCGGCATGATCGGGAGCAGGAGAAAGGTGCAGATGATCTTCGACCTCATGCGCCAGTCGGGCTATTCAGACGAGGCCATCTCCCGGGTCTACGCCCCCATTGGCCTTTCCATCCATGCCGAAACGCCGCAGGAAATTGCGGTGAGCATCGTGGGCCAATTGGTACAGGTGCGGGCCGAATAGAGGTTTGTCACAATGGACGACGACAGGATCCTCGAAAAACAGCCGGCGAACCAGCGGGCTGAAGACAGTTCGCTTCCCACCACCTTCGACCCCCTGAGAAAGTATCTCTCCGAGGTTTCGCGGTACAGCGTCCTTTCGAGGGAAGAGGAGTTCGAGGTAGCACGGAAGGTCTACGAGGACAAGGACCGGGATGCGGCCCAGAGACTCGTCATGTCGAACCTCAAGCTGGTGGTGAAGATCTCACTGGAATATTACAACACCTACCTCAATGTCCTTGATCTGATCCAGGAAGGGAACGTCGGTCTCCTTCACGCCGTGAAGAAGTACAATCCCTACAAAGGGACCAAGTTTTCCACGTACGCGTCATTCTGGATACGGGCGTACATACTGAAGTACATCATGGATTCCTGGAGCCTCGTCAAGGTGGGAACGACGCAGAGCCAGAGAAAGCTTTTCTACCGCCTAAACAAGGAGAAGCAGAAGCTGGAGGCCCTCGGGATGTTCCCTGCCCCGGCGCTTCTTGCGAGCAATCTCGATGTGAAGGAGGAAGAGATAGAGGAGATGCAGAAGAGGCTGGCCTTTACCGACGTCTCTCTCGATTCGCCCATCCACGACGAGAGCGATGATACCATCATGGACATGATCAAGGGTGGGGACGATGTCGAAGAGGTGGTTTCGGGCAAGGAGAAACGGGAGATACTGGCGCAGAGGGTGAAGGAATTCAAGAAAGGACTGAATCCGAAGGAGGTCTTCATCTTCGAACAGCGGATCATGGCCGAGGAACCGCTGACCCTGCAGGAGATCGGGCAGCAGTTCAAGATCTCACGGGAGAGGGCGAGGCAGATCGAGAACAGGGTGATAAAGAAGTTCAAGGAACGTTTCCAGAGTGAGTTCCAGGAGCTTGACCTGTAGTCCTTTCGTCGCTTCAGACCCCGGGGTCACACCCCCGACGGGAGCAATGCCTCTATCCAGAGATTCAGCGTGTTGTAATAAGAACTGACCATGAGAAGGCCAAGGAGGATGAGGAGCACACCGAGCACCTTCACGGCGTAGCGGGCGATGAAGCCGAACCTCTTCAGCAGAATGAACAGTTTGTCAAAGAGAAGTGACGAGATGACAAAGGGTATCGCGAGCCCCAGCGAATAGAGCGAAAGCAGATAAGTTCCGTGGCGGGTTTTCCCGGCCATGGATGCCACGATCAGGATGGAAGAGAGCGCCGGGCCCACACAGGGTGTCCAGCCCAGGGAAAAGGTCAGGCCCACGACGAAGGAGCCGGCGAGGCCGACGGGCTTCTGTTCGAGCTGCATCATGTGCTGGCGGTTGAAGAACGATATCTTTATGATGTCGAGATAGAACAGGCCGAGGACGATGAGAATAATCCCGCCGAGGCGTATGATGAATGCCTGGTACTCGGCGAAGAAACCGCCCAGCAGGGACGTGGAAACGCCCAGGGCCACAAAGACGAAGGAAAAGCCGAGGATGAAGCTGAGGGAGTGAAGGAACACCCTCTTTCTGTGATCTTTCGTGGGAGAGGCTATGTCGCTGACCGTTATACCGCTGATGTAGATAAGGTACGACGGGACAAGGGGTAGGATGCAGGGTGTGAAAAAGGAGAGAAGACCCGACGCGAAGGCGGCGAGACCGCTCACGTTCATCGCTGACAGGCTGCCGGAATCCATGACCCGTATCTTATGGGGTTTCTCTTGAGGTTGTCAAATGAAATATGCCGCCGTTGATATCGGTACCAATACGATCCTCCTCGCCATCGCGGAATGGGATCACGAAGGAAAGGTGTTCCGCGATATCGTGGACATGTCGACCATCGTGAGACTCGGTGAGGGGCTCGCGAACTCAGGCCGCCTGAGCGGCCCCGCGATGTCCCGGACGATGGAGGGACTCAGGCGGTATGTCCATATCATGACATCGCAGGGCGTAGAACGGTTCTCCTGCGTGGGTACCGCCGCGTTGAGGGAAGCGGCGAACAGTGGCGAGTTCCTGGCTTCCGTGAAAGATGTCTTCGGTTTCGACGTGGAAGTGATAAGCGCCCGGGACGAGGCGCGCTACACATATCTTTCCGTGCGTGACGATCACAGCGTGCGGGTGCCGGACATGACCATAGTCGACATTGGTGGAGGGAGCACGGAAGTGATCGGTGGAACTGACCGGGACTTTGGCGGATACGTATCGCTGCCGATGGGAAGTGTCAGGCTTACCGACGCCTTTGTCTCCCATGATCCTCCCGTCAAGGAAGAGATGGATCGCGTCGTTGCGTACATAAGGGAACATCTTTCCCCGGTGGCCTGCCGAGACGGGAGCACCCTGGTCGGGACGGGAGGGACGGTGACGAACATCGCCGCCATAGTTGCCGGGATCGGGACGTACGACAAGGGGATCGTGCACGGTTTCGTCATCGGACTCGGGCAGTTGAGGGAATTGATATCTTTCCTGGCCGGACTGACGAGCGATGAGAGAAGACACGTCACGGGGATGGAGCCCGGCAGGGAGGATATAATCGTCCAGGGCGCGGTCATTCTGAGGGAGATCATGGAGCACGGGCGGTTTGAGCGGGTGACGGTCAGTGCGGCTGGTGCGAGGTACGGTGTGATCTACGAGAGGTGCGGGTTTGCCGCGTAGTCAGCCGCCTTCGGGCTCCACCTTCCAGGCCAACATTTTTTCTATAGACCGTTGTAGTTCTTTTGTGATAGAAGTCATACCATAGCTGTAAAAGATTCTTTTGAATCCGAGAGTTAACACTGGAAGCGCTCGTAGAGATTCTTTCCAAAACGCCTCACATGTTTCAGGCGCTTATTGACAATATCCCCAGTCCTGTCTATTACAAGGACGCGAGGGGGGTCTATCTTATCTGCAACAGGGCCTTTCGTGAATACTTCGGTGTTTCCGACGAACAGTTCATAGGCAAGGATGTGTTCCAGCTGCCCTTGAGGCGGGAAGAGGCCGAGGCGCATCACGCCATGGACCAGGAGCTCCTTGCCGAACCCGGGGTCAGGTCGTACGAGATGAGATCCATCCGCCAGGACGGCACGGTGCACTACGACCTCAACAAGAAGGCGACGCTGACGGTCGAGGACGGGAGCGTGGGCGGCATTGTGGGCGTCATCATAGATATCAGCGAACAGAAGAGGATGGAAGAGGATATCCTGAAGGCGAAGAATCTTCAGTCCCTGGGGACCCTGGCCGGTGGCATTGCCCATGATTTCAACAATCTTCTCATGGCCATCGTGGGCAACCTGTCTCTTGCCAGGATGCACACACCCGATAACGGACGGCTGATGGACTACCTCAACGAGGCGGAGAGGATCGCTTTTCTGGGAAAGGCGCTGACGCAGCAGCTCCTGACCTTTTCCCGGGGAGGGAATCCCGTTCGGAGCATCGTCCAGCCGGGCGTTCTGGTAAGAACCGTCGCGGAGCGCGCGTTGCGCGGTTTCCCCATCAATTGCGTCTACGACATATCCCCCGACCTCCTTCCCATCGAGGCCGATGAGGACCAGATCAGGCAAGTTATCGAGAACATCCTGAGAAACGCGAGAGAGTCCATGCCGGCGGGCGGGAAGATCACCGTGACCGTCAGGAACGTGAGCATCTCCCCCGAGGACAGGCTGCCCCTCATGACCGAGGACCACGTGAGGATATCCATAGCCGACGAGGGGACCGGTATAGCGCCCGAGGACATCCCTAAGGTCTTTGACCCCTATTACACGACGAAGGGTATGGGTTCGGAAAAAGGGGTCGGACTCGGTCTCGCCATCTCATACGCGATAGTGAGAAAGCACAACGGCAGCATTTCCATCGAGTCAACGAAGGGACGGGGTTCCGTGTTCCACGTAAACCTCCCCGCATACAAGCAGGAGACGGCACAGGAGGCGGCCGGGGCCCGCAGGCCGGCCGGTACGCGTGAGGGCAGAGTGCTTCTTCTTGATGACGAGGAGCTTGTCCTTGAGATAGGGAAGGAACTTCTCGAGTATCTTGGCTACACGGTAACCACGGTGCAAGGTGGGGAAGAGGCGGTAAGTATCTACAAGCAGGCCATGGAACTGAAGAGTCCTTTCGATGCGGTCATCCTTGACCTCGCCATCCCGGGGAGCCTGGGAGGCAAGGAGGTCTTGCGCGAACTCATACGTATCGACCCCGGGGTCAAGGCGATCATATCGAGCGGATATCTCAACGACCCCGTTGTGGCTGATTACCGGGAGTACGGTTTCCAGGAAGTGCTGACAAAACCCTACGATTCGAGCGAACTGGATGAGAAGCTGAAGAAGGTCATTGAAGGCTAAATACGGGGATCCGCCGTCAGGTCGCAGGGGGCGGGGAAAGATTTTCAGTTCTCTTTCTTCACGGTCAATTTTCTACCATCAGTACAAACAGTGATGCAACCGTCGCGGTCGGTCCGGTAGAGAGGAACGGACAGAGAGGCATATCGGGCGATCGTCTCCGGGGAAGGTATGCCGCGGATGCCCGGGCCGACGGTCAGGACGGCCAGGTCGGGCCTGACGGCACGGATGAAATGGATGGTGCTGGAATGGCGGCTTCCGTGGTGGGGCACCTTCAGTACAGAAGACCTGAGCGGTGCCGGGGACAGGACCAGCGTGTTTTCGACCTCTTCCCCGATGTCTCCCGTGAAGAGGAAGCTCCTGTCGCCCAGGGTCATTCTCAGGACGAGAGAGGCATCGTTCAGACTGTCCTGAGAGGTCGTGCCCGATGGTGTAAGGACTGACATGCCGGACCCCAGGGGGAAGGAAAGAACATCGCCTGCGGCCGGGTGGAGCGAGGGTATGCCCCGCTTCCTCAGGATATCCGCGATATTCTTCATGGAGGGCTGCGCCGCGGGACCCGTCAGGCCCATGTAAGTCCTGACGCCGAAATGACTGAGAATGAAGCGCAGTCCCCCGATGTGGTCCTCGTGGGGGTGGCTGTTCACCACGTAGTCCAGGGTCGTTATCTTTTTCGCCAGGAGGAGGGGAGCGATGACCGACCTGCCCGTATCGAAGCCGGTGCCGTGAAGACCTCCACCGTCGATCAGGAGGCGTACACCGCGGGGCGCCTCCACAAGCATGGCGTCACCCAACCCCACGTCGATGTAGCTGACACATAGTTCGGCGTTGTGAAACCGCTTCTGCCACGTGACGAGGCCGGCGATGATAAGGAGGGGGAGGACGACGGCGATGAAGGCGAGGCGTACGGATCTCTGGCGGATAAAGAGAAGGGAGAGCAGGGCAACGAGGTAGAGAAGCGCTTCGGGAAGGTTCGGGCGTACGACAGGGTAGATATATCCCCGGTTCAATGTGTCCAGCGTGGTCACGGCAACCCCGATCACCTCTCCCGACAAGCGCAGGAGGTATCCGCCAAAGGGTGCGACGAGACCGGCGAGGGCGAGAGGAGTGGAGACAAGACACATGAGAGGGACAGCGACCAGATTGTGGACAAAGCTCAAGGGGTTGAAGCCATGAAAATGGTAGAGGACCACGGGCAGGGTTCCGATCGTAGCCGCCAGGCCCACGGCGGTCAGGGACAGAAACCATCGGGCCAGGCGACCGGTCTTGACGAGAAGGGGGTGGATGACCCGCCCGGTGAGGATGATGAAGAGAACGCTGATGAACGTCAACTGGAAGGAAGGGGAGAACAGCGAATGGGGAAATATGAGGAGTATAATAAGCGCGCTGAGGAAGAGCGCGTTCAGGGTGTGTCCCTCGCGTTCGAAGAAGAGCGCTGACATGTAAATGACTATCATGATCGTCGCGCGTATGGTGGGAAGGCTGCAGCCGGCGACAAACATGAAGAGAACCGTGAAGGGTATGGTCAAAAGGGCGGCCCATCTGCGATCGGTCCCCTTTTGGCGCATTCGGGAAGAGGCGCGGAAGGCAAACCGTGCGATGAAGAAAAAGAAGCCGGCCACGACTGCGAAGTGTGATCCGGATATGGACAGGACATGTGAGGTCCCCGTCTCGAGGAAGAGGGCCCTGGTGTTGTCGTCAATACCTGCGGTGTCGCCGATGGTCAGGGCCTTCACGATCGGAGCATGCGCGGCACCGCTTTCATCGACCTTCCCGGCGAGATACCTTCTCCACCCGTCTATCATTCTCTTTCCCGGCCGGTCGGACAGGATCTCTCCACGGATCTCGCAGAAGGTCCCTTCAAGTTTCTTCACCCATCTCCACGAGATCTGGTGGGGGTTCTTGAAGGTGGCGGCGATATCTTTCAGAGTGCCAAGCACGGTCACCCTGTGTCCGGTGACGGAAGGGTGCTCAATGCGGATGAGCGCCCGTATGCCTGAGAGATGCCTGGGTTCTTCGATCTCGATGACCTTTGAGCTTTTTGATGATTCGACAATGGTGCCCCGGTAAAGTGAAGGCCCCGTGTCGACGATGGGGGGAAGTTGGTCAAGAGACACCAGGGCCAGTCTGAGCATTCCGGCGAGGACGAAGGAAATGACGAGCGCCGTGCCCGTAAGCCGAAGGTGCCCCTTCCTGAGCAGGAAGTGGGTGAGAACGACGAGGGCAACGAGGCTGATAAGCAAGGCTGGAAAAGTTAGTTGATGGAAGGCCTCCGCATATATGCCGGTGACAAATGCAAGAACGGAGGCTATGAACAAGCTTTGAGGATACCCGTAAGGAGGAATTGCGTGTTCGTCCCCAGATCGGCCACGTAGTATCCTCCCTCAAGGACGCAGAAGAGGCGGCTATTTGCCGAAATGAGAGAAGAGCCGACTTTGTGATAATCCTCCCCGTACAGCATTCCGCCCCAGTCCCGGATATAGGTGTCGAACCCCACGGAACATCCCAGGATGTCGTAGCTGCCGGCATCCGAAAGGGCCTCCTCCAAGTCCTTGAAGAATGCCTCCCGGGAACGGGCGTCGATGTTCCTGAAGGTGATGCGCGGGTCGGAGCGTACGATGTCATGGGTCCCGTTGCCATAGTGGAGATCGATGTCCACTATGAGGGCGTTTTCGATGGTATCATGCGCGAGGAGGTTTTTGACGGCAAGGGCCATATTGTTGAAGAAACAGAAACCACCGTTGAAATTGTGACCCGCATGATGGCCGGGCGGCCTGACGAGCGCGAAACAGGGTTCCCTGAGCGCCGTTTCCGCGGCCATCATGGCACCCCCCGCGGCAAGGATCGCCGCATCGTAGACCGCTTTGGTGCGTGCAACGGTCTTGATAAGGCTTTCACTGTGGCACAGCGCAAGGTCCGACAGGGTGCAGGGCTCGGGCTCGATGAACTCGGCTATGTCCTTGATCTTCGAACGAATGAACTCTACCCTGTCGGGACTCTCGCAATCCACGCTGGGATAGTCGGTGAGAAACCTGGGACTGTATACGGTCTTTATCTTTTCCATGACCTTTATTAATCATAAAGATGGGGGCAAGTCAATGAGGAAAAGACGGGTGATAGGGGATGGGGGATGGAGGCAGGGGGCGGGGTCTTGATAGGACCTATGGGAAAGAATAGGACCTATAGGAAAGAATAGGACCTATGGGACATATAGGGCTTATAGGACGGAGGATGGGGCCTCTGTTGCCGGTGGCCGTGGTCTTATAGGTCCTATTTCGTCCTATAGGTCTCATATGTCCTATAGGTCCTATATCCTATTGGTCCTATTTTTCCGCGATGGCTCCTTCTTCCGCCCCCTTTCTTTCCCCTTCCTCAACCCTTTCCCTGCGCGCCCCATTCGTGGTATAGTCTTAGCCTGTCATGAAACGTATAATTGTCGGCACCGCGGGCCATATCGATCACGGGAAGACGACCCTGATCAGGGCCCTTACGGGTATTGATTGCGATCGCCTCAAGGAAGAGAAGGAGAGGGGCATCACGACGGAGCTTGGCTTTGCTCACTGGCGTCTTGATGACGATCTGCTTGTCGGTATCGTCGATGTCCCGGGTCACGAAAGGTTCGTGCGTCACATGGTGGCAGGTGCCTGGGGTATCGATACGGTGCTTCTCGTCGTTGCTGCAGATGAAGGGGTCATGCCGCAGACCCGGGAGCACCTGGACATATGCGAGATACTGGGGCTCACGAAGGGTATTGTGGTCATTACGAAGAAAGACCTCGTCGATGAGGAAATGGTCGAGCTCGTGGAAGAGGACATCAGGGATTTTCTCAAGGGCAGGGCGCTTGAGAATGCCCCTGTCATAGCAGTGTCCGCGGCGACAGGGGAGAACCTGGATGTTCTGAAGGCCATGCTCCGTGAGGTGTCGACCCAGGTCGAAGAGAAATCAAGAGAAGGCATATTCCGGTTGCCCGTTGACAGGGTTTTTACCCTGCGGGGTCTCGGAACGATTGTCACCGGTACCTGCATCTCAGGGTCCCTTGCCGCGGGAGAGGAAGTGGAGCTGTTCCCTTTCACCAGGAAGGCAAGGGTGCGCAGCATACAGGCCTATCACGAGGACGTGAAGGAGGCCAGCGCGGGTCAGAGGATCGCCCTCAACCTTCAGGGGCTTGACAGGCAGGACGTGGAGAGGGGGAGCATGGTGGCTCGCCCCGATACGCTTTTGCTCGCATCAAGGATCGATGCCTCGTTGAAGCTTCTGAAGCTTCCCATAAAACCGATACGCCACGACAGCATACTGCGCTTCCATATCGCGACGACACAGGAAGAGGCGCGTCTCGTCCTGCTTGACAGCGACCAGATCGAACCGGGCCAGGAACTTTTCGTGCAGTTCGTTTTCAAGAAACCCATCGTCGTCCTTCCCGGCGACAGGTTCATTCTGCGAGGTTCCTATGCCATCCAGACGGTAGGGGGCGGAAAAGTGCTCGACATTATGCCCGCGAGACATAAGAGAAAGACCGGTGAGCTCGGGAAGATCTACCGCATCCTGAGTGCGGGGACAGATCTCGAGAAGGCGGGCTATCACATACTGAAGGGCGGTTTTCAAGGGGTCAGACAACAGAACCTCTCCATACTCACCGGAAAGGACATGCCTTCCGTCGACAGGATAGGAGAGGTCCTCCGGAAGGAGACAGTCGCGACCCTCGTCGGAAAGACATACCTGCACAAGCATTATTTCGACGCGTATCAGGAGAAAGTTGTTTCCTTTGTCGGGGAGTATCACAAGGCAAATCCCTTGAAGATCGGTATCCCGAAGGAAGAGCTGCGGTCGCGCCTTCCCGTTGCCGACGTCCAGGTGTTTCAGGCAGCTCTTGATGAATGCGTTGCCGCCGGTCTCATCGTGGTCGAGAAAGACCGTGTCAGGTCCCGGGACCACGCCCAGGGTACCAGCGAGACCGATGAATTTGAAAAGCGCGTTCTCGCTGCTCTCCTGTCGGCGGGGTTCACTCCCCCCGGACTGAAGGACCTCGCGGGAATCGTCGGTGTCACAGAGAAAAACGCGCGGGAGCTTCTCGAACGCCTCGTTTTCAGGGGCGGGGCGGTGAAGGTGGGCCAGGACATGTATTTCCACCGGGACATGATCGAAGAGGTAAAGAAGAAGGCCACGAACTATCTCCGCGACCACCAGGAAATGGGTCCCTCCGATTTTAAATCGGAACTCAACCTCTCACGAAAATTCCTCATACCCCTCCTCGAATACCTCGACCAGATCAAGCTCACGATCAGGAAAGGGGACAAGAGAGTCCTCAGGGGATAAAGACCGTTTCAGGTTTCAAGCTCCAGGTTTCAAGTGAAAGACAAAGATGTTAAGTTTCCGGTAGGATCCGAACCTTTACAGAACCTTTACAACAGGAACCTTTACAACAGGAACCTTTACAACAGGAACCTTTACAACAGGAACCTTTACAACAGGAACCTTTACAACAGGAACCTTTACAACAGGAACCTTTACAACAGGAACCTTTACAGCCCGAAACGCGCAACCCGGAACCCGCAACTGTCTTTTGCCTGAAACCTGGAGCTTGGAACCTGAAACGGTCTTTACTTTGTCGTTGCCGTTGCGACTATCGAAGCTATCCAGCCCGTGCGGTTGCCGTAGAGGCTTACCTTGTACCACTTCATTCCCGTGCTGTCGCTGCGTTCATCGAGGATGGGCAGGATCTCGCCCTGGACGATGGTGAGGATCCGCGGGGACTCTAAACCGGGACCGCTCCGGACGTTGGCGGCCGACGCATTGACGACGGCGACACGGTTCCGGGTGGATTCGTTCTTCTTCTTCATTTCGTCCCTGAAGGCGGCTATCACATCCTTTTCGGGGGCGGTGTCGGCCTGGGCGGCCTGGGGAGGGGTTTCGGCCGGTTCCTGCTGATCTTTTGACTGAGCGTTCTCGACGGCCGGTTCTTTCGGTACTTCCGGTTTCGGGACCTCCTTTATGATGACGGTGTTTTGCGGCTGCTTCGTGGCCAGAACGAAACGGTATCCTGCCGCTCCGATAAAGACGAAGAGCAGTATGAGCAGCGTTATCAATACGGGTTTCAGGTACTGATGGGAGTTCGAGTTGAAGAAAGTGTCGCTGGCGTTGTGTGAGACGTATTCCAGGGGAGGCGCCGGGTTGCGCGCCGCCGCCGCGGCCGTCTCGTTGGGTGCCTTCACACTCTCTTTAGGTGTTTCCCCCCTGTCGGCAACGATGTAGGGCAGACTCTCGCCCCTTCCGCTCATGGAGTTGATGGCCTTGGAAACCTCCTTGAAACCTATCTTCCGGGTCTTGTCGTTATAGCCGTTGAGAAGGGCAAGATCGGACACGGCGATGATCGTTCGGGGAAGCCCCTTGGAATACTTGTGGATGATCTCGAGGGCGTCATCGGCGAATATCTCCCGGGCAACATCGAGGCCGGCCTTGTTGAGACGGTACCTGATCAATTCCCGTGTTTCCTCGAACCTTAGTGGTGTGAAGTAGTAGCGGACAGGAAGTCTCTGCCAGAATTCCGGCATCTCCTGCAGGGTGTCCCAGAGGGCCTTTTGCCCGGAGAGGATGAAGGTGTGCAGATACTCGTTGTTGTGGGTGAGGTTGATGAGCACCCGGAGCTCCTGGAGGACATTCCGGGCCTCGCAGAGCATCTGCCCCTCATCGATCACGATGATGCTCTTGCCCCCTTCCTGTCGTGCCTCTATCAGGGCGTTCTTCAGGGTCGTGAGGTTTCTCAGCTTGTCCTCTGCCGGTACTTCACCGGTCATGAGACCCGTGATCTGGCCGATCATCTGATCGGCGGTGAGCGTGGGGTGATCGACGAAGGCATACCGGAAATGGGAACCATATTCGGCCTTCATTTCGTCGATCAGCTTGAGAAGGATGGTGGTCTTGCCGAGCCCGGCGTCCTCGGAGGCGACGACAACACCGCCCTTGTTTGTGTTTATGGCATATTTAAGACGCTCGAAGCATTCGAAATACTGACCCGTCACACACATCATGCTTCCATCGGGGGCAAGCAGGAACGGATGGTGGTCAAGGCCCCAGTATCTAAGGTACTCCTCGGTCATGGCTTGCAGATCTTGCATGGTACGTAACCTATTTTAATAGCATCGCTCCTGTTATGGAAGATAATTCTGGATTTCTCGGGAATCTTTTCGATCATCTTGCACGTCGGCCTGTGAAAGCTGGACGTTCTCTTGTTGCCGATATAATACTTCTCCGTGTCTTCTTTCTTCTCGGACCATATGCCCTTGTCATCGGCCTTCGCTCTTTTCTGGGCCTCGAGAAGGGTGTCTCTGTATTTGACGTTGGGGCGGGAGACATCCGCCCGCGCGTAGCCGTTCCTGATGAGATCGGCGTTGACGAAGGTTTTCTTGACGAAGACATAGGCCAGGAGATGTCCCTTTTCGTCCTTCTTCTTCGTGTCGAATTCGAGTCTGACCTTCTTCATGAAGACGAGCCTCTTGTTATAGCCGACGGCCTGCCTGGCGTAGAACTCCGCTCCGCCTTCCTTTCTATTGAGTTCCGGGGTGGCTACGCCGATGTACCGAACGATCTCCCCCGATTCAAGTTGGACCGTGTTTCCGTCGATGATCTTTCTGACGACATAGTCTTTGGCGAGGGCGGCACTGAAGGGAAAGATCAGCGCCGCAAGCAGGACTAACGCGATATACCTTTTGAACATATTGATGATGATTGTACACTATTTTGCCGTGCCATTAAACAAAATACATGGGAAAGAAAAAACCGCCCCCCGTTCTCAGGGGGGCGGTTCACGGTATGCCAACTCAGATGTTAACCAACCTTGAAGATCATGGATGCGCCGGTGTCGCCAGCAGCGCAACCTGCCCAGAGGCCGTAGCCGCCGCCGATCAGGACAAGTTCCTCAAGGAGCTCGGCGATGATCCTGCCGGCCGTCGGTGCCTGGGGATGCCCGTAGATCAGGGAGCAGCCATAGTTGTTCATCATCATGACGTCGATGTTGAACTTCTTTGCGAAGTTGAGGTCGTTGGTGGTGAACGGGTTGTGGCTCTTGATCACCTTCATGTCAGTGATCTTGAGACCGGCATTGGCAAGGGCCATTTCCGCCGCCGGGACAGGCGCTGAAGCCATGAAGCCGGGGTTGACGCGGGAATAACCGTAGGAGACAACCTGGATCTCGACCTTGGGATCGGCACTGAGTTCTTTCGCCTTTTCCCGATTGGTCACGATGAAACCGACGTTGCCGTCCGCGGGGAATGTCTGGGCGCCAAAGCTGTGGATGCCGCCTTTTTCTGCGGGGCCGAGCTTCGCGAGGCCTTCAGCGCTCGTGGGTGTCACGCCTTCATCGAGTTCCACGAGTTTCGTCTTCTTCTTGGTGACCATGACTTCCGCGGGGAACATGTATTTTTTCTGGAATTCGCGGTCATTTGCCTGTGACATCATGTACTGCTCATAACGGCGAAGCACAACCGCGTCGGACTGCTCCTTGGTGAACCCTTCCAGCTTGGCGACGTTTTCAGCCGTGCCCACCATCTTTGTCGGCGGGGTGACGTTGGGGTCGCTGTTGAAGTTGTCCATCATCCAGTTCTCATGGAGGACCTCACCGCCGGGACCCATGGGGTTGGGCCAGACGGTGTGCGGACCATTGGAGCAGCGGTCTGACATGAGACCAAAACCCACATCGTAGACACCAAGTTCGATGTCTTTTGCGAGCAGGCTCAGGATCGTTGTTGAGGTTGTGCAGGCCTGATTGACCATGAGACCGGGCACGTTCTTCTTGTTGTCGGTCAACATGCCTGCAGCCCAGTTATGGCTGTAGAACAGGTACTTGTGGGCGATGGAGACCCCATAGTAAAGATAGTCGACGACGGTGGGGTCCACCTTCTTCTTCTCCAGGAACCATTTTCTTGCCGTTTTCGCTCCGAGTTCGATCGGGTTCTCGTTCTGCATACTCCCCTGCCAACGGCAGAACGGGGTTGAATAGTAGCCGTTATAGGGGATATACACCTTTGAAAAAGTCTTCATGAAGCTACCTCCTCCTAAATATTTTGTTAAATCAGGGCGCTTTTCCGGCTCTTGTCAATCGTGAGACTGTTCGATCAGGCAGCGCGCCGGTTGATCCTGTTTGTACTGTTCCCTCCTGACTGAATATCGCTACGCCCGTTATTTTCCCTTGTAATTGGGCTTTCTCTTCTCGACGAACGCATTGATGCCTTCGCGTCCGTCTTCGGATGTGAACGCTATCGAGAAAGAGTCCATTTCCAGGGTCAGTCCAGTTGCTATATCGGTGTCCATGCCGGTGTCGACACATTTCTTGATGAGCGCCAGGGCCGCCTTGGGTTTGGCGGCGAGCTTCGTAGCCCATTTCTTTGCCTCTTCCATC
Organism: Syntrophobacterales bacterium Delta_02; assembly: GCA_001603955.1. GTDB lineage: Bacteria > Desulfobacterota > Syntrophorhabdia > Syntrophorhabdales > Syntrophorhabdaceae > Delta-02. Next base: position 2,682 of record LVAA01000070.1, on the reverse strand, counting down.
AGTTGGTCCTTCGGCACGACCTTGTTGGCCAGACCAACTCTGTACGCTTCCTGAGCATTTACATTTTCGCCGAAGAAGAGCATCTCTTTGGCCTTGGGCAGCCCCACAAGGCGGGGGAGGCGCTGGGTTGCACCGGAGCCGGGCATTATGCCGAGATTGATCTCGGGAACTCCGAATATGGTGTCCTCGGAGGCTATCCGGAAGTCACAGCAGGTTGCCAGTTCGCACCCGCCACCGAGTACCAGGCCGAAGACGGCGGCGATGGTGGGTTTTGCAATGGATGTCAGTTTATCGAAGGTCTTCCTGGGAGCTGTCCAAAGGAAGTCGAGTGTTTCCACGGCGGATTTCCCCATGACGTCCTTCACATCGAGGCCGGCCCCGAAAGCCTTGTCGCCATCACCCGTGATGATAATGGCGCCTATGGAGCTGTCGTTTTCAAAGTCGACGATCGCGTCGTAGAGATCGTAGTAGGACTGCACGCTCAACGGGTTCACCGGAGGCCTGTTCAGCTTGATGATCCCGACGGGTGCTTCTTTCTCAACTATAATAGTTTCGTAGGCCATGGAAGCCTTCCCTCCTTTGTCGGTGTCTTATTTCGAGTAGTCGTACCAGCCCTTGCCGCTCTTGCGACCGAGGTTGCTTGATTTCACCAGGTTCTTGAGCGTCAGTGGGGGATCCCATTTCAGTTCCTTCGGGAGGTTGTCATAGAAATACTGCTGAACGTGGAGATTGATGTCGAGTCCCGTGAGGTCCATCAGTTCGAAAGGACCCATGGGGTAGTTGAGACCGAGCTTCGCTGCCTTGTCGATATCTTCCTTGGAGGCAATGCCCTGCTCGTACAGCTTGATGGCTTCGATGAAGTGGGGGACCATCAGTCTGTTGACGAGGAAACCGGGGATGTCGACCCTGACCTCGACGGGCTCCTTCCCGAACTTTCTCGTGAGGTCGATCGTGGCTGCGACGGTGGCATCGCTTGTCTGGACGCCGCGGATGACCTCAACGAGCTTCATGAGGGGAACGGGGTTGAAAAAGTGCATGCCCACGACCTTGTCGGGCCTTTTCGTTGCTGTTGCCATCTCGGTGAGCGACATGGATGACGTGTTCGAGGAGAGGATGACCTCGGGTTTTGTTATCTCATCAAGTTCGGCAAAGACCTTTTTCTTGATGTCCATGATTTCGACAACGACCTCGACGACGAAGTCCGCATCCTTCATGGCTCCCATATCGGTGGTGCCTTTGATCCTGCCCATGATGGCCGCCTTGTCGTCTGCGGACATTTTGCCCTTTTCGACGGTCTTGGCCAGGAACTTGTCTATGTTCTTGATCCCGCCCTCAACGAACCTGTCCTCGATGTCTCTCAGGATGACGTTGTAACCCGCCATCGAGGCTACCTGGGCAATACCATTTCCCATAACGCCGGCGCCCAATACTCCGATTGTCTTTATGTCCATACTACCCCTCCTATAAGTGATTTTTTGTTGAAATTAAAAAATTCACATGCCCGTATATCTAACTATTATTGGGCATGACGTGTCAACTGTTTTCGTCGCCTAAAGCCAATATTATTGCGGGGTATGGGGCCAAAGGCCACGGGTCGGAGCACGGTGGTGCCCCGGCCCCCCAATACCCTTTTTCCTGATCAGCCCGCCTTGCCCGCCAGATGAGCGACCCGGGTCTTGAGATTCAGGAGATATGCACGCTCGGGTTGCTTGGGTCCGGGGTTCGGGTCGTACTCCTCCTGCTTGATGCGTTCGACGACTCTTTCCACCGAATCATTTTCCATTTCAAGCAGTTCCATGACGCGCCGGCGGAATGCGAAGGCCGCCTGCAGGGATGAATCGAAGAACGCTCCCACATCGCTACCCGTGTAGACAAAATGATGACCCTGGCAGAAAATATCCGTGTCCAGGTCGGCAAGGCGTCTGAGGGAGGCTATGTATGCGTCGAAGTCGACGAGGAACTCGCTGACTATCCGCCCCGTCTGGCTGCGGCAGCCTGCAGATTCGGTAGCTATGAGGATCTTGCGTTCGGGGATGTAGTAGCTGAGCATGTCCCGGGTATGTCCAGGCGTAAAAAGGACCTGTACCTGGAGGGAAGGGTCGACGTCAAAGGTTCCCTCGTTCTCGAAAACGTGATCGATGGCGAAGGGCTCGAACGGCGAATGGAGAATAGTGTCTCCGTCGATATCGGGCAAGGCCTCCGCAAGACGGGTGAAGTTGCGGCTCAATGAGGTCATGAGTTCGATGGCGTTAGGGCGGCGGAGTATCTCACTCGCCCGTCTCGATGCACATATCGTGATGCCGGGGAAGACCCTTTTGAAATATGCCGCGGCGCCGCAATGATCGTAATGGACGTGGGTGAGGAAAAGAAAGGATGGGTCCCTGGCGCCCGTCACCTTCCGGATATCTCTTTCGTAAAGAGGGCCCATGGAATAGAAACCGGCCTCGAACAGCACTGGCGTGACACCATTCAAGAGATAGGCCGGCGACCATGCAAACCCCGTCACATGGAAATCCCGGTCGACGTGTCCTGTTGAACTGACGATCATGCTTTTCTTCTTGCCATACAGGTGAATTAATTATATAAAACCACAAGGGCTTATGCAAGGGCTCTCGCCGGTGTTTCGGCGAAAACAGCCCTTCGGGGAAGGACGGAGAAGGCCGTTGTTAACCACCGTAAATC
>LVAA01000069.1 GCA_001603955.1 Syntrophobacterales bacterium Delta_02 | reverse complement strand
TCTTTATAATCACTTGTGAGGGACAACAAGTATGGAGGCAATAAAATGAAGAACATTATCTTGTTGATCGGATGTGCAGCTTTGGTCCCATTAGCATGCATGAATTCTGCGTTTTGCCAGGAACCTCTTGAGAAAGCGTTGAAAGCCCCCGGTGCGCAGGTTACGCTCCCTGTTACTGCAGCCAAAAAGCCGTTTCCAAAGGAGTTCGTGAGCCAGGCGCAGAAGGCCTTCAACAGTTTTCATGCTCAGATGGGTGGAGATCACACGCTCTACTATCTTGAAAATGTCAGCTCGGTCATGCGGACCGATCTCGTTGTGCCGAATTTCGAATACAAGCCCTTCGACTACGCCCTAGATCCGCGCATCGATGAGATCACCATCACGACGGACAGTAAAGGTCCGCTGAAGCTGAAGGACTACATCGTCCACCCGACGTTCCGCCACCAGGGCGTGATGATGGTGCACAAGGGCAAGGTCGTCTATGAGGCCTATCCCGGCATGTTGCCGACCCAGGTCCATCTGTGGTCCTCGGCGTCGAAGACCTTCACCGGCCTTCTGGCGGCTAAGTTTGTGCTCGAAGGAAAGATCGATCCCACCGCCTCCGTTACGCACTATGTCAAGGCGCTTGCCGGCACAGCCTGGGACAAGGTCAGGGTCATCGACCTGATCAACCATACGACCGGGCTTGATACCGAGGAGAACAACCAGTCGATCCTTAACCCCCGGTCGATGTTCGTTCGCTTCCTCCTGTCCGTATTCGGCAGCCCCGATCGCAGCGTGTCAATCGAGGACTGGCTTCAGGTCCTGCGCGAAGCACAACCACTGAAAGGCGAGGTGCCGGGCGAACACTTCCGCTATTCCTCCCTCAACACGCACGTTCTTGGCATGGTGATCGAAGGGGTGACCGGGTTCCGGGTGTCGGACGTCATCGGCCAGGAAATCTGGAGCCATTTGAAGGCCCGCATGCCTTTGCTGGTACATCTTGCGCCCGATGGGCAGCCGCTCAACCTGGGTATCATCTCGTCCACCCTGCAGGACATGGCCCGCTACGCCACCTTGTGGACGCCGAGCTGGAAGATCTTTTCCGACAAGCAGGTTGTCACCAAGCCTGTACTTGACCTGATCAGGTCGAGTGGTGACCCGAAAGCTTTCAAGGGCGGCAAGAAGGAGGAGCAGGCGCTCGGACTGTTTGCCGAAAGGCCGGTCAAGGGCGCTTACCAGTTCGACTTCATCTTCGAGGATGGCGCCCTCTACAAGCACGGCAACACGGGCCAGGGCATCTACATCGACCCGGAGCGGGACTTCGTCGGTGTCATGTTCTCCGCAACGCCTTACGTGCCGCCTTACGGCGAAATCAAGTTGCCCGCCTACATGCGCGCCGCGGCAAAGATGCTGGCTGGGAAATAGGAGATACCCTGACAACAGCTTTGAGGGGGCGTCCCCAGAGTTGCCTTCCATGTGCTGCCGGCAGGTGAACATGAACGGATGGGATCTGAAGCGTGGCCGCACGGCAAAGAGACCCCACGCGGACCCCCACGCACCGAGATCAAGAGAAACCCGGTACCATGCACATCACCGTTGCTGTTTGAAGGTATTGTCTGCTGGTCGGAAACTGTGCGTATCTGTTTGTAGTCCTGAAACCTGAAACCTGAAACCTGAAACCTGAAACTTGGAACCGTCGTTGCCTTCCCTTATCACAAATGCCTGGGATGGGAATCGAACCCGGAAGACGCCCAGGACGCTCCTTCTACAATCAATCATTAAACACATGACTGAGAGAATGTTAGAAATCTGACTGAAGTTCTACGGGAAAAGTGCTTCTCCAGAGTTCCGCCGGATTACCCCCTAACACCTTTGTTGACAACTACATACTGCTACTCAGATCCGTAGTTGTCGACAAGTTGTCTACCCATCCGGCCCTCTTTATCATGAACTCCACATTCTCGTTCATGTTTTTGGGTATTATCCGTATTTCCGGGTGGCGCGCGTGCCAGACCCTGAATATCTCATCAGCAAACGCCTGGCCGACCGTATCAATGCCCTGGAAGTCCAGTTCTATCGTCTTGAACTGCTCCAGGCCGACAACTATCCTTCTTGCCTGTGATCTCGATACGTACTGCACATTATTCTTGTACAGCCTGACAGAAACAGCTGTCTTGGTGAACTCCACAGAGTCGGGGTCGGTGTATCTACGGAACACCTCGGAGAGAATTCTGGTGGAATCAAACCTTATTGAGTAAGAGATCTTCGTGCCCGAGGTCTTCAAAGGCGAGTCCTTGACATATACGTCGTTCCTTTCATTGTCGATGACCAGCCATTTCCCTGAACTGCGAATACTGAAGTGATCAACCACTTTTGACGTGAAGAATATGCCCTCGCCGCTATGGGCTTCGGGAGCCGTGGTTTGTTTCCCCTTCAGCAGATCCTGAATGGCATCGAGGGTGGTATTCAGACCCTTCTTGGCCATTATGTTGTTGAATATGCCGACACCTTTGTCAGAGATCTCAAACTGAAGGTGGTCCTTCGATTCCCTGACGAATATGTCTATTGTGTCCGTGCCGGAATGCTCGATCGCATTATTGACCATTTCGGTAAAAGAATACTCGACTATCTCCCCGACATTCTTTGCAAGTTTGGCAAACCAGGACCCCTCGTCCTTTATGCTGTCGAGTACTACGTTCTCGCGAAGCCCCTTGTTGCGCAATAACCGGTGGATCTTCACGGGTATATCCGCTATTGACCCTCCTGTATGAGGCATAACATAGCGCGCCGTGTTTGCCTTGCCTATGAGGACTATCCTGCCTTCCTCTTTCAATTGCTGGAAGAATCTGTGGACATAGGCTCTGGATAGGCCCGTAGCACCGGATATGTCCGCGACTCTGACCGTGCCATCCTTTGCCAGCTTATCAAGAATGAGTTTCTTTATATCCTGAGCCATAATGTTTCCGTTGTAGACAACTTGTTGACAACTACAATATAGCAAGGTGACCACTAGTTGTCAACAAGTTGTCTACAACTCGCCTTTCAATCAGGGGAGACTTTATACGTTCTTCGCGTTTTAACACTTTTCCTTATGTTAGGTCAGCGAGAGTGAAAAGCACATAACGGGTGTGATCCATAGCGTGGCTGCACGGCAAAGACACCCCACGCGGACCCCACGCAGCGAACGAAGAAAGACCCGACACCATGCACATCACCGTTGGCGTTTGAAGGTATTGTCTGCTGGCCAGTAACTGTCTGTATCTGTTTGTAGTCCTGAAACCAGTAGTGTCCGGTAAAACTTATTAAAAGTATGGCCTGTTCTTTATGCTTGTAGGATA
>LVAA01000068.1 GCA_001603955.1 Syntrophobacterales bacterium Delta_02 | reverse complement strand
ATCTCATAATGATATTTATGAGTTTGTACTCCGTACCATGGCACCGTGTCAACAGTTCTTACGCCAGTTTTGTCCTGTAACCTCCAACGAGTTGACGTCTGCCTTTCCAAAAAAGCGTTTCATTAGCCCAAAGGTCCATTCATCTATAACTCTGCCTGCTGATGGCGAGACCTGCAGGCAAATAGCTGAATATCAAAGTTTGCCAGTCCGGGACCACCTGGTTGTACTGCTCATTCTCCCACTTCGGTTATCTGACTCTTCTTCCGAAAAAGCCTCTCAATTGAAAAAACTTGGTAGGAACCATCTATGCCGCGGCGGCATCTTTGATACCCTTTCCTGCGAGGAGCTGTTTCCGCACTCTCATCAGATGACCGATGATCAGATCCAAGCGCTCCGGCGTGATGGATGAATGGTAGGCCGCCTTTTTCAACACGTCCGATGAGGTTTCTGAGACAAGCCGCTCTATGGTATTGAGGAGTGTCTTGACACGGTCGATTGATTGCCGCTCCTCTTCCGTCACACTCTGGAGAACAAAAATGCTCTCCTGGTTCTCGAGAAGTAACAGACCGTCCACGAAGGCCCTCAGCTTGTTGTATGTAGAAAGCTCCCGGGAGAGGATCTTCCTTTTCACGATATCCTGCTTATCAGGACTGACCCGGGCCATCTCCTGGGCCTGGGCGTTACTCAGGGTGCCGGCAATAACAAGACGCCTGTGCTCCTCGGTGAGATTGAGAAGGCATATCTTCTCATCGATGCGCCAGACCTGCTTGAAACCCATCTTCCGGGCCAGTTGCTGAGCCGTCCATCCCCTGTCCATGAGGCTCTTGTAGGCGAGGGCGATCTCTATGACGTTAAGGTCCTCCCTCTGGATGTTTTCGAGAAGGGCAAGCTCCTCAACAAGGGCGTCCGTCATCTCGTCGATGACTGCCGGCATCTCGGCAAGGCCTGCAAGAAGGGATGCCCGGTAGCGTCTCTCTCCGGCAACGATCATGTACCTGCCGTTTCTCGGAGTGACAAGGATCGGTTGACGGACTCCATATTCCTTGATGGATAGGGAGAGCTCTTCAAGCTTCACCGGGTCAAAGTCCTTTCTGGGCTGGTTGGGATTCGGGAATATATCCCTGATAGGCAATCTCGTTGTAGAGCTCATGCCTTGCCTCCTTCCAGGATCTCTGATGTTGTCTCTTCGATGCCGTCATGGAGATGAACAACGTCGATGCCGTGCTCCAATAGCCGGACTCCGATATCCTGATAGCGGTGGCAGTCCCGGGGATCGTTCTCAAGACACATGAGGATCTGCTTCCCTTCCTTGTCGAGACGAAGAAGATAGTCGATACCGGCCTCCTGAACAGGGCCGAACTTCCCTCCCAGGATGTCACCCTTCCATATGTAGACCTTGAGGCCGAACTGCTCCTCCAACCTCTTCCTGTTGAAACCTGCCTTCCTGGAATAGGGGACAGAACGGACGTCTATGAGAAGATCAATCTTGCGTTCCCGGAGCGTTTCCTCCAGGTTCTGCGGTGTCATCCTGGCGTAGCCGATGGAATAGATCATGCGTATCTCCTTTATCGGTTGAATTGGGCGGCCTTCAAGCCGCCCTTATTATGGCTCTAGTTACCGCCTGATGGGCATGATGAGAGCCTGTTCGTTGACAACGATCGCTGCGTACCCGGAAGGAAAGGCGATCTCGATCTCTTCCGATGAAGCATATGCCCTGATCGCGTCAACGAGGTACTTCGAATTGATGGTAATCACTTGGGATTTTCCGGTAAGAGTGCTCTCAGCCGGTACAAACCATTTGTAGGAGCCTGTCACGCTTTCAGCTTCGATGTCGATGCGGCCGTTTATCGTCATGTCGATCTTCGCATCATCGGATACAGGGAGAACCCCCGGGAGCAGGTCAAGGAACTCCTTTGCCTTAAAATGGACCCGGTTGTACTCACCGGTATCGGGCCAGATACCGGTATGGTCAGGGTAGTTGCCTTCAATGAGGCGGGCGGTGAAAATGCCGCCTACGAGAGGCGAGGACAGGCGCGCCTCGGCGACGGTTACGCTGTCGGCTCCGTATTTCGCAAGGATACCGGCTGCCCTCTTGGGAAGAACGAACCGGGAGATCTCGGTCTTGTCAACGGTTGCCCGATGGAGCCGGAAACCATCCGTCCCGACAAGGCAACCAGCACTGAGGTCAAAACAGACGCCGGTGAGGATGTACCGGGCCTCATCGGTGCTCACTGCGGGAAGGACGCAGGCCAGGGCGGGCTTGAGGTTCTTGATTCGGATCTGCGTGCCCTCGATGGGGGGGACTTCGGGGAAGTCATCCGTCAGAGATGCCGGAAGGACACAGCGGCCGTTGATCTGTATGGAGTGGTCATTCACTGTGATCACCACGTCTTCAACCGATTTACCCAACGCCTTCACTTCCTTATAGAGAATGGCGGCATCAACGAGAAAGGCCGTGGCATTGCTGTTCTCCAGAACAGCGGGGAACGTTGCCACATAGGAGAGTTCGAGGTCCGTTGCCGTGATTGTAACATTCGTTGGGGTGGCCTCGATCTTGACCGTGCCGAGAACGGGCATAAGGTCCTTTCTCGCGGTGATGTCACAGACGACCTGGAGGGCTGACAGGAATTCTTCGCGGTATATGGTGATCTCACCGGTAGGAATGGTGGGCTCCGCCTCGTCGCCGCTGATAGCGGCTTCGTTGATAAGGTCCGGCTGGACATCTGAAGCTTCAAGTGTATGTTCCTGTGATGAGGTGCTTTCTATCGTATCTCCACCTTCCTCGTGTGCTTGGGACACAGAAGAAGCAGGCTTACGTTCTTCTGGACGGGGAAGGTAGCAGACCTTTCCGGGTTCGGGTCTTGCCACTTCCTGCTTGCGGGTCAAGGTATACTCCGTTCTTGTCGCGGATCCCTTCGTTTTCTCGATGTTCCATTCCGAGCGGCCAAGTCCGGCGAGGCTCATGGCCTCCCTGATTGAACAGTTACCTTCGTATACTTCTGTTCCGATTCCTTCGATTCTCAAGACTGTTTTCATGATGTTCTCCTTTTCGTTTGTTTGTGATACACTGATTCCAATGGCTCCGGAGGGTGTGTCCGCACCCTGGGAGATTCTCCTGCCCGTTTACCGGGGCCAGGTTCTTTCGACCACTTCGCCGTCAGAGTCCTTATGCCTATGATGGTTGCGACTTCCGATTCCCAGGAGAGCTTCGTCCATAGGGAAAGCTCCCCGGCGGGGAACGTCATGCCGCCGATGGTGATGGTTCGAAAGATGGGATCGTAGAATGCTGAAAGCACACGATCATTCTTGAGTGTGATCTCTATCTTCACCTTTGTTAGTGACCTGCCCCCAATAAACCGGTCCAGTTTCTGTGTTAGGATCTGGACAGAAAAAGGAGGATATTGGTATGGGCAGGAACACCTACAAACCGGAACAGATCATCGCAAAACTGAGGGAGGCAGAGGTACTCTTAAGCAAAGGGCAGACCGTATTGGCCATAGTACGCCAAATGGGGATAACAGAGCAGACCTACTACCGATGGAGGAAGGCATACGGAGGGATGCAGGTGAATCAGGCTGTAAGGCTCAAGGAACTCGAGAAGGAGAACAGCCAGCTCAAGAAACTGGTCGCCGACCTCTCCCTCGACAACGCCATCCTCAAGGAAGCGGCCAAGGGAAACTTCTGAGCCCGGCCAGGAGGAGCCGGGCGATAAAGTATGTTGGCGGGCTGCTCCATATATCAGAGAGACGCGCCTGCAGGGTCCTGGGTCAGCCCAGGTCGACACAGCGGCATATAAGGCCCGTACCGCAGGAAGAACGAATAATAACGGAGCGCATCACAGAGCTGGCAAAGCAGTACGGACGGTACGGATACAGAAGGATAACGGCAATGCTCAGGAGCGAGGGATGGAGGGTGAACCACAAGAGGGTGGAGAGGATCTGGAGGCAGGAAGGATTGAAGGTGCCGAAGAAACAGCCCAAAAGAGGCAGGCTCTGGCTCAATGACGGCAGCTGCATACGGCTGCGCCCTATGCACAGGGACCACGTATGGAGCTACGACTTCATGGAGGAGAGGACGACGGACGGGCGGAAGGTGAGGATATTGTCAATCATCGATGAATACACGCGGGAATGTCTCCATATTGTAACGGCCCGCCGCCTGAACTCACAGGATGTCATCAATGTATTATTCACCCTCTTCATCCACCGGGGAGTACCCGGCTACATACGATCGGACAACGGTCCCGAGTTCGTGGCGAAGGCGGTAAGGCAGTTGCTTGGCAGGCTCGGGGTGGGAACTCTCTTCATAGAGCCCGGCAGCCCCTGGGAGAACGGCTACATAGAATCATTTAACGGGAAGCTGAGGGACGAACTGCTGAACCGGGAGATCTTCACGACCCTCCTGGAGGCGAAGGTGCTCATAGAGAACTGGAGGCGGCACTACAACACCGTCAGGCCCCACAGCTCCCTGGGATATAAACCGCCTGCGCCTGAGGCCATGCTGCCCCTGGGGCGAAGTCCTTTGATTGAGAAACTAACTTTGGGAGTGGTACAATAGACGGGGGCAGGTCATTAGAGCTTGAAGGCCTGTGTAAGGGTTATCTCTCCGATCCTCAAGCCGTCATGGTCAAATACCTTCACAGATCCGTCGCCATGTTCGGGAAGTTCGATAAAGAGAGCTCCGCTACAGTTGATCATCTCGGCGATTCTGTTGCTTTGCAGCACGTTGAGCATCTTCACCCTGTCCATGTTTTTCATGTGTAACCTCCTTATACTCGTTGCTGGTCTTTGATCCTGTATATTCACTATCATAGTTGGAAGTCGCCATATTTTCGGTTTATTGCATTTTTGCATTGTCTAGAATTTCTAAAAGTAGGCAATAGCTGAGATCAGCTGTGCCGTAAGCAGAAGAAGCCCCACGGAGGACCCACTTCGCTTTCATATAGCCATCCTCAGATCTTCTGTTGGTTTTTGATGTTCCGCATCCACTGGTTGCAGAACGTGACGAGATCAGTCTGAGCCTTGCGGTTGCACCTGGTCACCGTCTTGCCGTCCACCTCATCGAAGATCACCGCTTGCTGATCGATACCGAGGTTATCCTGACGAAAGGTGAGAGGGAAATAGAAGGTACCGGGCCTGGCACCCACCCTCTCGAAGACATGGACGACCTTGAGAAACTCCACGTCCGGATCGCACATGAGGTCGCCGTTCTGCTCATAATAGTGGGTTACACTGTAGACCGGACCGTACTCAACCTCGCGGATCCTCTCCACCACCACCGCCATGAAGTCGGGCCCGCCGTTGTCGACCTTCACATGGCCATCTTTCGCAAGCTCCGTGAGCGTATTCATCACCCTTGTCGCTTCCTTGCCGAGATACTTCATATGAGCCTCCTTGCGCCTAAGTACTTGTCCTTCGCCATGACCTCGCCGATCGCGGCCATCTCCTCCTGGGTGATGCCGTGGACGTAATCACGATCGTCACCGCCGACCAGGTGCCACTTCTCGTCCCGGGTACCGAAGACGAACCTCATCGCTGCCCTCTTGCCGTCGTAGCTGTAGTTGGCGCAGGCGGCCGCAAGATTCGTTGAACCGCCGCCGGGGTCCTTGAGCTCCGGTCCCCACTTTTCGAGCATGAAGTCTGAACATCGAGTTCTTGCGCACTGGATGCAAGAACGGCCGAGCCTGTTCACCAGAAAATCAAGCATCGTGGAACCTCCTTTAGTAGTTTCGTCCTTTCGGACTCATTCAGCCCGGACACACATCCGGAGACTACCGCATGAAAACAGCACCACAGGCTCTACTGTTGAATGGGAGTAAAGACCCTGATCCTCAACCCGCCCGTGGTTTTATCTCCCCAGTCCGACTTTTGGGTGCTATTAGGCTGCCCGTCTTACCGCGCTGGGTACGGTGGCTGCTTTGGAGGGATGACCCGAAGGTCTGTCCGCATCCGTCTGCCGATTTCTGTAGCCGGCTGTCTGCCCGGCATCAACCTGTCCGCCGACAGGATTAGCGACCTGGGGAATGGAACCCGCCGCCGCGTGGAATGAACCGCCTGAATTGTCGTGAAAAGCTAATGATTTCAATGAGTTCATGTGAATATCATATCAGACCACCACGCCATGTCAAGTAGAAAGCGCAATAATTACGAGCACTTACGTAACGTATGACCTTTTCTATATCGCTGGTTTGGCATGGTTTTTGACATACCGAAGGGTTTTTAGAAGCGCAATATATTAAGTACCAGGTTTAATATAGTGTGATTTCCAAAACATGGGCTGTAGCGTGTTGATACGTATGGGTTTACGCGATGTAACCGTACCGTATCTGAAGTTTTTCAATGGGTATTTGTATCTGTGGCGCTCCGAAGGTGCACCTACGGGGCCTATACGATGAGTGTTTGTAGAATGGTGATACAGGGGGGATTACGAGTATGCGATCCCTGGCGGCGAAACATGCGAAGCCATACAAATACTCCAATGATTTGCTGCGTGACAGGCTGTTGTCACCCCTGTTTGCCATAATGAGGATGATTTTTGCAGATATATTTTGTAGGATATACATGAAAGCTCTCCAGTCATGTCAGTGTAGGATAAGCATCTGAGCCTTAATGGGGTATCCGGAGGTCTCATTGAAGCACTACGAAACTGAACTATGTGTGATACAGACCCAGTCAGGTAAGCACTTGACTGAGGAGATGCGGGCTACATGAGCGCTACTTCTATACGGGATAACCATACATATGGTAACGTAGGTGATTTCTTAAAAGAGACTATAGGTGCAGATTCTAACATTTCCATAGTTTCAGCCTATTTCACCATCTACGCCTACCATCATCTGAAGAAAGAATTGAATGAAATAAAACGCCTTCGCTTTCTCTTCGGGGAGCCATCTTTTCTTCAATCCATCGATCCCGCTAGGAAGAACAATAGAAGCTTCCAAATAGAGGATGATCAACTTGTTATTCCCTTGGGCCAACGATTCAACCAGAAATCGGTTGCTAGGGATTGCTCTGTCTGGATACAAGACAAGGTGGATATTCGATCCATGGTAAAGCCGAATTTTCTCCATGGCAAGATGTATCACGTTCTTCAGGAAAGCGGTATTGAAAAGGCCATCGTCGGTAGCTCTAACTTTACCGTCAATGGTCTTGGTCTCGGAGGCAGCCGCAACATTGAGCTGAACATGGTTATTGACAGTGACCGGGACAGGCAGGACCTCAAGGAATGGTTTGACGACCTCTGGAATGACAACTCGGGATTGGTGGAGGACGTTAAAGAAAAGGTTCTCAAATACCTTGAGCAATTCTACATCGAGAACGAACCTGAGTTCATCTATTTCAAGACCCTCTTCCATATTTTTGAAGACTACCTCGACGAACAACAAAAGGGTGGCCTTCTCAACGAGCAGACGGGTTTCTTCGACAGTGAGATATGGAATACGCTCTACGATTTTCAAAAAGATGGGGTTAGGGGTGCCGTAAACAAGATTCTTAAGCACAATGGTTGCATTATTGCGGATAGCGTTGGCCTTGGTAAAACCTACGAGGCCCTGGCAGTGATCAAATACTTTGAGCTGCTCAACAGCCGGGTCCTTGTTCTGTGCCCGAAAAAGCTTTCAGGGAACTGGACGATCTACCAGGCGAGTCAGAATCATGCGCTGAATCCTTTCATGCGAGACCGGTTCAACTATGCTGTTCTCTACCACACAGACATGGGACGTGTAACAGGAAGGTCAGATGCCAACGGCATTGAACTTGAGAATTTCAACTGGGGTAATTTCGACTTGGTGGTTATTGACGAGTCACACAATTTCAGGGGCAATCCCCTTGACAAAACAAAGGATGACGGCACAGTCAGGATGAATCGTGCCAAGTGGCTCATGGAAAAGATCATCAAATCGGGAGTCAAGACTAGGGTGCTCATGCTTTCAGCGACACCTGTTAACAATACCCTCCGTGATCTGAGGAACCAGATAGCACTGATAACAGAAGGAAGACCGGACGCCCTTTTTGAATCAAGCGGCATCAAGGATATCGCAGCTACGCTAATAAACGCTCAGTCTCATTTTACCAACTGGGCAGATCCCAAGAAGAACAGGAACAGAACCCAGAAGCAGCTTCTGGAGCGACTCGATTCCTCGTTCTTCAAACTTCTCGACGAACTGACCATAGCCCGGAGTCGTAAACACATCAAGTCTTTTTACAAACCCGAGTCTATCGGCCATTTTCCGATCAGGTTGAAGCCCCGTTCGGTGCATCCCGAGATTGACCTCATGAACCGCTTTCCTTCATATGACCAGTTGAACCACGTAATCCTCAAATATGAACTCTCGGTGTTTCACCCATCGGAGTATGTCTCTGAAGATAAGAAACAAGACTATGAGGAAGCCGCCGGTACCCAGATCCTTGCGTTTAAACAAGCCGACCGCGAAAACTTCCTCATCGGCATGATGAAGGTAAACTTCTTGAAGCGACTCGAAAGCTCAATAGAGTCCTTTGAGATATCCCTCGACCGAACTATTCAGAAAATAGAAATGCTTGAGAGGAAGATCAAGGATTTCAAGGAGTCACATTTGTCGTCTCAGGAGGAAACCCTTGAATCGTTGGAGCCCGATGAAGATGAGTTCGAGGATAATGGGGATGATACGGAACAGTGGAAAGTTGGCAAGAAACTAAGATTCAGTCTTGCCGATCTGGATCTTGAAAGATGGCTATTAGACTTGGGAAAGGACAAGGCTGCCCTTGTTGACCTCTACAATAACGCCATAGCTGTAACGCCTGACAGGGATGCCAAGCTTCATGAATTGAAAACCCTCATTAGAAATAAAGTCAACAGTGATCAGAATAATGGTAACAAGAAGATTATCGTCTTCACCGCTTTTGCGGACACCGCCGGATACCTCTACGAAAACATGAGAGACTGGATTCTAAAGGACCTAAAGCTGAACTTGGCGCTCATAACCGGCACCAACACACGTACCACTTTCGGAAGGAACGATTACGACAGCATCCTGACAAATTTTTCCCCTATCTCAAAGAATCGATCAAGGATGAAGGCAGCGCCCCAGGAGGGCGAAATAGACATCCTTATCGCCACGGACTGCATTAGTGAAGGTCAGAACCTGCAGGATTGCGACTATCTCATTAATTACGATATTCATTGGAATCCTGTTCGGATCATTCAGCGCTTCGGCCGGATCGACAGGCTGGGCAGCATCAATAACGAGATACAGCTTGTCAATTTCTGGCCAACGAAAGACCTCGATAATTACATCAACCTCAAAGAACGCGTTGAGGCCCGGATGGCCTTGGTTGATGTCATCGCCACGGGAGAAGACAATATCCTCAACACTGAACAAATAGCCGAATTGATATCTGAAGACCTGAAGTACAGAAATCGTCAACTCAAGAAGCTAAAAGAAGAAGTTCTGGATCTCGAAGACATGGACGAGACGGTGTCCCTTACGGACTTTACCTTGGACGATTTTCGTATTGAGCTTCTCAATTACATAGATGCCAATAGACGAAAGTTGGAAACCGCGCCCTTCGGACTATATGCGGTAGTGCCATCGCCTTCAACGGATTGTGCTGACGGATCGACAGGAAGGCCTTTCTCGCAGAGCGAAAGGGAGATTATCAAACCCGGCGTTGTCTATTGCCTGCGGCAAAAAGGCGATACCGACGGGAATGAAGCCCTGAACCCTCTTCAACCATATTTTCTTGTATACATCCGAAAAGACGGCACTGTACGGTTTAATTACACAAACGCAAAACAGGTCCTTGAAATATATCGGCTGATATGTCAGGGGCGGAGAGAACCTTACGATCAGCTCTGCGAGTTCTTTAATGCCGAAACGCAGAACGGCACAGAGATGGCGCTCTATGCTGATTTGCTGAAAAAGGCCGTCGCGGAAATTGCCCGTGTTTTTAAGAGAAGGGCAGCCCAAAAACTAACATCTGACAGGAGCGCGTTAATCGTTCCTAAACCAAAGCAGCCGAACGAAGTGGATAACTTTGAGCTTGTGACCTGGCTCGTGATTAGCTGATGAAAATAGAACTCTTACTCCCATGAAGGTGGACCAAGGTAACGGATGAAAGATATCAAGGAACAAATAGCCCAGGCAATTCAAACTTTCTCCGGTGACAATCTGACCGCTGGGGGAATTGCATTGTTCAAAACGCTGGGCTATAACACGGACCGGCAGGCTTCCCTTTCCAGCCCTGTTTACAACGAATTCAAAGCATCTTATGTTGACGGGAATCCACGCTTCAAAGAAGACAAGGCGCTTGTGGAAGACTGGAAATACGTTGATCTCCTGTTTCAGCTTTCCAAGGAAGAGATCAGTCAACAGCAAAGTCTCTTTGATGTAAAACGTGTTGATAACACGGTTATTGAATCATACCTTTTCTTTGTCGTTGAGCTTGGAGGAACGCGTTACACCCGTAGCGATCTGAGTCGAATCAGCCGTGAGGTCAACAAGATTTTCCCCATGCCCGCCATGGTTCTCTTCAAACATGGGGAAACCTTAACACTGGCAGTCACCAACAGGAGGCTTCACAAAAAGGATGAAAGCAAGGATGTCCTAGAAAAAGTTACCCTCATCAAGGATATCAATATCACTAATCCCCACCGTGCCCACATTGAGATACTCTTCGACCTGGTTCTTGATGAACTCGTCAGGAGACATAAAGTCTCCAACTTTGTTGAGCTTCATAATGCCTGGCAAAGGACTTTGGATACCAGGGAGCTTAACAAGCGGTTCTATAGAGAGCTTGCCGATTGGTTTTTCTGGGCAATGAAAGAAGTCTTCTTCCCTGGAGGTCCAGCTCACGCGGGTCGTGGCAAAGATGCCCTGAAAGATCCTCGGGTTCGGGAGCATAATGCCAAAAATCTCATACGGTTGCTGACAAGGGTCCTTTTTGTGTGGTTCATCAAAGAAAAGCATCTTGTTCCTGAGAAACTATTTGATGAACAGTTTCTAACGAATATCCTTCTTAAGAACTTTGAGCCCGAGAAGAAAGAGGAAATGGATTTCAAGATTCGGGGGAATACTTACTATCGCGCTGTTCTGCAGAATCTCTTCTTTGCCACTTTGAATCAAACCATGGGCAAGCGGGAATTTCGCAAGAATGGTCAACACATGAACGTGACCAATCTTATGCGTTATGAGGGCTATTTCAAGGAGCCAAAGATATTCATCGATCTCGTGAGGAAATTGTTCCGTTCATGAACGGCGGCCTTTTTGAATGTCTCGACCGACCCCATCCCGATAAGAAGGGGAAACAAGGTGGTGATGTCATAATATACGTTGATGGTTTCTCTGACAGGTCGGATAATCCGCTCTTGGTGCCCGACTATATCTTCTTCGATCCGAAAGAAGAGCATGTAGATTTGAGCGAAGATTATGGTGAAGGGCCCAGCGGCAACAAAGACGCTTCCGTAAGGGGCCTTATAAATCTCCTTGGCTCGTACAAATTCACCGTTACAGAGAATACCCCCGTTGAGGAGGAAATCGCCCTCGATCCAGAGTTGCTTGGGCTGGTTTTCGAGAACTTGCTTGCAAGCTACAACCCGGAGACGAAATCGACGGCGCGAAAACAGACCGGTTCCTTCTACACGCCACGCGAGATAGTCAATTATATGGTTGATGAATCTCTTAAGGCATATCTGAAACAAAAACTAGTAGATGGCAACAATATGACGGACGAAGACGCGGCTGTCTCATTGGAGTTTTTGTTTGAGTATAACGAAAAAGAACACCTTTTCGACGAAAGCCAGACCGAGATTATTATTCACGCCATAGATACCTGTAAGATCCTCGATCCTGCATGCGGTTCTGGGGCCTTTCCGATGGGGGCGTTACAGAAAATGGTTCATATCCTCCACAAACTTGATCCCGATAACGCAAAATGGAAGGAAAGACAGGTCGAGAAAGTCCGGCTCATCGAAGATTCCATCGTGCGTGACAGGCTGCTCGCCGATATCGAGGATGCCTTCGCCGACAACGAGTTGGATTACGGCCGTAAACTCTACCTGATCGAAAACTGCATCTACGGCGTTGACATCCAACCTATAGCCGTACAGATCGCCAAACTGCGCTTCTTCATTTCTCTCATTGTGGATCAGAAAACGAATCCTGAGAAGGAGAATTACGGTATAAGCCCTCTTCCCAACTTGGAGACCAAGGTTGTGGCAGCCAATACGCTCATTGGCATCAGGAAGCCGGAAGGACAAATGGGCGGAATCTTTGACAATAGAGTTATTACCGAGCTCGAAGACAAACTGAAAAACGTGCGCCATCGTCTTTTCAGCGCAAAAACACCGGCGACGAAGCGAAAACTAAGAGAGGAGGATAAGGCTATCAGGGAGAAAATGGGTGGCCTGCTCGTTACTGCTGGGTGGGGGCATGAAACAGCCCGTCAACTCGCCGCCTGGGATCCATACGATCAGAATGCCACAAGTTTCTATTTTGATCCTGAGTGGATGTTTGGCGTAACTGAGGGTTTTGATGTCGTTATTGGTAATCCGCCCTATGTTCGGGCCGACTCGGGCGATGATCATTTGGCTATGCGCCGTCAGATATTAGGTAGCGGGCAGTACGAAACTCTCTGGGAAAAATGGGATCTTTTTATCCCGTTCATGGAACGTAGTTATAACCTCCTCAAATCAAAGGGTGTAACATCGCTTATCGTGTCGGACGCCTACTGCCATTCCAAATACGCTCAGAAATCTCAGAAATGGTTCTTGAAAAACAGTTGTATTCTACGTATTGACTTCTTGAGCAGGATAAAAGTGTTTGATGCCGGCGTTCATAACCTGACCTATTTTTTTAAGAAAGCTGATGGGCAGAGTTGGAAACCCGAGCGCAGGGTCCACGATCCAGAGTTTGGGACAGTGAAGCTGCTGTCCACTGATCAACAGAGCCATCTTGATTATCGGGTTTTCTTTCCGGAGGAAGGAGATGGCTCATCGGTTTCTCAAGGATCCATCATGCTCAGCCAAATCTGCTACATCACGATAGGTATGGTGGTTCATGCGAATGAGCGGATTGCCCAAGGGGCGTTCGAAATGAAGGACCTTGTTGTCGATGCAAGAGATGAGTTGCATCCAAAACCATTTGTGGAAGGGAAGCATCTTGATGTTTGGGTCCCTTCAACCAACAAATGGCTTGAATGGGGTACTGATCGGGCGCCTAGGTTGTTCAGACGACCCACGTTCCCGGAGATTTACTCGGTTCATGAAAAGCTTCTTGTTCAACGCAGTCCCGGGCCTGACCCAAAATGCTGTTATGACGAGCACTGTCTTCATTACACAGAGAGCAGTGTTGGTTTTATTCCTTGGCACAGCCTCAATGGTGTACGTAACAAATCCATAAAGAAGACGGCTCGTTATGTTGGGGAGAAGCCGCGCCGTCCCGATTTGCCAAAACGAGAAGATCTGGAGCAAATTAGCAAACGCTTCTCAGCAAAGTACCTTCTAGCGGTGATGAACTCTACGGTGGCGCGAGATTTTCTGCGTGCCAATCGGCGAAGCAATATACATCTCTATCCGGACGACTGGAAAAAACTTCCCATTCCCGACGCCACACCGGAACAGCAGGTACCAATCGTTGCGCTCGTGGATCAAATCCTTGCCGCCAAAAATGCCAGTCCTCAGGCCGATGTTTCAGTTATGGAAGCTCAAGTTGACGAACTTGTTTCGGCCCTCTATGGCCAACTTAGCCAAAAGGACATGCCATTACAGTCTCTTGATTCTTCATCCGACAAGGGCGAACTGGCCAATAAGAATACGATCTTTTCTAAGATATCGAATGGTACCGCCTGAAAGGGAGGAAGGATACGAGAAGCAACTAGCTGAACAAACAAAACGTTTGGTTGACGACCAACATTGTTTTCGAATGGTCTGGCTTATTCATACATCGAGGAGGCGCGCATGCCGGTTTTGTATGAGTACAAAGGTAAGAAGGGGTTCTATATCCTCACATCAATTGCAGGTAAAGTAGTCACATTCCAGTTGAACAACGATGGATACAGGCGGCTCAATGAAGCTGGCATCAAAACCGGCAATCGTTTTCATCGTTCTTTACTATTCGATTTGTATCGCTCAGGTGAAGCTTATACACAAAACACGGGTATAGGAGACAATCTTTCTACTCATCCGGCCCAGATGGAACTCGATTTTTCTGATGATCCGACGCCGGAGACCCTTTTCCCGTCCTGCTCTACCTGTCAATCCCAAGACGACTTGCACCTTGTGGAACTGATCGAAAAAGAACGCTCATTGGCCATTCTCTGCGGCACATGCCGTCAAGGTAAGCAATCTCTTATCGATACCAGCATACCATTACCCTTCGTAACGCGGACGTTGTTGAAGCGGTTCCTTGATATGCGGAACATAAAGAGGATGGATGAGTCTGTTTCGGCTTACCAAGGATTATTGAACGTGGAATTCTCAGAAAAGTGGGACACACTGGCACAGAAAAAGGGGCGAAAACCTATCCAAGGCGCGTTGATAAACCCTAACGACTCGGAAAGTTTGATTTAGCTTTTCCAGCAAGGTTTCAATAGAGTTCGATACTCAGGAGAGCATGAAGTGATGACCGGCGAGATGCAGCGTAACGTCATGATTGCCAAGCTCATGGGCGAAACCGCCAAGGAACTTGTCGCGTTTCTCGAAAAGGTCCTGCCGCCTCTCTTTAAAGATTGGTGGAAGGAAGCGGTTGTTGATAATCTGTCGGTACCTCAGCAGCGTCGCCTCCTGAAAGGCGATACTAACTCAATATCAGCATTGGATCTTGCCGCTCTGCTACGTGTCTTCGACCGGAACTGGTTCCAAATCTCAACGAAGGTTAGCCTGACCTTTGAATCTCGCCACTATGTCAAAGAAATGCAGACTATCCGCAACCGATGGGCGCATGCTGGTACCGAGGGATTTCCGGTTGATGACGTGTACAGGGACTTGGACACCATTCAGCGCTTTCTTACGATAATAAACCCCGATTCGGATCTGTTTCTTAAAGTGCGTGCCGAAAAGGCTTCCCTCTTGGGCGATCAAGGGACGACAGACAGTCGTGGAACAAAAGGCAAAGGGGAATCGAATCAGAGATGCTATGAAAAGGATGAGTTCTCTCTTGGACGGATCGTTAGTATCAAATTCGACCCGTCTATCAGAGGTGCGATTGTTGGGATTTTTCCTGGGAAACCGGAAAATCGCTACGACGTTTTTGTGGATGGCAAGATTCAGCCGTACTACGCGTCACAACTTCAAGTTGAAG
This sequence comes from Syntrophobacterales bacterium Delta_02, assembly GCA_001603955.1. Taxonomy (GTDB): domain Bacteria; phylum Desulfobacterota; class Syntrophorhabdia; order Syntrophorhabdales; family Syntrophorhabdaceae; genus Delta-02. Next base: position 13,764 of record LVAA01000068.1, on the reverse strand, counting down.
ACCGAAAAGAAGGCAAGGCTCGGTTTTCCCGCTGTGATGAGTTCCATTCATATCTTACGGCTCTGCAGATTCGCTATCCGGGGCTATCTACGCTCTACTCACTCAATGCTGCCAGGGTTGACTTCATTCCATACCAGTTCAGGCCTGTACTCAAGTTTATCAGATCCGACCGACCACGACTGCTAATTGCCGACGGTGTGGGTGTGGGTAAGACCATCGAAGCGGGACTCATTCTTCGTGAGCTGCAGGCAAGGAGCGACGTTCAATCGGTCCTCGTTATTTGCCCGCGTCCCCTGGTTACCGAGCGTAAATGGCAGATCGAGATGAGGCGTTTCGAAGAGCGATTCAATCATCTAGATAGCAACGCGCTGAGGTACTGCATCAACGAAACAGACTTGGACGGGGTTTGGCCGGAGCAGTACAGGAGGGCAATCCTTCCCTATTCCCTGTTCGATGAGACCCTTCTCTATGGTTCTGGAACATCCGGCAGCCGGAAGAGAAAAAAGGGGTTGTTGGATCTCGATCCTCCTCCACGGTTTGACCTTGTCATTGTCGATGAGGCTCATCACATAAGAAATCAGGAGACATACAGCCATAGGGCGGTCAGGTTTTTCTGTGATCACGCCCAAGCTGTCGTTTTTTTGACTGCGACGCCCATTCAACTTGGAAGCCGCGACCTTTTTGTCTTGCTCAACACGCTGCGGCCTGACCTCATTCTCGATCAAGAGAGTTTTGAGCATATGGCTGAACCAAATCCATTCATCAACGAGGCTGTGTCCCATGCGCGTTCACAAGAAACTGGATGGGAGACCCGAACATGTGAGGCGCTCGATCATGCCTCAGCTACGGCTTGGGGACAGTCCATTCTCAAACACAACCCTGAATTTAACCGCATCTATTCCCGCATCGGCGCGAGCGACATCACATTCGCGGAGCGCGTTCAGCTTATCACCGACCTCGAGTCACTGCACACTTTCTCAGGGATAATCAATAGGACGCGTCGCCGCGATATCGGGGAGTTTACTGTAAGGAAACCGGAGACGGTTGTTGTAGAATTTACACCTGCCCAGAAGAGCCTCCATGAGGAGCTGCTCCGAGTGCAAACAGAAATACTCAGTCGGCTTCACGGAGATGTAAACGTCAATTTCATGATGACCACGCTCAGACGTCAGGCGGCGAGTTGCCTCTACGGACTTGTTCCACTGATCGACGACATCCTGAGCCGCCACCTCGATGAACTGTCATGGGAGGAAGCTGACAATTCGGAACCAGCCCCGCGAGAAGAATCGGTCGAACCTATCCGAGCACAGATTCAGGTCATCCTTGAGAGTGCCCAATCCCTTGATCCCCGTGATCCGAAACTAGAAGCTCTGCGCAATATCATTAGGGATAAGCAGGCCTTGTCTAACAACAAAGTGATGTTATTCAGTAGCTTTCGACATACCCTTAACTATCTCTACAAGCATCTCAGTGAAGATGATTTTCGTGTTGGAATGATCCACGGAGGGACACCCGATGAGGAACGCGTGGAACTGCGCGGTCATTTCGAGCAACCACGTGAAGAGCCGGATAGCCTCGACCTCCTGCTATTCTCGGAAATAGGGTGTGAAGGCTTAGATTATCAGTTTTGTGATTGTATCATAAACTACGATCTTCCCTGGAACCCAATGCGGGTTGAGCAGAGAATTGGCCGAATTGACAGGGTCGGCCAGAAGAGTGAAAGCGTTGCCATAATCAACATGATCACCCCGGGCACAGTTGATGCGGACATCTACGAGCGCTGTTTGGTCCGCATAGGAGTGTTCAATGCTGCCCTTGGTGGGAGCGAAGAGATACTAGGGGAAATTACCAATGAGATCAAGAACATTGCCGACAACTTTGCTCTGAGCGAAGAGGAGCGCAGATCAAAGCTCCAACAGTTGGCGGACAACAAGATAAGATTAATTCAGGAACAAGAGGCACTGGAACAACGTCAGGTGGAACTTTTTGGCATACGGCTTCCAGAAAAACAGCTTCGGAAAGAAATAGACGATGCCACAAGTTTTTGGCTGTCTCCTGAGTCAATACGAAGGCTCATCATCCTTTATCTGAGACAGACATGTGGCAAAGACCAGGAATATATCCTTGGCGAAAAGATCTTGAAGACATTACGTCTCTCACAGGAGGCACGTAGTAGACTGTTGCGAGATTTCCAACAACTGCCGCGGAAGAACGCATCTACGTGGAGGGATTGGGAGACCTGGCTTAAAGGGAGCGAGCAACATTTGCCATTAACCTTTGAATCCGAGTGTGCCATGCAACATCCTGATGCTACTTTCATAATGCCACTACACCCCCTTGTGAAGCAGGCGGCGATGTCGCTTGATGGGGACGACAGAATCATCACATCCCTGCGAGCTCAAAGCGATGCGGTCCCTCAAGGCAAATACGAGTTCGCCATATACAAGTGGCAGTTTCATGGTATCAAAGAGGATTTAATACTTCAACCCATTGCTTCGTCGGAAATAATAGCACCATACCTCGGTGATCTGCTTGAACATGCGGTTGACACGATGGCAGATGAGCAAACGGAAATTGGCTCGTCTGTGTGGGATGGGTTGGATGCGGAGCACTATAAAAAGTGGTCTCAAGCTCGTGCAAATCATCGGCAAAGGACCCAGAAAGTGGCAGATTATCGCAAGGAAAGTCTGTCAACAAGTCACCGTGCACGGGTAGCATTCCTTGAGGAACAACTCAAACGGACAACTGATGAAAAACTGATCAGGATGCGAAGATCCCAAATTGAGTCTGCTGAAGCTGATTATGCCAGACATCTCCAAGGGTTAGATATAGCCATGGAGAAGGCAGACATTACCGCGGGGCCGGTGGCGTACGGGGTTTTGTTGATCGAGGAGCCAAGATGAGTCTGGAGAGATTGATACAAAAACGTCTGAATTGGGTAGAGGCAAATAGAGAAAACAACTTTGAGGACGGCATAAAGCGTTTGCTGACAGATCTTTATCCAGATGATGCACATTTTATTTATGAGCTTCTCCAGAACGCTGAGGATGCTGGAGCAACTGAGGTTCGCTTCATTCTTAAGGAAGATGGGGTCGAATTCGAGCATAACGGGGACCGTCTTTTTTCATTAAGAGATGTGGATGCAATTACCAGCATCGGGGTTAGTGCCAAACGAGACGATCCCACAAACATTGGTCAGTTCGGTGTCGGCTTCAAGGCGGTATTTGCCTATACTGCGACGCCTGAAATCACTTCAGGCGAATTTCATTTCCGTATTCGTGACCTCGTTGTCCCCGATACGGAAGGGCTCTCCCGGTCTCCACTGAAGGCAAGAGAAACTCGCTTCATCTTTCCCTTTGACAATCCAAAAAAACCGCGTGAAAGGGCTTTTGTTGAGGTGGAGAAGAATCTTCGGGAGCTGAACGAGAACACGCTGCTCTTTCTTAGCAATATAAGAAAGATAGAATACCTTTTACCTGATTCATCCTTGGGTTTTTTGAAGTGCACGAAACTGGCTGGTAACAGAATTGAGATCGCTGTCCAGCATCCCAACGAAGTTGCTCCTGTTCCAGTTGTTCTTCTCAAGTTTGAAAAGATAGTTCCCGTCACTGATGAAGAGGGCAAATCCAAAGATTGCCGAATTGCAATTGCTTTTGGCATGGAGATGGTGCCACAACGCGATGAAAACAAGTCGGGTGAACCGAGCACGAAACGCCCTAGTGACAACTGGAGAATAAAACCGTTGTTCCCAGGCCAGGTGTGCATTTATTTCCCTGCCGGGAAAGAAACATCCAATCTGCGCTTCCACATGCATGCACCCTTTGCTTCGACTGTTGCCAGAGATAGCGTCCGCGATTGCCGCTCTAATAATGAATTACTTGCTCATCTGGCGAAACTAGTTGCAGAATCTATGGCTGCAATACGTGACCAAGGGCTGTTGAAGGTTGGATTTCTGGCCACGCTTCCTAATGACAGGGATAGCTTGCCTTCATTCTACAAACCAGTTCTCGATTGCCTGATCGAGGCATTTCGGATTGATAGATTGACTCCTATGAAAAGAGGAGGTCATGCTGCGGCGAAGGGAATCTTTAGAGGCTCAGCGCAACTGTCGAATCTCATAAGTGACGATGATATGGCAGAGATTCTTGGTGAAAACTATTCTCCGCCATTATGGGTAGCCAATCCACCGCAAAGAAACCAGCGGGAAGACAATTTTCTATCGATGCTCAACATCGCTGAATGGACAACAGAAGACTTTGTAGGCGTTTTGTCGAATCAATCTGAGCCGATAATGAAAGTGCTAGCGAGAAAAACAGACGAATGGCATCAACAACTGTATGCGCTACTTGGAGACTTTCTAGCCAGCTCGCCATCAACTCCTCATAATGAGGCACAGAATCGCAAGAAAAAATTGGCTGGTCTCAAAATTGTTCGAAAGAGTGACGGAACATACGACATGGGAAACAAGTGTTACTTTCCGAGTGACGAGGTCCAACATGATGAGTTGATGCCACGTGTTGCAAAAGGGGTCTATACATCCGGAAGAAATGAGGACCAGCAGAAGAAGGCTAGAGCATTCCTTGTGGAGATTGGGGTGCGTGAGGCAGGTGAGGCCGAACAGGTTGAAGCAATCTTAAAAGCCAGATATTCACAATCAGAAGTTGGCCAGAAGGCCTTCAAGCCAGACATAGAGGATATCGTACGCTTCATCGCTTTCTTAGAAAAAGAGCCCTCACAAACAAATCTGTTCCGAGATTACTCTATTCTCAAGACGTTAGACGGGAAGTGGTGCAAGCCAGAATTAGTTTATCTGGACTCACCATTCTATGATACCGGATTGACCGAGTATTATGACGTGGTTGGTGATAAATCCCCATGCTGTGCCTTATCGCAGGACTACAAAAAGTGTGGCGTTAGTCTTCAGAAGATTGGCGAGTTTGCCAAACAAGTTGGCGCAAGAACATCTTTGGGTATCAATAGAGAAGATGGATACTATAGAATTGACTATAGTATTGAACATCTGGATGATGTTCTAGAATCAATAAATCTAGCTATTTCGAGGCTAATATGGAACACCATTGTAGTTAAAGAGCATGAATACCCATTGTTCCTATCTAGATTGTCCAGGCGGGATGGTCGCTGCAGTTTTCGCGGTGATGGAGATTCTTCTATCGTGGTCGCCTTGAAACAACACGAGTGGGTTCCGCAAAAGACTCACACGGTTGAAGAATTCTCGTTTGTTAAACCAGCTGACGCGGATTCACAATTACTTCCCAATGGCTTTCCATTCGATAGTGGGTGGAAATGGTTGGCTGCTGTCGGATTTGGCGACTCTGTCCGTCAGCGACAAGAATCTGAACACACTGCGGCACAAAGAGAATCTGTTAAGTATCAGCTAGCTGAAGAAGTTGTCAAGAATCTAGGATTCGATTCTACAGAAGAAGCAAGGGAAATGGCGGAGCTAAAGCGGAAAGATCCTGAGGGGTATAAGAAATGGCAACAGAGAGGCAAAGGAAGACCATCTTTTCCAACTAGGACAGTAACGGATCCGGAACGCAGGCGTGAGAAGCTAGGCGAACAACTCAAGGATGCCAGCAGGAAGGGATACGATGAACGTGAAAGAAGCGTTCGGATAACCAGAAAAGAGATTGACCCAAATCATCTCTGGCTTAGAAACCAGTATACGAACGAAGCAGGCCAAATGATGTGTCAGATCTGCAAGGAAGAGATGCCGTTCAGAAAACGTGATGGGGATTACTACTTCGAAGCCGTGGAAGCGCTTTCCAAGAACTTCTTTGGTAGGGAGCATGAAGCGCAGTTCCTAGCGTTGTGTCCATTGTGTGCAGCGATGTACAAAGAATTTGTAAAGCGGGACGAAGAAGAAATGATGAGGCTAAAGAATGCTTTGATGCATTCAGAAGATCTTGAGATCCCTTTGAAACTCGGAGAGTTGGAAACAAGTGTGCGTTTTGTCCAGATCCATCGTTACGATATGAGAATCATCCTCGAGACAGAGCCGCGACGGGATGATATGTAGTTGACCGCATCAAAGCTAATACTCGAGTCTTCTATACACCATATGTCAGACGGGCATAGAGGGTGTCAAGCTTTGAATAGCATTCTTGGCTAAGTATTACGGCTATTGTCTGTTCATAGTTTCTTCTAAGTGCTCGGGTAATGAAATCAGGGGGAACGTATTGTGAGTGAGCCGAGTTCTGAAATCCAATTTGTCAATGTCACGAAAGAAACGCTCCTAGCCTTTATCAAGGAAGCGAGAACAAGAATTCTTATTGCGAAACCTGGCTACACAAAAGCAGAGGTTGAAACACTTGTTGATCTGGTCAAAATGAAGGCGGTTGAATGCACGGTATGTGTCGACCCCGACGAAACAGCTGTGCGCTATGGTTTTGGAGAGGCTGAAGCGCTCAAGATAGCGGGGGATAATACCTCCCTTTTGAATCTACAGACAATAAAAGGTATCAGGCTTTCGGTTGTGATCAGAGACGACAAAGCGCTCATACTAACACCGGCGGCATTGTCATGGGAAGAAGAGCCGCGGGAACTGACGTATCCAAACGGACTCGAAGGTGGTAAGACCCTCGTAAATCAGTTGCTAGCCCAGTTTAACACTACTGATTCTGCCCCAGCTTTACCCAAGAATGTTACTAATTTTCCGACTGTTACAATTCAAGAGATTAGGAAAGCTGTCACGCAAGAAACGCTTAAGGAGACCATAGCAGCATTAGAGAAGAATCCACCCGTCGATCCTGCTGCTCTGCGACAGGTGAATATATACCGTAACCTCTACAAACTCATGAAGTTTCAAATCAGGGGCGTTCAGGTCAAGAACAAGACTTTGAATCTAAAGCCCTTTAACAAGATGTTTCCCCAGTCCAATAAGCACCTCAAACGCAGCTGGCAGGTTTTCTCATCTGAAGATGTGGAGAGGATTTCCGAATTTCCTGGATTCAGAAAAGAGATCCTTGATTTGGTGGCCCAGCATACAGTGGACGCAGGCCGCCATGGATTTCTCATAGCGCTTGATAAGAAAAAGGTTCTTGAAGAGCTCATTGCCAAGAAAGAAAAAGGTTTCATGGAGTCCCTGAAGAAAGCTGAAGGTCCAGGCAATGCCCTGGTAGCGACCTTGAACGAAAGCAGAACAGGGCTATTGAACTATCTTATTGAGGAGGTCAACTCGGCAAAGCAACTCCCTGAGGCATTATTCGCGCGGAATCGTGTACTATTGAAAAGGCTGCGTAGCCAAGATTGTAGTGGGAGAGAGAAGGCCGAAATAGTCAAAGAGGCGATAGAAGATTTTGTCACACACGACCTTAAATTTCCTGCGGTGGATAAGCTTATAGACGCTATTGATATAAGTCTTGATTACTATGATGTTTCTGACGAGCTTTTGCATGATGAGGAATTCAAGAGCGTCTTAAGCGAGGCAGGGATAAAGCCAAGGAAATATGACGAAGGTTATGAGAAAGAGACTGGGCAGAATGAGCCTGGGTAGGAGGTAGAGGGTGTTTACATGGGTTCCAATATACAGAGAGCTTGCTGAGAAGATAATTAAATATGAAGATCGGCAAGTTGAGCTCTTGCAGATTCTGAAAGATTTAGGCAAGCAGGGCAACAGAGTCATCAGCCTAAAAGACGAAGATGCTAGTGGTGAAAAGACAGAGCTCAAAGAAATAGATCCATTTACTTTTTTCGCTACGTTCAATCGCGGCATTACTCAACAGAATCGTAAGGCTATATTGAGCTACTTGAAAGACCATTTCTCCCTGACATCTAATGTGCCCGAGGATTTCAATGGAATTCCTGTAGTCCGGCCCGACAAGTCCTGGTTCTTTGCTTTTGAAAAGGATAGAGGCAAGGGTGATGTCAAACTCTTGTGGAGCTTGGCAAGGATGGCATTAGAAAAGGAGACGCTTAGCAAAGATCTATTTGATGACTGCTTGAAGATAAAGCAGGTTGGTTACCCGGTCCTTACTGTCGGTCTCTTCTGGCTTGCGCCAAATCGATTTCTGCCAATGGATGCCAATACGCGAGACTATCTTGCCGCTCAAGGTATACCAGTGAAGATATCGAATTTGGAATCTTACCAAACTCTGCTCACGGCAGTGAAGGAGAAAATTGGCCATGATTTTGTCCAGATATCCAACGATGCATACATTCATGGGAAGAAAAATGAATTAAAGTTAATAGCCGAAATATTAAAAAAAGATTTGTCGCTGTCATTCGATGCCTGGAAGAAAGAGATAGATGCGCCTATAAAGACTTTTTTCAAGACACTCGACAAATCGATCACAGAAGCGACTTCGAAAATCGGCAAGTTTTCCGTGCATACAAGAAGCCAAGAATACGATAACCGTCCTCGATCATGCCTCACAAGGGCAAAATGGAAGCTCTTGGGGAGCAAATCACCATTTGAAGACAAAGACTTCAACATCCAGGTGCAACTCGGTGATCTTTTCTATGAAAATCCGCATACGATCTCCTGGGGACTAAGGTGGTGGGGAAGTGCTCAATCGGCAGAAAGCGCCAATGGGTATCTGAGTCGAATCAAAAATCGAGTGGATTATATCAAGAAAGCTTCATCTGGGCCGGGTGCCCCAGGTACCACGATCCAGGTTGTTCTAAAGAGATACACCCCGGAGGACATTTTGAAGCTTGACCCCAAGTACGATCTCAAGGGGGAGATAGTGCAAGACCTATGCTTGTTGACAGACGAGTTGGAAAAACTCATTCCAAGCGCGCAGAAGCCGCATCTTACCCATTTGGCGACCAGACTAGTGCATAAGAAAAAACAGATCATTCTCTACGGACCACCGGGCACGGGGAAGACCTTCAATACCAGAGCAATAGCAATAGACGTTTGCCGAGGGAGAAAACAAGATGATTGAGTTTAAAGGAAAGCATATAACGAGAGAAGACGTCCTTAAGGAACTTGTCAAATTCAAAAAGGAATACCCTGATACAAATGGTTATCAGAACTGGCTTGATGACGGGGCCTATACCTTCGCTTTGAAATATAAAGGTCAGTTGTATCCACCGAAGTATATCTTGGGCCAGACAACGGGCTTATCGTTATCTGAGTTTGCTGGCGGAGACGAAACGAATCGAGTCTTTGAAGAACTGGGGTTTGCCGTGAGAGACAAACTTGACCATGTCAAGTATTGGAAGATTGCACCAGGTCCAAAAGCAAGCTTTTGGGAAAGGTGTCTGCGGGATAGTAACATAGCCGTTGGTTGGGACGCCCTTGGTGACCTCACGCCTTTTTTAGATGATTTTTCGAAAATCAAAGATCATTATTCAAACACTTTTCCTGGTGATCCTCCGACTATGAGAGGAAAGCAGATAAATCAATTGAGGCGATTTCTCGGACTGACGCACGGCGATATCGTTGTCGCCAACAACGGAAAGACCTCGCTCGTTGGAAGGGGGAGGGTAGTGGGGGATTACAGGTATCTGGATGATTACGAAGAATACAAAAATGTCATCCCTGTCGAATGGTTCGATAAGGCAGAGAGGCCCGTGCCGGTCGGGGCTCAGGACATCGCCGCACCCTGGTTTGGAGTGACTGTTGAGGAGTTGGCCAAGGCGGAGTACGAAAGGCTATTTGCAGATTCCCCTTCACGCCGAGATCTCCAGCTTTTGGGAAAGAAGAAACAGATAATTTTGTATGGTCCTCCAGGCACGGGCAAAACGTACTGCACGAGACAGTTGGCCGTATCTATTGCCGAAGGTTAGGCCGCAGAACCAATATCAGTGATGCAATATGGTTGCCCTAAAAAGGAGAGATGGTATGGAAATTGAAGAAGGCATGTCCTCAACTGATGTTTACGAGAAGTTCGCTAAAGAGGGCCGGATTGAGTTCATTACCTTTCACCCCGCTTATAGCTATGAGGAGTTCATCGAGGGTATCTCTGTGGCCGTTGAAGCAGACGATGTCCCCTGTAAGGATATTCAATACAAACTGAAATCCGGTCTCTTCAAGAAATTATGTACGCGTGCTTTGGCCGGTGCATTAGGGATCACTGTCCAGGCCACATGGAGAGAGGTGTATCAAACCTATTGCGACACGAAAACAAGTAAAGGGCCGATTGATTTTAGCGCTGCCCCAAGATACGTCATCATCATCGACGAGATTAATAGGGGAGATATTGCAAAGATTTTCGGGGAGCTCATTACGCTTCTAGAAGCTGACAAACGGATAGGAGCGGAGAACGAGATTATTGTTAAGCTACCTTTGTCAGAGGACGATTTTGGAGTACCGCAAAATGTCTACGTTATTGGAACAATGAATACTGCCGACCGAAGTATTGCGCTACTTGACGTAGCTTTAAGAAGAAGATTCGGTTTTGTCGAAATGAACCCCGATTTCGATGTCCTGGAAAAGGAGCATATTGAAAAAAACAAAGAGACCTTGCAGGAGAACGGGGTATACGATTCTTTGAACACTTCAGTGAAGGCGCTCAAGTACATCAATGACCGCCTTTGTACTGATAAGTCCATAGGAAGGGATCGGCAGATTGGGCAATCCTTTCTCTTCAAAGTCTTCACCGCCGAGGACCTAGACCTAGTCTGGAAGCACGAAATCCTTCCGTTGATGGAGGAGTACTGCTATGGTGACTACCAGAAGATCAACAAGATACTCTTTGGAAAGGACGGGGACAGTAAATGGATCACCACATCCAACGGAATCAAGGTGGCCGACGACTTGGAAGGCATGCTAACCCTGATAACCAACCATGAATAGAGTTGAAACCATTATTACAGTCCCGGAGTATGGTTCTGGAAAATTCATAGCTTCAGACAAGACCCAGGAATTGAGTTATCTGCAGGAAGACTGCTTTCGATCAAAAGACATTCTACCGTACAAGGTCAGAGAGCTATTACAGGGGACAGTCGAAATAGAAAACACCTCTTACGCCGGAATAATAGAGCTTGATAGCGTACGAATTCACTTTTCTACAAAGGTGAAGACCAACCTATTCTATATGCTCAGTTTTCTCAAGGATGACAATAACCTGCGCTACGATCCTTCAAGAATCATTGATATAGAGGAAGGAAACAATTTCTTTGACATTCTAGGCAGGCTTTTTGTAAACGAGCTGCAGGCGATTTCAAGGCGAGGCTTCTGCAAAAAGTATGTTCGGAGAGAAGAAAACGTTTCCTTTCTGAAGGGCAGGATGCTAATCCGCCGTCAAATTAGGAATCAAATACGTAAAGTGCCCAAATTGTTCTGCTCCTATGACGATCTGACGCATGACAACCTTGAGAACCGAATTGTACTGAGAGCGGCAACCCTCCTCACGGCCCTCATACGGTTCAACGATGTTGTAAGGCGCGACCTTATTCGTTATAGCAACATGATGAAAGAAGAAGTCACCCTCGACAATGTAATGCCGGAAGACTGCGATAAGGTTCAGTATAGTCGTCTCAATGATTATTATGAGCCGATCATTCAGTTCTCAAAGGTCATCCTGCAGGATTACTTCATCAGATCCGTTCACAAGGGAAGGTCCAGGGGTTTCAATTTCATAGTGAATATGAATCAGGTTTATGAGGATTTCATTACAGAAATGATCTCCGAAGTGGTCGAAGAGGACCAAAGATTCGACGGTTACGTGGTCGAAAGCCAGGAGAAGTTTGACAGCTTGGTGAAAGAAAAAAAGGTGATTACCAAGCCGGATATCTTGCTTCGCAGAAGAAACACGAAAGAATATGCTTCCATCATTGACGCGAAATACAAGAGGCAGGAAAACAACGCCGATTATTACCAGGTTATTGCATATGCCTTGGCCATACCAAAGGCGGAAAGCTGTTGTTTGGTCTATCCCGCTGGAGAAAAGATAGAAGACACAGTGTTGACTGTTGACACTTCACCTTTTCAAAAACCAGGTAGGGAGATCAAGATCCATGCTATCAAGATAAACCTCTTCTGGGATCAGGCTTCGGATTTCAAGTCTTATATCCGAAAGATTAAGGAGGAGCTGAAAGTTGGACTGTTAAATGCTATTGGCTGACGAGAAATGAAGGACCATGACGTGTCCCGAGCGGATGATTGTGGAGACCGATGCGACTAGAGTGAGGGGGGAGTGATGCCCCGACGAAAGGAGCGAGACCATGTTTCATAGTAAGATTTCTAGGGAAATTGCAGAGGGTCTGGTAGAGCTTCAGAAGCGCATCTCGGAGGCCGGGATACCCTCATCGAAACTCGATGAGTCGATCAACGTGGCCACCTGGAACATCCGGGAGTTCGGGAAGAAGAAAAGAAGCGAGGCTGCCATGCATTACATCGCCGAGATCCTCGGGCAGTTCGATCTCATAGGCATCGTGGAGCTCCGGGACGATCTCGGCGATCTCAAGCGTGTCCTCAATATCCTGGGGCCCTACTGGCGCGCGGTCTATTCCGACATGATCCGGGACGGGGGCGGCAACTGGGAGCGCATCGCCTACATCTACGACAAACGTGCTGTCGTGTTCAACGGCCTGGCAGCGGAGGCAAACCCTCCCCGCACCAAGAGGGGAAAGGAATACTTGAGCGATATCTCCTGGTGGAGAAGCCCCTACTATGCGTCCTTCCGGTCCGGCAACTTCGATTTTGTCCTCCTTACCGTCCACATCAGGTGGGGAGAGAACGAGAAGGACCGGGAGGAGGAGATATCCCTCGTTGCCGAGTGGGTGGACGCAAAACGGAAGGAGAAGAACGCAGAGGACAAGGACATCATCGTCATGGGTGACTTCAACATCCCGAGCCGGAAGAGCCCGCTGTTCGCTGCGGTCACGGCCAGGGGCCTCGTGATACCCGCTGCACTCCTCAAAAAGGACCCCGGGTCGAACCTCGAGAAGAACAAGAGGTACGACCAGATCCTGCATTGCCCAATCTACCCGGAGAACTTCACCAACACAGGCGGGGTGGTGGACTTCTACGCCGGGGACATCGAACCCCTGTTCCCGGGCATGGAGAAGACCGCCTTCACCTACCAGATGTCCGATCACCTGCCCCTGTGGATACAGATCAACACGAACATCGAGAGCCAGAGGCTCGACCAGATCATCCAGGGATAGAGGGGAAAGGAGACCACCATGGACATAGAGTTCCACTACTACATGACCTACATCATCGCGAGGAGGGCAGGCTTCGGCCCTGATGACTCCTCCATCATCGCCTACTCCTCGCAGTACACCGATGACAACACTGATGACAAGACAGGATCTTTCTACATCAGCCAGGATACCCCCGACGCCTATGAACGCTACATCAGCCAGACCGTCAATATCCTGAAACCCCAGAAGGAGCTCATGCGCATATACCCCGTCTTCCACTTCCTCCCCGGCTCCCTCACCGAGATAGCGGGGGATTCAGCGAGGCGCGCCGACGGAAAGCTCCACCTCATGAACACGATCCCCAACAGCTTGAGCGCCCAGAAGGTTCTCACCGAGGCCCTCGGCCTTGATGACCTGTACCGCATCGGCATAGCGACCCACACCTTCTCCGACACATTCGCCCATCAGAACTTCGTGGGGGCCGATGACGGCTTCAACGACATGGCGGGGCTCCTGGAGAAGCTCATCCCCAGCGTCGGCCATGCCGATGCCAAGCACAGCCCCGACATACCGAACAAGCTCTGGCAGGACAAGCGCCTCGTGCCGACCCACGCCTCGATCGACAACAAGCCGCGCTTCCTCGATGCTGCGTATTCCGATCCAATCCGACCACCGGTTATGATTCAATCCGACCAGGCAATATGATCC
>LVAA01000067.1 GCA_001603955.1 Syntrophobacterales bacterium Delta_02 | reverse complement strand
AGCCCGTACCGTGCCCCCTGCCCGTACCCCCGCCGCTCCCCCCTTTGCCGCCGGAACCGTACCCGAAGCCTCCCCCACCTGTGCCCCCGGGGCCTGCCGCTTCCTGGTTCGTTCCTTCAGAGGATTCCTCGGCCACGAGGGGCGCCGACGAATTCTCCTCCGTCACCCTGGTCTCGGGGGCCTGCGTCTCCGCCTCGCAGTTCCTTGCCACGCTGATCCGCCTTTCCTTCCTGCTTCTCGATAGCGTCTTCTTTCTCTGTGCCAGCGGAGTCGGGTCAGACATGGAGGCAGCCTTTGGCGAGCCTCCTCCCTCGTTCCCTCCGGGAAGTTCGGTGGACAGAAAGATCACCGGCGCGGCAGCGGTCTCCTCGCCCAGGTGGCCAATAAGGGCTACGGCACCTCCCAGCACGAAGGCATGGATGGCCACCGACAACAGGAATCCTCTCCCTATTGATAGTTTTTCTCTTCTCATGACGACCTTCTATGGCACTCTATCCGCGGTGCCCCTGCCATGTCTTTCCTTCCAGCGCCAGAACCGCAGTTCTTTGTCCCGCACATAATGGATACAACCCCCATATGGGCATACCGTTATATCCGTCGGTATAGAATGTTCGTTGTATAGCATTGAGGCGTCCGTAATGTCAAGAACTTCGAGCGATATTCTTATGACAAACCTGGAAGAGGTCCCTTCATGACTTGAGGCCAGTTCGGCAACAGCCCCTCGTCGCAATCGACAAAACAGGTTCCTGTGAGTCACTGGAGGCGGCCGCCTTCCCGGACAATTCTCTTGACAAACCGGCGGGATAGCAGGAGAATTCAGTGGGCCGAAAACGGCTGGCCCCCGACACCGAGCGGCTCACAACCCCTCTCGGCCGGACGTCAATCCCAGCGACACGCAGACTTGACGTTCACCGGAGAAGAAAACACCTCCACCCCTCCCGAACGTGCACAGCATCGTCCGTCGCCTCGGGAGAGCCACTCGGCGTGGATCAGAACCGAACATAAGGTGCCGCCTTCTCTATTCACGCTACCCGACAGGGGGAGGCCCCGTGCCATCGATGCCCGCCAGCTTGCACCCGGGGCATCGACAAAATACATTTCCGGAGGTTCATATGACTACCGCTGTTGAATATTTGAAGATCAACCCCGTGTTCCACATCGCCACCGTTGACGGCACGAAGGCCCGCGTCAGACCCTTCGGTTTCAGCATGAAGAGGAACAACGCCCTGTACTTCTGCACGAACAAAACCAAGGACGTGTACAAACAACTTTCCCGGAACCCGGAGATCGAGATATCCGATATGGGAAACGACGGCACATGGCTCAGGATACGCGGACGAATCGCCTTCGACGACTCGCGGGAAGCAAAGGTCCAGGCCTTCGAGGAATCGGCCAACCTTCTCAAGATCTACCCGAAAGGGGCAGACGACGAGACATTCATCACCTTCTACTTCGTTGAGGCCGTGGCCACACTCTTCTCCTTCACGGCCGCCCCGACGAAGATACCCCTCGTCTGACGGACACAGATAAAGACGGTTTCAGGTTTCAGGTCTCAGGTTTCAGGAAAAGGACAAATGCACTCGTCAGCAATTGTGTTGACAGCCCACCCCTTTCCACGTTGGTCTTTAACCTGGAACGTGAGACCTGAGACCTGAAACCGTCTTTTACTCCTGGCCTCCCCTTTGCCGAGACCTTTCAACGCAGGTCGATGCGGTCGATGAGGCATCCCCCGTCATCGCAGGATACCGACAAGGACACCGTGGTATTGGGCCTCAGGAGTTTGCTCACCAACCTGTCAAGGTCGTTCATCTGCTCCACCGCGCTCTTATTTTCATCAGGACCCGGATACAGGACCTTCTTTTTCCTCACGATCTCACTGTAGAGATGAAGCCTGCAGGTCAGGGGCGCTTCAGAGCCCATGGCAAGATACACCCTTTTGCAGTACCTCTTGTCGCCCAACTCCGAAGAACAGCGCACCGTCTGCAGCTTGACAATGGTGCCCCGGTACCGGCCTGCCTTTTCGATCTCCCTGTGTTTCCCCGCCGCTCTTGTCTGATCGATGCCTGCCCCCACTGAGAAAAGAACGACCAGCACGCATACAACAAATGCTTTTCCCCACATCGCCATCTCCTTGATATGCCTTCCCTGTCACGATGTCCCTCCAGGCAGCGAAGGGAACATAGCGTATATTCTTACATGCTTCTTTAATTCTAAGCAAGTCTCCGCTCCGGGAACGCTGCCCCCATAATTCCGGAGCGGCCCAAACAGCGTAAGAGGCGCCGAAGATGACCGCCGCCTTTAGTTTCCGTCCCGATCAGACGATAAATGTTTTAGTTGTCAACACTCCTCGAGGAGAGAGGGGAAGCTCTGTGAATAGACCCGGGGTGATCTGCATTTCGTTCTTTGTCCTGTTCGCCGGTCCGTCTGCGCCCCGCGACTGCATCGCCGACGGCCTGCAGGCACACCTGACAATAGACCGAGCGAAGGGACCCGAAGATTTCCTGGAGCTTAGGGAGGACCCATGATAGACCCGGCGGTACTGGAACGCCTTCGGATCGAAGGACTGCGACTGGTCAAGGTGATCGAGCAGCACAGAAAGCAATTGCCTTCACGGTATTGCCTGGTGGTGCCGGACCTGATACGGATAGTGACTAGCCAGAGCTACATCGATGACATAGTAAGGGAAGAGGAGGTCAAACTCCAGGAGAATCCCGAACCCCAAAGACTCAAGCTCGTAAAGTGATACTTCCGCCGGCGTCCTTTACGACGCTACTTCTGTTCGAGGAAGTGCGATGTAGAACGTTGCGCCGCTGCCTGGCCTGCCCTCGGCCCACACAATGCCCCCATGGAGGCCGACGATCCTTTTCACGATGGCAAGGCCCATTCCGGTCCCGCCGAACTCTTCCTGGGAGTGGAGCCGCTGAAACACGTTGAACAGCTTGTCCTTGTACTCCGGGTCGAAGCCGACACCGTTGTCTTTGACGAAAAGGACGTTTTCGGTCACACCCCGGGCATATCCTATCTCGATCACTCTCTTCTCCTGTCGGCTCGAGAACTTGAAGGCGTTGGAGATAAGGTTGACGAACACAAGGCGCAGCATACGTTCGTCTCCCATACAGCGGGGAAGAGGGGAGACAATGACCTCACCTTCGGGGTAGAGCGCGCGCAGGTCCTCCAGGACCGACTCGACGAGTTCGTTCATGGACACCCACCTTCGCTGCAACGCTTCTTTGCCAAGCTTCGCGTAGGCCAGCAGGTCATCGATCAGCTGCTCCATCCTCTGCGCGCTTGCCTGTATCGTGCCCATATCCCGGAGGAACTTATCATCAAGCGATGTACCGTACTTTTCGCTGATCCTCCCGGAAAAGGCCCTGATAACCATGAGCGGAGTGCGCAGGTCGTGGGAGACCGTGGAATTGAACGCCTCCAGTTCGTCGTTCGCATTTCTGAGATCGAGGACTTTCTGCTCCAGCTTCTGATTAAGCCTTACGATCTCAGCCTCCGCCCTCTTCTTGTCCGTGATGTCCCGGAGCACCGCCAACGTGGCCGGTTGCCCCTTGTAGGTGGTAGCCACCACCGAGACCTGCACCGTCCGTATCTCTCCGTCCGGCCTCTGGATCCTGTACTCGACAACATCGTCCGGATGTTCGCCCCTCTGCCTTGCGAGAGTGCGCTCTCTGACCGCCTCGCGGTCCTCATGGAACACGAACTCCTCGAGAGGCCGGCCCACGACCTCTGAGCCGCTGCTAAGGCCGTGAATGGTGAGAAAAGCCTTGTTGACGAAGACCCTTTCCGTTTTCACCGTGATCGCGATCCCGTCGGCAATGTTTTCGACCATTGCTGTGTAAAGCTCCTCATCTCCAAAGACCGGCTGGTCCTTCCCCTGCTCTTTGCGGGTAGACGGGTCAAGAACATCGCGCGAAGACCTGCGACCTCGGTCATGGCTCATATGTTGCCTCCTCCCTGGTACGGCCCGATAAAGAAAAAAGCGCCTTCCCGCCCTCCCGCGCAGCCAAAAGACGCCCTCGTCCCAACCGACAATGACGGTCCCGAAGAACCCCATTGCTTCACCACGTCAATGTGCCTAGAACACACTATACAAGAGGTTATCGAGATGTGTCAATTGACCCCGCCTGCACTCCCTCTCCCCCCGCGTCTTTTCCTTATTTCATCATTTACAGACGGCCCCACTTGTGATAACAGTTTGATGCCTCGAAAAGCAGGGTGAGGCCTTCCTGCCCGAGGGAGGCAGGTTCCTGGTATTGCCCGGGGCATGCGCAAAGCTTCCCGGCCAGCAGGAACAGCAACGATTGGAAGGAGATCACACTGTATTCCACGCCCAAAGACAACCACGGAGACCACGAAGGGTCCCGGGCCGTATCCGCAGCATCGATAGACCCCGAACGAACCCTGGAGCGGGAACACCATACTGCCCTGATAATCGTTCTCGCCAGCATAATGGCTATCGGGCCATTTTCGACGGACATGTATCTTCCGGCATTTCTTGCCATTGCCGGCGGTCTGAAGACGGATATTGCCCATGTGGGGCTTTCGCTCACGAGTTTTTTCATCGGGGTTTCTGTCGGCCAGATAATCTACGGCCCCTTACTGGACCGTTACGGACGGAAGAGACCGCTCATGCTCGGCTTCCTTGTCTATACCGCAGCCTCCGTCGGCTGCGCTTTCTCGCCGACCATACATGTCCTCGTGGGGATGCGCTTTCTAGCCGGCTTCGGCGCATGCGTCGGGATCGTCGGCAGCCGGGCGGTCGTGCGCGACCTCTTTTCGGGGACCGAAATGGCCCGGATGCTGTCCTTGTTGATGATGGTCTTCGGCATTGCCCCGATCATTGCCCCCACCATAGGGAGCTTCGTGGTGTCTGTCTTTAGCTGGCAATACATATTCGTGGTCCTCGCGGCTATCGGGCTTATCATATTTCTGGCCATGGGCAGGTTTCTCCATGAGACAAGAGGACATGATGCCTCCATCTCCCTGCACCCGAGAAATGTGATGCTGGAATATGTCGACGTCTTCAGGAACAGGGTATTCGTTACGTACGGACTGGTGACGGCGGCCGCAACGGCGGGGTTCTTCTCCTACATCGCCGGATCGGCCTTTGTGTACATGAGCCTGCTCGGGTTCACGGAGACTGAATTCGGCTTCATATACGGAGGGAACGTGATCGGCCTGGTGCTGTCAAACCAGGTCAACAGGATCCTGCTCAGAAAGCACGGCATTGTAAAGGTGTTACGGATGGTGACGGCGTTCCAGTTTCTTCTCATAATACTCCTGCTGGCAGGAGGATTAACGGGGTTCGCCGGAAAGGCGGCTATCCTGTGCCTCATCTTCTGTTACCTCTTCGGTTTCGGATGCATAACGTCCAACGCCATCGCCTTGGCGCTGGAGCCCTTCACAAGGAACGCGGGCACCGCCTCGGCGCTTATCGGAAGCCTCCAGATGGTGGCGGGGGCCCTCTCATCGGGACTCTTGAGCTGCCTGCATAACGGAACGATCGTTCCAATGCTATCGATCATGGCCGGATCCACATGTATCGGCCTGCTACTGCTCTTCGGCTCCGCGCCGATCGCCACCAGGACCTCCTAGCAGGAACCCCGGGAACACCCCTTGCATCTTCACATTCTACCGCCTTCACCAAATCTGTTGTGGTAATGGCAGAGGTCCTGTCCGGGGCAGGTTCTTACTTCATCCCGCCACTGATCGTGGCAACATCGACTGACCGATCCGGCGTTTCCCGTCGGGAAAGGGCCTCCCCCACCCTGTCCCTTTTTGAGGCATGTTCTAAACCCCGTCAATCTCAACGATCTCGATCTCATATCCAGGTGCCGAGCCTGAGGACCTTAATCTGACCTCGACCCTTTTGCCTGCCGTCAGAAGATCATCACAACGGCTCCTCAACTGCCCGAAGTCTGCCGATTCCAGAAAGACTCTCAGAAGTTCCAGTTCCTCCCCGAGGTGACCGTCTTCCTCCATCTCCTTGAGAAGCTGACCCAGCACCCTTTCGTACTCTCTCTTGGCCATCGTTTCGCAACAATGGGAAAGACTCGGTTCCAGCTTGATCTCCATCATCATCACCGTGAGATCCACCTTCGTTGGGAAAACCGAAGGGGACGTTTTAGAAAGTAAACAACCTTTTCGGACAAGATTCAATCCCTTGCTCCCGGCAGGGCCCCTATCCTACCACAATATACGAAATATAAGATAAACGGCGCACAAGAGATCAAGTTGTTTGCTCTTTAACGAGGGCAGCGGTCCACGCCTTGTCTTTAGGAGACCAAGAAGCCATCGGTTCCTCATGCACAGACGGTTAAAGCGCTATTGAGGAACAGCTTGGTTTTTTCAGGATACTCCCTACCCCCTTCCGCTTTGCAGCCTGATTGTTCTTCCGTTGTTATGGAACGTGATGGTATTGACGATAACAGTTCATAGCGAAAAGCGTCGAGCCGACGCGGAACAGAGGCAAATAAGCGGTTTCATGACCGTCTGCGTGGAGACATTGCGCGGGAGAAAGAGCCGCATCTGACCGGTTTCCGCTTTGTTGAAAGGAGAATTGATCATGGAGACGAAATACTACACACTGAAGGACGGCAGGACTCTCGCTTACCTAGAATCGGGCGATCCGGCCGGCTGTCCCGTTCTGTATGCTCACGGAGGGCCTGGTTCACGTTTTGAATCGGAATGGTTCCATGATGTAGGGTTGCGCAAGGGGTTCAGGATAATTGCCACGGACCGGCCGGGATTCGGCCAGTCATCCTATCTGAAAGACCGGGTAGTCCTCGATTACCCGCGCGATATTTCCGAACTCGCGGATGCGTTGAATATCAACAAATTCGGCGTGGTGGGATGGAGCGGCGGAGGCATGCACACAACGGTCTGCGCATACGCCATTCCTGACAGGTTGCTCTTCGATTTCACCTTTGCGGGTTACACCAACTGGGGGGAGATGCCGAACGCATCCACATACCTCCGCGGCAATAACAAACTTGACAAATTGGCCCTGGGCATGTCCAGGCATCACCCTATTTTCTTCCGGTTCTTCTTTGACATGATGAACGTAAGCGAGAAACTCATGCCGGAAGCAACATTCAATGCGATCGTTGAAGAACTGAATGATAGCGACAAGGCGATCGCATCGGTCCCGGAGTTTAAAGAGGCGTTCATTAAAGACCAGAAAGAGGCCTTCGCGCAAGGTGCCAGGGGTCCGACTCGCGATGGGTATCTGCATTACAATGATTGGGGAATAAAACTGAAGGATATTGCATACCCGATACATATTTTTCACGGAACCGAGGATAATCTGGTTCCCATAGAGTACGCCGATCATATCGCCGACAACGTTCAAGATTGCACTCTGCACATATGGGAAGGTGAAGGGCACCTGGCAGCCTACAGCCACATGGACGAAATATTCGATATAGCCCGGCAAGAAATTAGCACGTGACGAAAGGATCCTCCCCCGCATCGTAAAAGGGACGAAACGGAGTGGAGTGCTCCCGCCCGGCCCCAAGGTAGTACAAGGGCCCCGGTATAATCAGGATCGGAATTCCTGCGGCCAACGCAAGAACGTCCTGAAATGAAAGCTGCACGTGCCTGTTTTCCGTCTTCTGATCAGCTCTCTCCCAGCTCTTTCTCCTTGACCTGGTGGATCACCTGCTCCTGCAGCTCTCTCAAGCCGGCACTCAGTGCGATGGGCAAGTGTGCCGGATTGTCGAGCCTCTTATACCGGCCATCCAACATCGCAAACTCTTTCTGAAAACGTTCCCTGATCCCGGGCAACGTCTCAGGGGGTTCGAGCCTCTTTCCACTACCCATGACCCTTCTCAACATAGGCTCCCCACCCAGTCTCTCAGTTCGCAGGGCAATGGTGTCACCCGTCAATTTGCCTTCGTTCCTGCTTCGAAACACCTGTTTCTCATCGACCAGGGTCTTCTTACCCGAGCTCAATTTCAGGACCGGCTGGCCATTGTATTTAACCAGCTTGTACGCCATATCCGTATAGGGGGCATCCGCGGCAACACCCATCTTCGTTCCGACACCGAACGCGTCGATCTCCGCCGCCTTCTCTATCGCCCGGGCGATCTTGTATTCGTCAAATCCTCCACTGGCGAAGATCATAACATCGCCCAGTCCAGCCCCCCTGAGGACCGCCCTGACCTCCTTGCTCAAGGCGGCCATATCACCGCTGTCCAATCTGACCCCCGTTAGCCTCTCCCCTCGCGCGAGCATTTCACGTCCGACCGCAGCTGCCTTCTGAGCTCCCGAAACCGTGTCATACGTGTCTATCAGGAGAACCGTATTCTTAGGAAATGTTTCGGCATAGGACCGGAACGCGTCGATCTCTTCGTTGAAACTGGTGATGTACGAATGAGCCATCGTGCCGAAGATGGGGATACCGTATTTCATTCCGGCCATGACATTGCTGGTGCCGGCAAAACCCGCCAGATAGCTGGACCTGGCGACTTTCAGTCCTGCATCGGTTCCCTGGGTACGCCTCAGGGAAAAATCCACAAGCCTCCGGCCTTCCGACGCATGGACGCAGCGTGATGCCTTCGTTGCAATACTCACCTGCAGGTTGATCGCATTGATCACATATGTTTCGACGAGCTGTGCTTCTATGATGGGGGCAGTGATCTCGAGGACCGGTTCATCCTTGAAGAACAGACGACCCTCCTCTATCGCGCGCACCTCGCCCGTAAAGCACAGGTGACTCAGGAAGTCCAGGAAATCTTGCTTAAAAAGCTCACGCCCCTGGAGAAAATCAATATCTTCCTTCGAGTAGCTGAAGGATTCGAGAAAATCAAGGACGTCGTCGAGCCCTGCACTGACGAAATAACCTCGATTGGGGGGATAGTCGCGAATGAAGAGGCTGAAGGTTGCCGGTGCGAACATCTTGTGGTGAAAATAACTCGCAGCCATCGTCAGCTCGTAGAGGTCCGTCAGCAAGGCAAGGTTGTTTCCGGTGATAGTCAGGTCTTTCTTATCCATGGGCCACCCCCCTTCGGTCATCAACGGACACAACTTCCTCCGCAGGCCTGCGATGGCTCCTACCTGTCTCTTTCCCGCGGCCGGGCAAGCAACTCCTTCAGCCGCTCCATCGCTCGCCCGAACTCGGCCCAGTTCCCGCGGCCGAGCGCATTCTGGGCTCTTTCCAATTCTCTCCTCGCCCTGTCAGCGATAACACCCGTCTCCGGAGCAGCAGGAGCCTCTCCCGCGGGTCTCTGCGCGGCTCCGAAAACAACCTTGATCGCCTCGCCGATCGTGGGCTCCATGACAACCTTTCTCCCGTACACGATGATGACCCGTTTGAGCTGTGGGATGTCTCCCTTCTCCGCGACCAGGAATACAGGCTCCACGTAAATGAAGGACTGATCAACAGGGATAACGAGCAGGTTGCCGCGAATTACCCGGGAACCCCGCTGGTCCCACAGAGAGAGCTGCTGAGAGATCACGTCGTCCTGATCGATCATGGCTTCGATCTGAAGGGGTCCGTATATGAGGCGTTCCTTGGGCAACTGGTATGCAAGGAGCTGGCCGTATTCAGGGAAGTCGCACCTCGCCGCCATCCAGGCGATCATATTATCCTTGTTCTGAGGCGTGAGCGGAGTCATGAGGAGGTACTGCAGGGTCCTTTCCCCGGGGAGTCGCATCAGGATGTAGTAGGGCTCGACCGGGATCGGCGTTCCGGCGTATTTCTCCTGAGGGAGGGTCCACAGGTCTTCCCTGTTGTAGAAAACCTGTGGATCGGTCATATGGTATGTCCGAAACTTGTCCACCTGCAGTTCGAAGAGATCCTGCGGATAGCGCAGGTGGTCTTTCAAGGCAACGGGCAGCCTCTCGATACCCTGAAAGACCTTCGGGAAAAGGCGCCTGTAGACCGCGAGCACCGGATCATCGGGATCGATCACGTAGAATGAGACAGTCCCATTGTACGCATCGACAACGATCTTCACTGAATTGCGGATATAGTTGAGCCCACCCTTGTACGGCTCGGAATACGGGAAGTAGGACGAAACCGTGTAGGCATCCTGGATCCAGTAGAGCCTGCCATCGACGGTGACGATGTAAGGGTCCTCGTCGAGCCGCAAAAAGGGCGCGATCCTGGATATACGGTCCTGCACGCTCCTCCAGATCTGGACCCTGCTCTCCGGCGTGATGTAGGAACTGATCAGGATGTTGATGTCGAAGAGGTCCCAGGCGAACAAAAGCCGCTTCCATATAGAATCGAGCGGCACACCTCCCGTGCCCTTGTAATGGGTGTAGACGTTGTCGTCTCCCTTTGGATAGTCGAATTCTTTTATCTGCGTGTTGACGATACGGTACCCGGGCATCTTCTCCCCGTAATAGATCGCCGGCTGGTCGATCTGCAGATAGGACGAGGCCGGGGGAAGATCTTTCACGACATAGCGGGGCAGCCCTCCTTCGACCTGCTCCGAAACCAAGGCCATCGCTACACCGTAGCCGTGCGTGAATTGAAGGCGTTCGTTGATCCAGGTCCTGGCCCCTTCCGGCAATTGGCCCACCAGTTCCCGACCTGACAACATCACCTGGCGATACCCTTCGCCTTCCAGATGGTACCGGTCCGTATCCACCTCGTAAAACTCATAGTAGAGACGGATCTCCTGGGTTTGACGGAAGGTTTGGCGCAAAGGCCTCCAATCCCACAACCGGATGTTCCGTATTGTGTCCTCGTTCTGCGATACCTCCTTCACCGTGAGGTCGGCGAGGGCGGGATACCGTTTCTCTTCGATCCGATCCAACTGATACGCCCTGCGCGTATACGCAATGTTGTTCTTCAGGAAAGGGGTCTCGAGCTCCAGTTCGTTGGGCCGCACAACGAACTTCTGTATGGCGAAGGGCAGTATGTAAAGCAACACGATCATGACGGCAAAGCAGGTACCTACCCCGATCAGTATCCACCGAAACCGTTTCAGGAAGAGGGAAACGGCGGTGAAGAGCCCCAGGGCTGCGGACACGAAGAGCATGATCCAGAGACCGATCCGAACCACGTTGTAGTCGGCATAGCCTGCTCCGAAGACAACGCCTCTGCCGGAAAACATGAGCTCGTATCGGTCCAGGTAATAGCCCCATGCCCATGCTGCCAGAAACAGTAAGAAAAGGATGCCTGTATGGCGCATGACCCCCCAATCAGGCATGTACTGCGACACTCCCCGCTGCCCGGCAAGGCCGAAGACATAGTAGGCAAGAAAGACGAGTACGAGCGTGACCGCGGTCAGCCCGACGAGGCTGTTCTGAACGAGTTCATAGAACGGAAGGCGAAAAAGATAGAATCCGATGTCGAGGCCGAAGATCGGATCGGCACTGCCGAAGGGCCCACCCCAGAAGAACCGAAGGTACGTGTCCCACTGCGACCAGAAGACGAGACCGAATATCAGGGCGGGCATGCAGGACACGGCCGCAAACAACAGGTTGATCCAGTTCATTCCCAACGGCGATCCGGTCACCGCCTCGAACCCGGTCATACCGGTCCGCCCCGCCTCCCGGAGCAGTACCCGGGCAACCTGCCGGAGATTCAGCCACCAGTAGAAGAAAACGACGAGAAAGGCCGCGCTGAAGAGAAGGAGCTTGCTGAAAAGCAATCGCCAGAAGATCCCCACAAACTTCAGTTCCTTCATCCATAGCCATTCCACGAGCTTCCCGGTGGTGACAGACAGAACGATCAGGCCCATAACAACAAAAGCGAAGAACAACGACCAGAACAATCTCTTCCTAGCCGCGATCTGTCTCATGGCGATCTCTCCTCGTATCCGCCGGTCTCCCACCGTTGCCCTCACGTGCGAGGTGCAGGGGAGGGGCATGACCTTGCTTGTCCTCACCCATATACAGCGTGACGTGCGGAAATGGGATCTCAACATCATTCTCGTCAAATTTCTTTTTCAGGCGGCGATTGAATTCACGAGCGACTCCCCACTGTTTCATAGGCAGGGTCTTGGTCCGAGCCTTGATGACAAGAGCTGATTCTCCGAACTGGTCGAGACCCATTACGTCCATAGGCTCCAGAATGTCATCTTTGAAAGCCGGATCGCTGCGCAGCTCTTCGTCGACCTCCCTGATCAATGCGATCACCTCGTCAACATCCTCCCGATACGCGACCCCTATGTCAAAGAGATAACGTGAGTATTCCTTTGTCATGTTGGTAACCACCTCGATCCTGCCATTCGGCACATAATGCACGTTGCCCGCCAGATCTCGAAGTCTCGTGGTCCTCAGGCTAATTCTCTCGACCAGTCCCCCTTGCCCACCGATCTGAACGATGTCCCCTTCACGGATCTGGTCTTCCAGCAGAATGAAGAACCCGGTGATAACATCCTTTACCAGGCTTTGAGCCCCAAAGCCCACCGCCAACCCGACGATCCCCGCGGCAGCCAGCACAGGACCTATTTCCACCCCCAACTCCCCCAGGACCATCATAGCGGCGATGATCAGTATGGCTATATCGAGAACATACCGGACGATCGAGCCGAGGGTCCTTGTCCGCTTTTGAAATTCAACATCATCTTTTTGTCGGGTAAGGGCTGCAATCAGGCGAACTGCAAGAAACTTCGCAGCCTTCAGGGCCACAAACGTGAAAACCAATGTAACCCCGATACGCAGCCCGCTCGTCAGGGACCAGTCGACAAGCTGTTGAACGTACTCGCTAATGTTGATGTTCACGTCTGTCCTCCCGTCGGCCGGCGTGACTCTCCTGGCATGCTGCCGCCATCTCAGTTCGCCCAGGTCTTGCTGTCAGAGTGTACCGTGAACATGTTTGCCAAGACCTGTCCCTTGGAATCCATGCCGCATGACTACGTAAGGAGATCGAGTATGAAGGGTCGGGAGACTCTCCCGACCCGCGCCTCAGTCGTTCCGAGCCTCGTGTTGTCGTTGTGGACTTGTTGCAGGATGAACAGGAGAACTACACCGATGCAGTCGCCGTCGGAAACATGCCAGAGTTGAGTGCTTCTTCCGTTGACCTCTCTCCTCGCCGCCGACCAATGACGCGGGAGAGATCGACACAAAGTCTCCCACCACCAGAACCGCATCAAAACAGCTGAAAAGCGGCCAGAGCTCCATTGGTCGAATCTAATCCCAGCCTTCCCTCATGTCAAGCACGAGCCGCTGACACCCTTCGCGGCCTCTTCCAAATCCTGCATCCCTCCTGCAACACACTGAACCAACGTCCCCTGTTCCGCCGCAAAGTCGCCGCCAGATTGCCAGAGTCAACCATCCCGAGGACGTGGTGTTGACAACGATTACATGTATTGTTATCATGTTATCACAAAGGAGGATGGGCATATAATGGTAAGAACCCAGATCCAACTTACCGAGGAACAGGCCTCCAAGGTCAAACAGATCGCGTCGTCGAGGGGAGTGCCGATGGCGGAAGTGATACGTGATGCTGTCGAAGCGGCCATCGCCGCCGGTACGGGACCGGCTTCTCAGGAAAGATGCAACCGGGCCCTGGAAATCGCCGGCAAGTTCAGGTCCGGTAAGAAAGACATATCTCGCAAACACGACGTCTACCTGACCGAGGCCTTCGGTCAATGAGCGTCTTCATAGACACCTCCGCCCTCTTCGCCCTGCTCGACGCCGACGACGACAATCATGCCAAAGCAGCCAAATCATGGCGTGAACTCATCGGTTCTCAACAGGCTTTGATAACGACGAGCTACGTCCTGGTGGAGAGTTGCGCGCTCATTCAGAACAGGTTGGGTCTTGAGGCAGTGCGGGGATTCTGTGACGATCTTGTCCCCGTCCTGACTGTCGAATTTGTCACTTCCGACATACATCGACTGGGAACAGCCGCCCTTCTCGCAGCTTCGAAGAGAGGGCTCAGCCTGGTCGACTGCGTCAGCTTCGAAACAATGCGCGAACTGGGTATACGATCAGTATTCACCTTCGACCGTCATTTTCGCGAGTACGGATTCACGGTCCTCCCCTGAAGAAAGGGGCAACTTCGGAGCCCTTCACATCTAACGTTACAATACCGTGCCAATGTCACCGCCGCAGCCTGCGGAGACGCAGACCCCCCACCACGAGCAGATACGTGCCTCCCGCGATCACAATGGTGGTAGCCCCGGCAGGGAGATCTGGCCCGTAACTCAGCGCAAGACCGCTTGCCGTAAAGAGAGCGGTCAATGTCGCGGAGAGCACCATCATATGCCACAACTTCGTTGTCAACTCTCCGGCAATAGCGGCGGGCAGAGTGAGCAGGGCAATGACCATCACAATGCCCACTACCGAAACAAGGAGAACAACGGTAATAGCCGTCAGGCACAATAGCAGAAGGTAGTATACTTCGACGTTGATGCCCCTCAGGCGGGCGAACTCCTCGTCAAAACAGAGGGCAAGGAACTGATTGTAGCAAACCATGCAGGTGCCCACGACCAGTACATCGAGACAAACTATCATCCAGAGGTCCCGGGGAGAGACCATCAGGATGCTGCCAAAAAGGTAGCTCATGAGGTCTTCGTTGTAGCCGGGTGTCTTGTATATGAAAAGAATGCCCACGGCCATCCCGATAGCCCAGAGAGCGCCGATCACGGTATCCTCTCTCTGCCTTGCCTTCATACTCACCATGCCGATGATCACGGCCGAAATCAGGGAAGCCGCAATGGCACCATAAAATGGGTGAAACCACTCCCAACCATATGAGACCTGGCAGTATCGTGCCGCACCAAGCCCGCCGAGTACGCAATGCGCCAGACTTCCCGCGATATATGTGATCCTCTTCGTGACAACGTAGGACCCGATGATCCCGCAGGAAACGCTTGCGCAGATACCCGTCAAAAGGGCGTACTGGAGGAACGGGTACCGCAGACAATCTGTCAGAAATGTTTCCATTCCTGTCTTCAATCCCCCCGCTTCAGGTATTCGTGCCGCACCATCCGGAGGTGGGCGCCGTAAAGCTCGTTGATCATTTCACCCGTAATGGCCGTTGTCGGATGCACGAATACCCGCTGGTTCACGCAGACCACGTGCTCCACGTACTGAGAGACAAATCCCAGGTCGTGGCTGACAACGACAACGGTTATGTCTTTGCTCAAATCGTGGAGCAACTCGAAAAGCTCTGTCTCCACGGCTATATCCACATTTGATGTCGGTTCGTCAAGCAGAAGGAGTCGCGGCTCCGTCGCCAGGGCGCGCGCAACGAGCACCCTCTGCCGCTGACCGCCTGATAGGTCACCGAAGGACCGGTTCCTCGCGTCGCACATCTCCAGCTTGCGCAGCGTGTCAAGGCATACGGCCTTGTCCTTTTTTCCGTAAGGGCCTGGGCCCATACCCTTGCGCAGACAGCCCATAAGGACTACGTCAAAAACGGTTACCGGAAAATGCGGATCGAACTGGACGTATTGAGGCATGTATCCGACGAAAGACCGTGCCTTCTCGGGAGAAAGCCCGAAAACGGTTACGGCTCCAGCCAAAGGCCTGAGAAGACCCAGCATCAGTTTCAATAGCGTCGTCTTACCGCCACCGTTTGGACCGACTATCGACACAAAGGACTTTCCCTTGATGGAAAAACTTACATCTTTCAGTACCGGAACGGCATTATAAGAAAAAACTACATCCTGAAAGCTGACGACCTTCTCTTCCATCACGTATCACTCACCGCAACCCCTTCTCGACGGACAAAGCTATCCTGTTCAGATTGGTGAGGTAGTCCCTGGCAAGGGGATCGATGGGAACTACGACTCCCCCGATCGACCTGGCAATGCTCTCCGCGCTCTTTCTGGAAAATTGCGGTTGGACGAAGATCACCCGCACCCCGTCTTTTTTTGCCTTGTCGATAATGCCGGACAGCTGTTTCCCACCTGGCTCCTTGCCCTCGATCTCAATAGGAACCTGCCGCAGACCGTAACGGTCGGCGAAATATCCGAAGGCAGGATGAAACACATACATGTTCTTCCCTTTCACCGGCTCCAGCGCCGCTCTGATCCTTTTGTCTGCACGGTCCAGGTCAGATACGAAGACCTGGAGGTTCCTTGAATAGTCCTTCGCGTTTGCAGGGTCCAGCTCGCACAGGGCATCGCGAATATTGGCAGCCTGTACCTTTACCAGGCTAGGGTCCATCCAGATGTGGGGATCGGGAATACCCTGGTGACGCTCTCCACCGCCTTTGGCGTCATCCTCATGACGATGGCCCTCGAGATAACGATAGACTACCCCTTTCTGCGTCTCGACGATGACGAGCTTTTTCTGAGATTGCCGTATCTTTTTCAGGAGATTCTTCTCGAAAGGAACGCCGATGGCGAAGTATACCCTTGCCGAAGACAGCCTGGCCATCTGCTGCGGCGAAGGCTCGTATGTCGCCGGCGACTGTCCTTTACCGACCAGCGCCTCCACGTTGACATGCTGCCCGCCCACTCGCTCCAGAAAATATGCCTGTGGAAGTATGCTCACAAAAGCATTGATCCTGGCTTCGGCGTACACAACCCCCACAAGACAAGAAATGGACACGACAGAGATCAGCAAAGCGTAAATTATCGTGAGCTTTTTCATCCGCAGCTTCCCCCTCCTCAACACCCTGCAAGGGCTGTGAATTCAGGACGGAACAGGGAACCACCCCTTGTGCAAAGATGGCCTCAATTTCCCCTTAAGCACCGCCTGGCCGTATGTTCATCCATTGGGACACCGCATGATACACCCTTCATTCCCGTGGCGGAGAACAGCC
This sequence comes from Syntrophobacterales bacterium Delta_02, assembly GCA_001603955.1. GTDB lineage: Bacteria > Desulfobacterota > Syntrophorhabdia > Syntrophorhabdales > Syntrophorhabdaceae > Delta-02. The sequence goes on along the minus strand of LVAA01000067.1, from coordinate 5,922 downwards.
GCAACACCAGTAACCATCCCGAACAACACGATGATGAGCAAAGCCACAGGCTTTCGCGCAATGTCAGACCTCGCACTGCCCTTCGAGGACATGACTGGAACAGGACATGCAGACTCCGGACAGAAAGATCTCATGACTTTCAGTGACGAAACCCTCGGGCGTTGCCTGTTTCTCGTTCAACGCACACCCCGGGAGTTCAAAGACCCGCTCGCAGATGCGGCAATAGAAATGATGGTGATGATCCTTGCCCGTCCTTTCATAAAGCGTCCCAAGGGTCGGATGGTTGAATCGAACGAGCCAACCCTCCTCCAGGAAGAGCTTGACATTCCGATAGACAGTAGCCAGGTTCAGTGCCGGAACCCTTTCACGCCCTGCCTTCAGGATCTCCTCGATGCCCAGAGGCCGGTCCAACTGCCGAAACACGTCCCGCATTGCTTCTTTCTGGGTTGTCTTACGCTTCATCAATCACACACTTGTTTTCTATTATAAGCGGAGACCGACACTATTGCAAATGGATTTGCATTAACCCGGACCCTGGGCTAAGACCGTCAAAGGGTGGCGCAACTTCCGGAACCCTTCACATCTTCACATTCTTTTCTCACCTGTGCGGGTATCAATGCCAGAGGCTCTAAGCCTGTTCTTCCCTCGTGTATCATCTCCCTCGCGCCGGAGCACGTGGTGTTGGTCCAGAGCGGAGAGACTGCATGACCGCCCCCCACCCTCCCCCCGCAGTTACGAAATCTGGTAGACTTTTAGTAACCGCACCTTAGACGGGGACTCATCCTGGAGGAACCTATGAAAAAGACGCTTCAGGAATTGTTCGGAGCGCTGAGTCGTAATTTTCCCGATATTCCCTTCGAAGTACGCTTCTGGGACGGTCAAACCGAAACTTACGGGAATGGCTCAACGGCCTTCACTCTCACGCTTAAGACCGGAACGGCGGCGAGACGTTGTCTTGGCGACGGTACGCTCGGATTCAGGGAAGAATACGTCGCCGGCAACATCGACGTGGATGGCAACCTGCAGCAGCTTATCCGTCTCGGCGTTGACCCCCGTTTCCGGAATGCAAAACTCTCTCCGGGCGCGAGGCTGGCCATCTTCCTGCAGCACATCAGGTCCCTTAATACCATGACAAAGTCGCCCGGGAACATTTCCCATCACTACGACCTGGGAGACAAGTTCTACCGGTATTACCTTGACGAAAGCATGACCTATTCCTGCGCCTATTTCAGAAGCGAAGAGGATACCCTGGAACAGGCGCAGCAGCAAAAGTACGAACACATCTGCAGGAAGCTTCAGCTGAAGGAAGGGGAGACGCTGGTAGATATCGGGTGCGGCTGGGGCGGCATGCTTCTCTATGCCGCGCGTCATTACGGGGTAAAGGGCCTGGGATGCACCCTGTCCCCTCATCAGGCGCAGTATGCGAGGACAAGGGTGGCAGCGGAAGGGCTTGAAAGGCACATCACTATTTCCCTCGAAGACTATCGCAACATGAAAGGCCGCTTCGACAAGTTCGTCTCCATCGGCATGTTCGAGCACGTGGGAAAAGGTTTTATCCCTGCATTCATGGATAAGGCAAAGGGATTGCTAAAACCCGGCGGTACCGGCCTCCTCCACACCATCGGCAAGGAGCTTGATACCGCCGAGGATTCATGGACCATGAAATACATCTTCCCCGGGGGTTACCTCCCCGTCCTTGATCATGTTATCCGCACCATGGGCGAGCGCGGCCTGGTACCGGTCGATGTCGAGAACCTTCGCCTCCACTACGTGAGAACCCTCAACGAATGGACCAAGCGCTTCGAAGCGAACGCACAGGAGATACGAAAGATGTTCGATGACGGATTTGTCCGTATGTGGCGTATGTACCTCAACGGCAGCGCGGCATCCTTCCGATGGGGAGACATAAGGCTCTACCAGATCCTCTTCACCAACGGACTGAACAACTCCCTGCCGATGACCCGGGAGCATCTCTATCAGACCTAGACCAGGGCTTGAAGGACTAGCTTTATGAACCCCCACTAACGTTATCGCGTCATCGGCGCGATGTTTTGATCGGCGCCTTTACCGTCCTGGCTTCAAACGTTTTTTGAACATTGGCACGTTCGAGGAACCGGCATAGCGCCGCTTTGGACCGTTCATTCACACCCTTTTTAGTATAGTAGCTCATGAAGAGTTCTTCCTTCGCCCTCGTAACGGCCACGTACAAAAGCCGTTTCTCCTCCTCCATGTCCCCACCGTCGCCTTCATCGAATGACCTGCTCGAAGGGAAAACACCGTCCACGAGACCGATAAGAAAGACCCTGCCCCATTCGAGACCTTTTGCCGAATGTACCGTCGAGAGGGTGAGGTATTCGACGTCATCGTCATTCGTGTCCTTGTCGGGGTCTACGGATACATCCGCAAGAAAATCCTTCAGGTTCGTATACCTTCGGGCCATTTGCCCTAACATGGCCAATTCCCTGACCTTGAGGGGGTCTTTCTTGTATTTGCTTTCCATTATGGGTCCGTAGTGTTCCATGACGGCGTCTACCTGCCGCGACGGCGTCATGGATGGGGCAAGGAGCGTTTGGAGAAGTCTTTTGAACGAGGTGAACACGTCCGAGTTTTTCTGGCCCGTGCATAGCGGAGTGAAAACTCTTTCAATAATGTCGTTCGGATCGGTGTAGTGGGTGATCATTTCGAGGAGCCTTTCCACGGTCCTGGCGCCGATACCCGGCAAAAGGAGCAGGACACGGTGCCAGGCCAGCTCGTCCGCAGGGTTCGCGACCAACCGGAGGTACGAGACGACGTCCCGCACGTTGGCCATTTCATAGAACTTGCGGCCGCCGAAAAGCTTGAAGCGTATGCCCTGCCTTACCAATTCCGACTGAAGGGGCATTGAGGTGAATGCCGTTCTGAACAGTACGGCGATATCTCTCAAAGCGATACCGTTCGCCCTGAGGTTTTGCACCTTTCGCCCCACCCAGACCGCCTCCTCGTAGATATCGTCAAATCGCAGCACCAAAGGCTTTTCTCCGATCTCGCCGGTTGCCGCGACCAGATGCTTCTCGAATTTACGCGTCATAGTGTTGAGGACCGCGTTGCCCACATCCAAAATAGACTGGGTGCTTCGATAGTTCTGCTCGAGCATGATCACCCTGCAGCCCTCAAACTCTCCGGGAAATCGCAGAATGTTGGTGTGGTTGGCTCCGCGGAACCCATAGATGCTCTGCGCATCGTCACCCACGACCATCACATTGTTGTGTCTTTTCGCGAGAAGGCGGACGATATCCGCCTGGACGCCGTTCGTGTCCTGGAATTCATCAACCATGATATACCTGTATCGCGATGAGAGCCTCTCCCTGACCTCGTCGATCCCGAGGACAACCCTCAGATAGACCAGGAGGTCATCATAATCGACGCAGTTGTTCCTGAGCTTATACTCGGCATACTCCTTCTGAACATGCCTGATCTCGCCGAGCCGGTCCTCGTAATCCACATATTTCTTCAGGACCGCGTCTTCGACGTCCATTCCTTTGTTGACACAGAGGCTGAAAACATTCTTTAATTCATTCTTTTTGGGAAACTCCTTGTCGCGATCGTAGCCCATTTTATTGCAGCAACGCCGGATTGCCTCCTCCGCGTCACCTTCGTCATATATGGTGAAGGAATTCGACAGGCCAAGATTCTTGCTATAGACCCGAAGGACCCTGCTTGCAAACGAGTGAAAGGTACCGCCATCAATCCTCGCACATCTCGGATCGTTCCGGGAAGCTCGTTCGATCATCTCCTGGGCGCTTCTGCGGGTAAATGTCAGGAGCAGGATCGATTCGGGCTCAACCTCCTTTTGAATAAGGTGAAGTGAGCGGTATTCTATGACCCTGGTCTTGCCGCTTCCGGCACCGGCGATAACAAGAACAGGACCCTCCGTAGTGGTCACCGCATCATATTGAGGAGTGTTAAGCTCGGTCTTCAGGTCCCGGTTTATGCTATTCTTCACGTCAAATCCCGATCGTTATTCTCGATCGCATACACTAAGGACGCTCAAACACGACTATTTCCAGCATTTCCGTGTTGGAGGGCCTGGTCGTCGGCACCGCTTGTTCTTTTCTCTCAGTCCGCCTTTTAACGGGCATTTTCAGTTTCATTTTTTCGATCCTGGTGCCAAAGCCCTCAAGCTGCGCGGAGAGACGTCTACCGACCATCTCTTGCGTGTCGTTGGCAATCATGGTCTTTAATACTTCCAACTGGCGATTTGCAGTATCGAGGCGTTTCTTCGATTCTATGGCATCCTTCCGTTCTATAGAAAGAGCGATCTCTGCGGCAAGTTGCTCGATACTCTCTCTCATCTTGATAAATTCTTCAATGCTTGTCATTCTTTATTCCTCTCGAATTGGGTCGCATGTTGATCTGATCAAACGATAATCATATTTCGTATCGGCCTGCCCCGCGATAGCTGGCGGACAAGAAAGGTAAGACTAACGCCGCTCAGTATACTCTTTTCTGTGGGACTCTGTCCAGACTTGTGATGTAACGGCAGGCCCATATCATTTGTTGTTATTCCGAACTAACGGGCGCTCAGGTCACTCATCCTTGACCTGGTCAAGGTTCTCGCGATCAGTAGTGGAATGAAGCGCAAAGCTGCCTTGGGAAAGACTTCTGCGCTGACCCCAAGAATCAGCGAAAACGGTAGAATATGAAAACGCAAAGGGCCTCCCCAAAGCTCCCTAACTTTGGTATTCCTTCAGCAGTCTGTCCATCTCTTGCCGGTAGAGAGTCTGAAACTCGGGGGACTCGTATGTCAATCCCGGGTTATCACGGAGAATTTCAGAGGCGACCTTGTCTCTAAACTCAGACTGATGCTCCGCGTCCCCGGGATACATCACTTCCGCGACATCACGCTGCCTGTCCTTGTTCTTGATCATTTTGGCCACTGGAATGGCCAGGTAGACAACAAGAACGACAACGGCCAATCCTGTCAGGGTGCATATAAATATTGTCATCGTGTCTCCCCACAGACATTCGCCGTGTTGGTCTTCCGGGCGGGGGCAGGTCGATCCCGCCCACCCCCGGTGTTCTTCAAACTCCATCTACTCTTTGAAAGCGTTCTCCCGGACTATTTTACGCACAGCTCTTTGCCCTGATACGTTGTATAGGTGTAACCGGGGTTGCATTTTATGCAGAGCTCTTTGCCCTGATATTTTGTGTAGTTATAGCCGGGATTGCATTTGATGCATAACTGCTTGCCTTGATATGTCGTGTACCCATAGCCCGCATTGCACTTACCCCCAGCGTAAGGATTCTGGGCGTAAGGATTCTGGCCATAAGGATTCTGGGCGTAAGGATTCTGGCCATAAGGATTCTGGGCTGATACTGCGTATACCGCAGTGGAGCATAATACTACAAAGAATACTGCGCAAATTACAGCAAAAAGACCTGAGGCCAGCGACCGTCTCATTGTGTCCTCCTAATTATGTAATATGGCGTTAACCCGTATCGGTCGGTTATACATATAGCATCATACGGCAAGTTTCTCAACCAGCCGTCCGCATCCCTATGTACCAGCCCGTTTAGACCGGGGATCGAAGGGGACATCCCATGTTCCTCCTGTCTGGCCCCATCGCGCTTCTTATCGGCGCAGTACAGATGAAATGGAAAATGACTAATACATCAATAAAGCTTATAATGGAATTGGTGCCCAACAAAATCGCTCGAACGGACAGTCGCTCGTCCGCATGCCCTTTACGGGGCGGCGTCCTCACGCCTGCCGCTCAGCTCCACCGTTAGGCAGTTAATGAGTCTATTCATACCCGTAAGGAGATTTTCTGCATTGGATATTCCACGGATCTTCAACATCACCGAAAGCGCTCACCGCATCCATAACCCGTTCACACCCGAAAAGCTCGCCACTCTCGGCGCGGCGCTGCGTCTGGAAAGGGG
>LVAA01000239.1 GCA_001603955.1 Syntrophobacterales bacterium Delta_02 | reverse complement strand
GAACCGCCAGGCTAAAATTTAAGGAGGCGATTTAATTGGCAGTCAAGGAAAAAATCAGGATCCGTCTGAAGAGCTATGATTCCCAGCTGATCGATGCTGCGGCAGAGAAGATCGTGGAAACCGCAAAGCGCACCGGCGCTCGCGTGTCCGGCCCGATCCCCTTGCCCACCGACAGAGAGATTGTTACCATTCTCCGCGCGGTGCACAAGTACAAAGACAGCCGTGAGCAGTTCGAAATGCGCACGCACAAGCGTCTGATTGACATCCTGAAGCCGTCGAACAAGACGGTAGAGGCTTTAACTAGCCTGCAGCTCCCCGCCGGCGTCGACATCGAAATCAAACTGTAAGAGACAGTCCCTTACATTAATAGGTTTCGCACAAGACGTTGTAGGAGAGGTCATGTTGGAGAATGTTCCCCAACCAATAACCACTTTAGGAGGCAAACATCATGCAAAAAGGTATCATCGGCAAGAAGCTGGGCATGACACAGCTCTTCGACGAGAACGGCAAGGTTGTACCGGTCACCATCATTGAAGCCGGCCCCTGCGTTGTCGTACAGAAGAAAACCGTCGAGAGCGACGGCTACACTGCGGTACAGCTCGGTTACGGCGATCTGTCGGCTAAGAGAGTGACAAAGCCCGCCAAGGGCCACTTTGAAAAAGCTGGCGTCGCACCCAAAAAGACGCTGCGCGAGTTCCGTCTTGAAGACATTTCCGGCCTTGCGGTCGGCGACATCCTCAAGGCTGACACCTTTGCCGCAGGCGACAAAATCGACGTCGTCGGCATCAGCAAAGGTAAGGGCTACGCAGGCACCATCAAGCGGTACAACGGTCACCGTCTGCGTGAGTCGCACGGCACTGGCCCTGTTGCCCGTCACGCCGGTTCGAACGGCTCGACCTCGTCTCCCTCCCGTGTGTTCAAGGGCAAAAAACTGCCTGGCCACCTCGGCGCAGAGCGGGTCACCATTCAAAACCTGACCGTTGTCAAAATCGATGCAGAGAATAATCTTATTGCTATCAAGGGTGCAGTCCCCGGTGCCAAGGGCAGCGTGGTCACCATCCATGACAGCGTTAAGGCGTAAAGGAGGGAAAGCAAAATGGCGAAATTTGATGTTTTGGATATGTCCGGCAAGAAAGTTTCTACAATCGAGCTTTCCGACGCCATCTTCGGTATCCAGCCCAATGAGCGGGTCATGCACGCTGCAGTCGTGAATTTTCTCGCGAACCAGCGCCAGGGTACCCAGAGCACCAAGACCCGCAGCGAGGTTTCCGGCGGCGGCAGAAAACCGTGGCGCCAGAAAGGCACCGGCCGTGCGCGTCAGGGCTCGATCCGCTCCCCGCAGTGGACTCACGGCGGCGTTGCGCTGGGCCCCAAGCCCCGCGACTACAGCTACACCTTGAACAAGAAGGTCAAGCGCCTTGCCATGTTCAGCGCACTGTCTGCCAAAGCGGCCAGCGGTGATCTGATCGTTGTAGAGAAGTTTGATGTCCCCGAGTTCAAGACCAAGACGGTTGTCGGCATGCTGAAAGCGGTCGGCGCGAATGGCAAAAGCCTGCTCGTCGCCCCTGAAGTCGACAAAAAGGTGGTTAAAAGCGCCTCGAACATCCCCGGCGTGAAAACCAGCCTTGCAACGGCGCTGAATGTTTATGACATTCTGAATGCCCGCAAGTTCGTCATCAGCGTAGATGCCGCGAAAAAGCTTGAGGAGGTATTTGCGTAATGAAGGTTGCAGCACAGGATATTATTCTGGCCCCGGTCATCACCGAGAACTCGATGACCGGCATGCAGAACAAAAAGTACACGTTTAAAGTGGCTA
>LVAA01000238.1 GCA_001603955.1 Syntrophobacterales bacterium Delta_02 | reverse complement strand
GTCTGGATCGGCATGTCTCCGTTCATCATGCACGCGGTGAACGCCTTGGTCGGCATGGTGATGAACCAGTCGCTCCTTCATTACGGCAGCGATACCGCCATCGCGGTCGTCACCATTAACGGTACGATCATGTCCCTGATCAATATTCCGGTGTTCGGAATCATGCTTGGCTACCAACCGATTGCGGGATACAACTACGGCGCCAGGCTGTTTCTGCGCGTCCGTGAAGTCCTGCTGAAAGCGCTGCTCCTCGGAACCGTGGTGGGGTGTGCGGTTCTCCTGCCGATCATGATCTCACCCGAACCGGTCTTTTCACTGTTCTGCAAGAACAGCCCGCACCTGGCGCAAGACTGGAGTTATTCGTTGCGGCTGTTCATGATGGGAGTGCCGTTGTGGCCGTTGCTGATCATCGGAGTGAATTTCTTCCAGGCGACGGGACGTCCGGCGCGTACAATCGGGCTCAATATTTTCCGTAACGGAATTTGTTTCATCTCATTGATCCTGCTGCTGCCGCTGTTCTGGGGAATCAACGGCATCTGGCTTTCAATCCCGATGAGCGACCTGATCGCAAGCTCCGTCATCATCTTTTTCATCGTTCATGAACTGAAACAGTTGAAGAAACGCGGCAATCAGCCGTTCGATGACACCCGGCAAACTACTTGATGTCGGACTGAATATAGTAGCGCAGCAAATAAATGCCGGTCGGATTGGCAAGGTCTTCCAGTGACCATCCGGAAAAAATCAGCTTCCCCCCCTGGCCGACGTCAAAGGACACACAACCGGAACCATTGCCTTTGTCTCCAAATTTCAACACAATGGAATTGCCGTTGAACTCCATATTGATATTGTACGCCAAAGGCAATATGTCGAATTCCCGACGCAGTTCCAGGATGCCGTTCTTCGGCAGCAGCATCGTTTTCGTAAACATGCCGACCGGAAATTTAAGCGAACCCTTTACCGGAGGCAGCACGATAATCTTCATCCCGCGCGGCATATTTCGGAGCAGCCTGTTAAAAATCTGGGGATGAGCGGCAAAATCAATGCCGCTGATGAACAGAATCTGCCCACGAAACTGGTCCAGTGATTCCACCTTCTCGTACGACAACTTATAACGGTCCAAAAGGACGTTCAACGCACTGTCGGCGGGGTAAAGTCCGATCTTGATCCGCTTGAGCAGACGCATTTCAGAAAACGGATCACGCGAGAAAAAGGAGAGTATCATGGGACGTTGGCGCCTGCGAACGCTGAAACGAATATTGCCGGAAACAATAATTCCAGGGCGCAAGTCATTTACTTTAAATCTAATCCGCTGATCGCTCGGCGATATCTTCCCCTTCTCAAGCTCACTGCCGTTCACCTCCAATTGCCAGGTAATCTCGGGATTTTCTTCCTTCCCGAAAAAAGAACGGTCGAATTTGGTCGTTATCGAATAATCGACTCCGCTGAAAAATGCCTGCCGCTCGTCCTCGCCGTCATAGCCGACCAGCGCCAACGGTATTACCAATAAGCTCAAAAAAGTCAAAATCTTCATCATTAATCTCATTCCTGAAGAAAGAACATATCACGATTTCCACGATTGTCAATCAAGGCAGTCGATAAATCCGCTGAAAACCGCAAGCCCCCAGGTACTCCGGCGTCACCCCGAAACGCTTGCGAAACTCCTCCAATTCCCCCGGCCGATCGGATAATACGACCAAGGCGCCCGGCCCCAGCGTATCCACCTTGCTGTGCGGACCGTCAAAACGCCATACGCCGGAGTCAATGCCGTTCAGCATTCCATAAAATATCATCGGATAAAAATCCGCCTGAAAACTGACGTATACCGGCGGCAACCGCCCGCCCGTCATCTCAATCAGCTTTTGTACCGTGGCGTGAGGCTGAAATTCCGGACGGGCATAACTCGGATAAATATAATCGTCCATGTCCGTCCCCTTTACGAAAACCTGCGACAACGGTTGACGAAAACTCTGCATCCCCAACGCCCAGCAAACCACCAGCCCGGCCAGCACCGGATACCATATCC
>LVAA01000066.1 GCA_001603955.1 Syntrophobacterales bacterium Delta_02 | reverse complement strand
CCCGCCTATACTGTAATAGCTCGTGTAGTCCGCGGGCCTGTCGGCGGTGCTCATCGACGCGACTTTGACCCCGTCGATGAGCAGGTAATAGTCGTCGCCGTTCTCCGTCATCTCGACGTGGTGCCACCGGCCGAGCTGGATGGAACCGATGCCAGAGGCTATCGTCGACTTCTCTGAGCCTGCCGCCACCAGGTTGTAGATGACGATACCCGAGGTATTCACATAGAGCCGGTGATAATTGTTCGCATCGGTCGCCTGGGCCCAGATGGTGCTCACGGCGTTGAAGGAGTTGAAGTAGACCCATTCGTCGGTCGACCAGACCCCTCCAGACACATTGAAGTCGGCATGGTCGGCGCAGTAGAGGACCGAAGTCGCAGCCCCGGTGAAGGAAAAGGAATACGTCCCGAACTTCGGGTTGCTCGAGGAGTATGTCACGGAGGACGCAGTGAAGGTGTGTCCCTTTCCCGAAGAGTCATCGGCGTTGTTCTCACCGTGCAGGACGACCATGGTGTACTCATCGATGCCGCCGCCCGTCGTCGTCATCGTGGCCACGTTCTGAGCGTCGTCCATGAGGTTCTGGACCTTGTCGGTATAGTCGTAAATGACCTGGCTGTCCGGGTTGGCGATGAAAAAACCACCGATTTTCGCCTCGTCACCACTCCAAATGAGGTTCTCCTTACCGTTGCAGTAGATGAGCGTCTCCGCGGGGGCGATCGAGAAGTACCCCTTTCCCGAACCCGCAGCATCCGTCCACAGGACGTCTATCTCAAAGTCGCCCGTGTTCGGTATGGCGGTCTTGTTCTGGAGGATGACCGAAGCTGACAGGTCGGAATTGTACGCCTGCGCCAGGAGATGGGACTCTGCCGGCTGAGATTTCGTGTAGTGGAAGGCACTGCGCACCTTCTGGTAGGTGTCGTGCATGACGGTCGTGTTGATCTTCGTCATGCCGGAGACGCCCTCCAGGTGCGTGTCGGTGTACCTCAGGTTTGTCAGCTGCTTGTAGTTGAGGCCGAGGTCGACACCCTCATAGGCGGGGATCCACTTGCCGGTGAGGGGGATAACCTTCTTCGGGTATGGCTGGTATGTGAGGTCCGTCGGTTGCTGGAGCGCCAGGTTCATCCACGCCTCCTATATGAACCCGTTCTTGCGACGGTCCCCTTCCCTGTCACGCGAATAGACGACAGACATGACCGCCGAATTCTTCCCCCGGTCGTACTGCCCCTGATACACCGCCCCGAGCTGCGGGTTCGACCATACCTTCTCGGGCATCAACATGAGACGGGCCTTCGTCCCCGCCGCTATGACCTGGTGCCACTCCTGGTAGAAGACGTCCTCGATGGTCGTGACCGTCGTCAGCGGCTTGAAGGCAACCTGCAGGTACAGCTGGACCGCCGCAGCATCAAAGGGGTACATGATGATGCTGGTCGCCGTGCCAGGGTACCAGAACCGGGTCCGGCTATCCAGCACCGACTCGATATCGGTGAGATCATCGGTGATGACCCTGCGGACGGCGTCGTATGGGATACCGTCGACCCTGAGGCTTAGGATGTCGAGAGGCTGATAATGCTCGAATGCTGCGGGGGTCGGAATGGTTATCTGGTTGTTGGGTGCGGTTGGATCCGCCGCCAGAACCTCGTGCTTGAACCCACTGTTGATGATGCCGGTACCCGCGAAGTCCTCGAGGGTTTCCTTCACCTTCGTCTCAATAAGCGGGTACGGACACCCGATCACGTCGGGAAGCACTTCATTGACCAGGACAGAGATGCCTGTCGACATTACCGGGTACCTCCCTTTTCAGTCGCCTTGTTGGGGTCGTCCTCCTTCTTGCGCTCCTCGCTGAGTCCGAGATCCGTCATAAACATTCCGAGGTAGCCGGCCGCCAGGGTCGGTTGTTTCTTCAGCCATGCGCGATGGAGCATGAAGAGCATGATGGCGTTCTCGTAGTTGTCGTCGATGGGGATGGTGGCCCCCAGGGCTATGGCCGCGGGCACCGCGCTGTGCCTCATCTCCACGTACCCCATTCCGGTAGCCGGCTGGGGCGGATAGACGTAGAATGTCTTCGGGTCGTCCTTCGGGTCATAGATCCAATGGACGACCGTGGCACTCGCCGTGGCCGCCATCCATGCGGGCAGGGCCGCGTTCATCTCATCCCGGCCGACGAGCGTGACGGCGTTCCCCGGGGTGTTCCCGTCGGCGCCCATGTTCCGGATGATATCCTTGAGAGAGATCCCGGAGGCCGGAAGCGCCTGCTTCGCCCCCGCAGCAAGTTGCACCGGTGCGGTGACGACGTAGGCGTCCGGCTTGAGGATGCATATTCTCTCTATGGCGTCGTTGAGGTGGCCGAGGAGTTCGGCCTCGCCCCAGGTGTTGTTCCCGGGATCCTGGAGCGTTCCCTCGACCCTGTCGACGATGCTCTGGCCTGTCAGCGTTCCCATTCCTTACCCTGCTGCAAGCTGTCTCGCCTGCTCGAGCTCCTTGATCTTCTTGATCATGCCCATGCGCTTGTCGTCGGGACCGAACTCATAACCGTACAGGTCCTTGGCATACGCCCTGAGTTGGGGCTCCTTGAATCCCATGAGCGCCCCCATGGTGACCGGTTCGACGGCGGGCTTGCTGTCCGCTGCCGGCGGAGCTGCCGGATCTCCGGAAGCGGGCGGGGGCGGTGTGACCGGCGGTACGGGGTCGGGTCCTTCTATGCCGTCGCCGCCCAACTGGTCCTTCGGTCCTCCGTCGTCTTCATTCAACATCTCACGGGCGGCCTGCGCGGGAGTCTGGGCCTCTTCCGCTGAAGCAGCCGCGGGGGCTCCGGTGCCGTCCGGTACGTTGGCTGCCGGCGGCGTCGCAGCTGCCGCAGGAGGCGCAAAGGGCTTCTCAGCGCCGATGTTGCCGGGAGGAGTCAGTCCTTCCCGGGAAACGCCCACGATCCGGAACATGCGGGGGTTGACGGCCATCATGTTGGTGGCGTCCTGGTCGGTCATGTCGACCGTGGTGTTGGGACCTTCCACGACGTATTTCTGTGACAGGAAAGGAAGGGAGAGGATGAAACCGCTCTTCTTTCCCAGGTATTCGAGCCTAATCATGGCTTGCCTCCTTTACAGTGACTTCCGGCGCCTCCATGACGCGCCGCACCAGTTCGACATCCTGCCGGGCGTATCCCGTCAGGGTATTGCATGCGTTCCTGAGGGTCTGGTATTCGGCCTCCTCGAGGAGAACATCGGGGCCAGGCGCCTCGGCGATCTTCGTCGCGAGAGCGTTGTTCGCAAGCAGACCCGCTCCATTGAGCCTCAGGTTCGGGGCGAGGAGCATATCCGCCAGGGAATCCCTGACGTCGTAGTCTGTCTCCGTGCCGTTGACCTTCACCTTGTAGTTCGTTACCGCCAGTTTCCTCATGTACTGCTCCTTTCTTGTGTTGTATGAGGGGAGGCCGAAGCCCCCCCTTCGTACCCTTACTGCACGGCCGTCGCCAGCGGGATGTATCGGATGTTTCCGTTCACCCTGACCCGGAGGGCTTCCGTGCATGCCGCGTTCATCGTGGCCGCCGTGATGGTGCTGACGTGCATGTTGCCCGCGGCCTCCTCGCCCGTGGGGACGTGCATGGAGAAGAGGTTCTTCACCTTCCCCTGGGCCGTCGAATTGCCGCCCTGGACGGTGAAGTCCATGACGGAGAACTCAGTCACCGCGCTGGGATCGGAATCGTCCCCGTCGCAGTAGACCTCCGCCTGAATTGCCGAGTAGGTCCCGCCCGCAGGCATCGCACCGTTGGGGATATGCAGGGTGGCTTTCACCGCCCGGCCTTCCCCCGTGACTTTCGATGTGGCGTATGCCGAGAAATTGAGGGAGATGTGCGCCCCTCTCGCATTGGCGGCCGCCACGCCTTCGACCGTGGCAAAGGCCCTGAGGGCCTCGCCGGACTGACCGGCCCCGGCCAGGTAATGCCGCCAGTACAGCCCCTCGCTGTCGCCGCCGCCGGTATTCTTCGTGTAGAACGAGGCCATCTTCTGCCCCGCGACCGCCGTGGCGACAGGGTCCGCTGATTCACCGCCGCCCAGGATCAAACCGGCGTGGGTCTTGAGCCCCAGGCTTATCATGAAGGCCTGCGGAGCGTCCTCGTACTTTCTTCCCCTCCACGAAGGCCAACCTTGCAAATCTCCCATATCAAATCACCTCTCTCGTTAGAGAAGGGGCTGAGAGCCCCCTCTCGTTCGGTTACTCAGCCGCTACACTCCCGCGTCGTCTTCCGCCGTGGCGTTCACGTCCTCGATCTCGTCGTCGTAGGTCGGCATGACGTAGAAGACGGTGCCCTCGATGTACTTGTCCACGGGCCAGCCGTTGGCACCCGCAAACTCGATGTCGATCCAGGACTCAACAGCAAGAGGCGTTGGCCGGCATGTCTCTGCCGCCGCCGTCTCGTCGGACAGCCGCCAGTATCCGGCGGACCCGCCCGTGAGATTGGTCTTGATGTCGGTGTGCGTCGTTCCGTCGGACGTTGCGCACCGCCTCACGTTCAGGGTGTTGGTTCCCCCGCCGGCCTCCCATCGCATGTGCATGTCCTGAAGAATGGCACCTGCAGGAAGCTTCACGGCCCTTGCGACGCTGTTCTGTTCAAGGGCAGCGCCCCCGTCGGCTGCCGCGGCGATATGCATCCTGAACGATTTTGCCTTCACTGCGCCGTCAAGGGTTTCCTTCACGGCCACCTTTGCGCTTCTCATGAGAATGGTTACTGCTGCCATGTTTGTGTACCTCCGTGGTTACACAGGCAGGAGCGGGATTGCCCCGCTCCTATCGTGCTTATTCTCTACCCGCTAGGTCGGGTCTTCATAGTAGGTGTCGACCGCGATGACGCCGAAGTCCTTGCTGTTGTAGCGGGACTTCTTGATGCCGTATATGGCCCCTGCCGTGATGGCCAGGGCGTTGCCCCTGTCGTCCGTCTCCTCGTTCCAGCTGTAACGGCCGACGCCGGTGCCGTTGCCGCCCCAGGCGACCATGCCTGCCTGAGCGCCGAGGAAGAGGGCCCTGGCTGCCGTGACGGTGCCACCCGAGCCGTAATCGCTGAACCGGATCACGTTGCGGTGCTTGTGGAGGACGACGCCGTTGAACTCACCGAGGGCGTTTTTGTAGATGAGGCTCGTCTGCCCGTCGGTGTTCTTGTGGAGGTCCATCCAGTCGTTATTGCTGACGGACTTCCTGAGGGCGAATGCTTGGAAGATGTGCATGAGGAGAACGAACTTGTGCTCGCCGTCGATCATGAAGGGGAGCATCTGCGGGTCCATCGTCTCGACCTTGGCCACGAGCCTGTCGATGAGCGTCAGGACCATTCCGTCAGCCGCGTCGAGGTCGTTCTTGGCCGTCGCGTCGCCACCGTAGATGATGTGGTCGCTGTCAGGCGCTATCAGGGCGTTGCCGGCCCTGCCATTCCAGCCGAGCGGGAAGTGAAAGGACGTGTCGATGCCGCGGGCACCGGCCAGGTACATCATGAACTGCTGGTCGTAGTCCTCGGCATACCAGGTGGACAGGGCGTCCCGGCCCTCTTTCCGCATGTTGTAGGGAACCCTCTGCTCGGACATCTTGCCCTTGCTCTTGGTGCCCTTCCGCCTCTGGTTGATGGTGAGGGTATCGTTGAAGAAGCTGAGCGCCTCTTCCGCCGTGGTGCCCTCGATCGGGTTGTCACCCTCGACACCGTCGCCGTCGAGCTTCATGCGCAGACCCACGGTGATCGTCTCACCGGCCTGCTTCTGAAGTTCCTTCTTGATCTTGATGAGGGCATCGTCGCCGGTGCCCATGAACTTGCTGAAATACTGCTTGGTTTCTGCCTCAACGGCCAGCGAATCGCTCCAGCGCTGTACCGCAAGGGGATGTCCCAATGTGAATTCTGTTGCTCCCATGTCTTATACCTCGCTCGTTGTTGCCGGTACGTCCCGCACGCTAACCCCCCAGAAGCCGCCGCTGGTCAGCCTCGGACAGGTTCCGGAAGTCGTCTTCCGTGATGGTCTGCCCGGTGTCCTCCGGTACGATGGTCTGTGCAGGGTTGTCGCCGAGACTCTTGTAGACCCCGGCATCGGTTTTTACTTTCTCCATCACCTGCTCCGTGATGGACCTGGTGAGCTCGTCGCGTATCCGCGTCTCGCCCTGGTAGAGGTTGTGGATGAGCCTGAGGGTCGCCACGGCGCCCCTGCCCAGGTAGATCCCGGACTTGGCACCCCGCTGCACGATGACCGTGGCGGGATCCGTGAGTGCGGCCAGCAGGTCGCCATCCATGCCGTGCTGCTCAGCGAACGTCATGAGACGCTCGTTGATGTCGCTCTTCTCGTCGTAAAGGCCCGGCACTTCCTGGGCCATGGCCTCTCTGCTCGTGTTGATGATGGTGGCAGCGTTGCGTTGCGCGGCCTCGCTGACGGACCTCTGCTGCCGGTCATGCTCCGCCGCGGTGTGCTGGGCCTCACGGTAGTCCGCGAGTCTCTTGATGTACCGCTGCGCCTCCGCGTAGTCCGTGGTCACGAGTTCGTCGTACTCGTCGTCGGAGAGCTCCTTGAAGTCCTTGAACTTGTCGAGGGGGTTTGCCTGTGGGGCCGTGACCCCGCGCTGGATCTCTCCCTGGAGCTGGCTGATCACCTGTTGCGCTTCACCGAGCTGTTGTTCCAAGGTCCGCCGTGCCTGACGCTCTCCCGTGAGTTCCCGCCTGATGCCTTCCGTGGCCTTTACTACCGGGTCCTTGCCGGCATCTTCCGCTGCCTTTGCTGCCGCCTCCTGCTCCGGGGTCTGGGCTTCCTTGCCGGGTTCGCCTGCCGGTGGGGGCGCCACCGCTTCTTTCGCCCCTGGCTCTGCCGGTGGTGTTGCGGCGGCCGCTGCTACGCCGTCGCCTGCTTCCTCTCCCGTGAGCTCCGCCTCCGAGAAACGCGTTTCGTCGCCGAAGAGGGACTCCCGGGTGTCGGTTATGTCGCTCTTCTCTTCCAAGGTCGTTACAGGCCCTTCAGGGACAACGATGCTCGGCGCGTCTGCGGCCGCCGGGGCTGGTGCTGCCGGCTGTGCCGCGGGTGCGGGTGCGGGTGCTGCTACTGATGTGATGCCGCCTTCCGGTGTCATGTGCTGCCTCCTTTTTAACGTCCAGGTGGACGAGTCATGCTCTGTCGGGGCATGTCCCGAAATAGAAAAGGGCCGGATCGACAACGACCTTGAGGTCCCTCTGCCTCCGTCTGTGAAGACTGCGAGGCTGGATCTCCGTCCGTTCTCGGCCCGGCCCAAATGGTGCTCATCGCCGTGATGCTATTCGGTTGTGGGTGATACTATCTCAACGGTCTATCCTCCGTCGCTTCCGTCACTTTAATGCTGATCTCCCTGATGGTGATCAGTTTCAGGTCCGGGGTCTTCCTGAATTCCACGGTCGAGAAGAGGCCGTGCTTCTCGCACAGCTTCTCGAACTCCCGCAGAACAGCGATGGCCCGGTCCTTGGTCATCAGCCATCATCCCCATCGTAGATGTCAGCCTTCCCGGCTAGGACCAGGTAGGCGTCGTGGATCCGCCGGCAATAGCCCCGCAACCTCTGCCGCAGCCTGATTGTCCATGGCACAGGCGTAACGTCCCGCGCAAAAAGCTTTCCAAACTGTGTCCAGAAGAGCGTTGACCTTTCCAAGTCCTTGAGGAGCCAGTCTTCCCAGACCTTAATGCTCATACTCAAACGAGCATTTGCTTCGGTTTGTTGGTGCGCCAAGCGCCATGCAAGCCCTTCGTGGCCCCAGTTCACAGAGCTGCCCGCCTTCTCCGCGCTGAGCAAGGTTCCCGGCGGAATCGTCCCTATGACGATGCGGTCCTTCACGCCGTCTCCTCCTCCACCTCAGCGCCCTCGATAAAGGGCGCGAGCATGTTCATGTCCGCCGGTGACAACCTCACGCCTGTCGCCTCGAGCTCCGCCATGGTAACGGGCTCATACCAGATTTCCATCTCCGTCGTCGCCATGTACGTCTTGACTTCTTCGGTGAACTGCCGCTCGTGCTCCTTCTTGATCTGTTTGCCCTCGGTGGGTTTGCCTTCGCCATCCAGAATGGTCTCCCCGTATTTTTCGAAAAGTTCTTCCCTCAGCTTCTCCACGTGTTTTGCGGCTTCGCGCGCCGACCTCAGGAGCCGACCGAAACGATAAGCGAGCCTGAGGGGAAGATCCAGATTCGCCAGTTTGTTGAGGCCTACGGGGCCGCTGCTAATCGCACTGCATAACTGCTCTACTGTCGTGTGCATAATGCTCCTTTCATTGTAGTGGTTGCCCGCCCAGTCTCTTGCGGGTTATGAGATTCAGGACCGCGTCCGGTTCATTGTCCCGAATATATCGCCTGAGTTTCTCTTCCCCGTGCTGCCGAAGAACAAAGTCGGACGGCGTGTACTGCCATCTATCGTTCACCTTTTCCCACCTGCCGCCAGGCGTCGCATCCGAATGGTACCTGCTGTCGGTCGAAAACGTGATGTGGTTCGGGAGTTTGAACTCGTCGGGGTAATGTCCCTCCGACTTCGCGGGCCCGTACTTCTTGTGGTAGCCTTCATAGTCGTAATCAGACATCTCCCTCTCTCATGTCGCAGCCCTCTATCGTGCACGCTCCGCACATCCGGCTGCCGGGGGCGTTCGGGAAGGTCCGGCACATGCCCATGGCATAGTTGTCGGCCACCGACCCGCCGTGCTCCCTCATGTTCCACGCGAGGAAGTTGCGCCCGTTCGGCGCCTCGCGGTGGCTCCTGAAGTACTTCTCTTCCTTGGCCGCGAAGGCCCTCTCTTCCTGTTCGGTCATGCCGTCGCCGCTCCTTTCTCGTCCCTGACAAGCCCCTGCTGATAATCCCGCATCTGCTCCGCCTGCCGCTGCTTTGCCCTGTCGGCAACATCCGCTCCGACCTTGAAGCCCTCGATGTCCGCCTTGGCCTTGGCCACCTTGACCTTCATGATGTCAACTGGATCGCCGTTCTTCACGGAGTCGATCTGTGCCCGGAGGAGGTCGTTCTCGAGCTGCGCCTTCTCGAGGGTGAAACCCTTGAGCTGCTGCTGGAACTGAGCTTCCGCCTGAGCCTGAGCCTTATGCTGTTCGAGCGTGTCGATGATCCGCTGCTTGCGCTCCTCTTCGGACAGGTCCTCGTCTCCCGGCCGGACCCCGACGATCTCCTTCAGCTTCTCCATGAGCATGTCCTTGTTCGGCAAGCCGCTGAGGTCCATGGCTATGAGCATGATGTGCGGGGTCATCTCGGGCGGGGCCTTCTTCGCCCACTCGATGAGAAGGTTCATGTTCTGTTCTCTCACGGTATCCGTCGGCGGGGCCTCTGTGATGAGAATGTCGAACATTCCCTGGGTGACATTGTTCTTGACCACGTAGGCGCCCTTGCGCTGGTCGAAGACGCGCTCGTTGAGGGACACGTACTTCTCGGCACCGGTCATGCGGTCCGTGACCCTGAGGACCCGCTCGCCCGTCCACTGCCCCTGTATCTCGGCCACCTGGAGGAGCCCCAGCATCCGCTGCGATCGGCGGAGGTTCTCGGCCAGGGGCGCGAGGATGATGGACGATTGGGCCTGTCTCTTCTCCTGCGCGACACCGGAGAGGGCCTGGCCCTTGTAGCCTGCCTGCTCGTCGTTGGCGCCGCTGATCTCCTTGAGCTCGCGCTCGCT
Organism: Syntrophobacterales bacterium Delta_02; assembly: GCA_001603955.1. Classification (GTDB taxonomy): domain Bacteria; phylum Desulfobacterota; class Syntrophorhabdia; order Syntrophorhabdales; family Syntrophorhabdaceae; genus Delta-02. The sequence goes on along the minus strand of LVAA01000066.1, from coordinate 9,152 downwards.
CTCGTGGAGCATAAGGACCTGGGCCTGAAGGGCGCCCTTCTCGATGCCTTCCTGGATCTTGAAGGCTCCTGCCTTACCGGGGGCGACGACCATGAAGCCGTCGAGTTTGTTCGCCTCCTCGTAGAGGTGCTCGAGGGCGGTCTTGGCGGTGGCTCCTTCCGGAACCACGTCGGACTCTGCCACAACGCGCCGCTTCTGGAGGAGCGCCAGCGTCATGCTCCGCCGCTTGTTCACCTCGATCTGCTGGCCCTTGAGCTGCTGCGGGACGCCGTAGGGGAAGCCGAACCGGTCCAGGTACCCGACGAAAGGGACGAAGGGGTAATAGTCGTGGTTGAAAGGCGACGGGCCGTCATAGAGGACAATGTTGTCCAGGAAGGAGGTCGTCCACATCCTGCGGACCGTGGCCCACACAACCTCATCCGCGGCCTGGACCATGGCGAAGGCCTCCATGACGTCACCCTTGAGCGGAACCTCGCGGGCCGTCTGGTCCCTGAACTTGGCCCAGAGGCTCTTCTGCGACACCGGGTACCACATCTCCACGGGGCGAACCCGCCGACGCTGCCGGGAGCGGCCGCCGAAGGTGCTCTTCAGGTCCTCGACCTGCTGCGCCTCGTCGTACCAGATGTTCAGCGCGGAGTTCTGCCGGCCATCCGTGACCTGATGAGAGTAGGCCTCCAGTTCCTCGCGCTTGTCGGGGTAGTCGTCCATGAGCGCCTCGATGTCCATCCATGGCTGGTGGAAGACGTACCGGCACTTGTCCGGGTCGAGCCACGGGCTGGCGTACGGGTCCCACCACATCTCCTTCCAGTCCCGTGAGGACACGCGGATCTTCTCCCTGCGGGGATCCCTGTCGTGGCCGAGCATGAGCCAGCCGATGCCCGGGACTATCTGGCTCCTGTAGGCCTGTGTGATGAGAAATTCGGTGCCGCTCTGGTCGTTGATGAACTGGATGCCCTCGCTCATCAGCTGCCCCATCTCAGCGTCCTTATGGGTCCGGCCCTTCGCGCCCGTATTGAACTTGTTCACGATCTGCAGGCCAAGGAGGAGGTTGACCGTCGGGAAGATGCGGTTGATGGTCAGGGGATCGATGCCGGCGTTCTTGAGCTCGTCGTACTGGAGCGACGTGTACTGCTGGCCGTCGACGAACTCTTCGGCGACCCAGGACTCCGGCCGCCAGATGGTCGCCACTTCCTGCGCCTCGCGCACGAACTCCTGCAGCTGCACCAATGAGTATCGGTCCTGACCCAGTTTCACATTTGCCCCCTGAGCTCCTCGCCCATCAGTTCACTCCGAACGACACGGGGAACATCCGCATCACGTTATTCTTTATGTCGCGGATCCCCCAGATGAGATTGCGAAAACTGTCCTGCGGCCTCGTTGCCGGGATGATCGTGGCCCAGGGAAGGATGATGGTCACTCCTTTCACAGGTCGATCGCCTCCCGCGCTGGCGATGGCCGGAAGGGCAGCACGTCGCACTGGAACCCGGCGGCTCCCTTGTGGCCGCCACCACCGCGCCTCTTGCACACTTCGCCGACGTCCACGTCGTCCCGGTCGCTGTAGAGCGAGACGGTCCAGCCCTTCCCGCGATACCCGAAGGCCAGCATGGCATCGTACTTGTTGCGGTCCCAGGCGGACTCAAAGAGTTTTGAGTTTGAAAGCAGCCTGTTCACAGCCAGGCACCTGAGGCCGTCCAGCATGACCGGGAAAGCCGCTGCGGCCATGTACTTGGCGTTTGACTGCGCCTCATACTCGAGGATGGCCTCGCCCTTCCAGATGATCCCGTCTACCTCCCAGTCCGGGAACTCGTCCGGCTCAAAGAAGCGGCCCCAGAATCCCTGGTCGTTCGGGTCTGTGTCGTAGGTCAGCATGCCGTAGTGGAACGCAAGTACCTGAGGGTTCTTCAGATCCCACACGTCGTACCGGCCCAGAAGGTGAACCGCCAGCGGTACCGGCGCCTTCTCCGGCTTGTCCCGCATGACGAAGTCCTGAATGTATTCCCAGGTAAGTTCGCAACCCGCCCTGCCAACCTCCCGAAGACCCGGAAGGGCCTTGTCGACGTGGCGGGCGATCGACTCATCGATGGCCGTCTTGTGATGGTCTATCCAGACCAGCGTGGCCAGGTTGGCCAAGCGGATCATGTCCTCAAAGGGCTGCAAGCTGAAGTCGACCATGAACACAGGCTCGTTCTTCTCGATCGCGTCCCAGGGGAACGGCTGGCCGTAGTTGATGCCGATGAGCTCGCATTCGGGGTAGAAGTGTTTCACGATGGCCCCGGAGCACTGGCCGTCGAGATCCGCCGAATGATAGAAACACTTCATGCCTTTGCCTCCCTGTCGATCCCGAGCCTGCTGAAAACGATCTTGCGCATGTCCTCGAGGTGCTTTTCTGTCGCCCCAAGCTGTCCGGCATTGCCTTCGCCGGAGCTGGGACGGATACCATCCACTACCCTCCCGTCACTATGTCCGCCTATGCAGAGGACGTTCATCGTCCATCCTCCAACGCGTCTCCGACACACGCTATGAAGGCCTCCACGACGGCCTTGAAGATGTAGTCCTTTATCCTCTGCCCGACGGGCAGCTCATCATAGGGGACGCAGCAAGGGTGTTCTTTCTTCTCGATGTCCTTGACTGGCCCGGGCTTCCATCCTTCTTCGATCTTTTGCTTGAGCCACGCCTCGTGGGTCTGCCGGGGAGTAATCTTGTCCTCGGCGTTCAGATGAAGCATCACGCCGTTGATTGCGCTGTCCTTCTGCCACTGAGGCGCCTCGTCCCAGGGAACCTGTGAATCATCTCCTGTGGCCGTGCAATATGCTCGGTTGGCCTCATGGCATATTATTGCGATCAGCTCGGGTCCGTATAACTCATCCGGGGGTACGCTCATATTGCTCTCCTTTCTTATTTCCTCGGGGGCTGAAAGCCTTCCAGGCCTTGAGCCCCGTAGAGGTTCACGCTTGTCGAGAAGACGTGGAAGGCATCGGCGCCATTGCTGGCCCAGTCGTGAAGCGGCTGGTTCCGGTAGCAGCCGTTGTGCTCGTCCCACTCCTTCCGGTAGTTCTCGAGGCACTTGATCCCCTCGGCGCATCTCTCCTCGTCGAAGATGCACAGGGGGAGGACTTCTCTCGTTGCCGCGATCTGGTCCTCCTTGATGACCACCGGCGCCGGCGTCGCCTTGATGCCGTACCTGGCCGCCTGCTGAACCCGTGTCTTTCCCGGGCCCCACTCGCGGACCTTGACGTCATGAGGGAACATGAACCGGCCGTACTCGTAGCCACGGTCCTGCTCACGCCGCCGGAGCTCCTTCGCGTAGTAGTCGAGGCCTTCACCGTTGTGCTCGAGGAAGTCGATCACGGCGAACACGCCGCCGCGGGGCTGCACGAACCAGATGTCGGTGGTGTCGTCGATGCCGATGTCCCAGTACGTGTCGACGGGGATGCCCGGGACGTGCGGGACCGATTTGATCCGGCCCTCGCGGTAGATCGCCTGGAACTGGTGGGTGAAGTAGGCGCCGACGATGGTCGTCTCGAAGGCCTCTTCCGGCGTTGACGGGTGCTCGCGCTTCATCTCGTCGCCCTGGATGACCCACTTCTTCGCGTACCACGCCTTCTGCCGCGCCGTCAGTCTGATGCCGCCCCTGATGACCTGGTTGCCGCGCCAGTGCTCCTTCAGGTTCTCGAGGGACGCGAAATACTCCTGGAGCTTGTCCGGGATCGGTACGTTCTCCGCGTCCAGCTGGTTGCGGGGATCCTCAAACCAGCCGTAGAAGAAGAACTTCATATCGAGGGGCGTGAGCGCGGTGTTGGAGATCCTGGCCTTCTTGGCTGTCTCGCAGAAGTCAAAGAAGTCGCCGCCCTTGCCCTCGGCGGTGGACTCAATGATGATCACCTGCCCGACGTGAACCGTGTTGAGGGCTCCGGTCTTGATCTCCTTTGCCTTCTCGGGGTACTTCCTGCAGGTCTTGCCGAACTCCGATATGTGGAGATACTGGTTCGTCGAAGACCTCATCGAGGTGCCGACGCGGATGGCGCTGTTGTTGTTGAACTTGAGCTCCCGGGTGCTCGAGGTGTCCGCCTTGCGCCAGGCCTTGAGCTCCTCGTCCAGGTTGTCGTAGGCGAACTTGATCTTGTCCTGGAAGAAGCTCTCGGCGTCTTCCCGGTTGTGGGCGATGATAGCGCAGCGGATGTTGTCGTTGAAGAGACAGGTATCGAGGAAGATGATGCAGACCTCGGTCGTGATGCCGTGCTGCCGGCTCTTCAGGATGATGGTGCTGTACCAGAGGTCCATGTAGAGGTCGAGCTGGACGGCGGTCATCTCGAACCTGACCTTCTCGCCCTTCTCGTTGATGATCCAGTAGAGGTTGTTCAGACGCCACAGCTGGTCGTCGAAGCGCTCCTCGATCTGCCGGTCGACGGCCTGGGCCGCGTTGTTAGTTTGAGCGCTCACTCGGGATCCCTTTCGTGTGGTTGCAAACCCTATCGAGGATGTTGCCCAGCGGGGTGCCGTCCGGGTTGCCGATGGTATGGTCAACCTTGTCCCTCATGTCCGTGCAGTTGACCGCGACGAACATGGCGAACTTGGTGTCATAGAGGCCGGCGAGGCCGTTGTGGATCAGGAATTCCTTCTGCAGAGCCTTCGCACGCGTATAAGCACCGAAAAACTCCGGGTGTTCCTTCGTCCAATTGAGAAGAGTGTCTTCGTCAACATCGATCGACCGGGCGAAGGCGGACAGCAAAGGCAACTTCTCGGGAACTTCCACCTTGTGCGTCGTGATCCCCTTCTTTGTGATCGAGGTTACCTCTTTCAGCGTGGTCGGGTCCTTGCTGAAGAAGGCGACGATCGCCTCACAATATTCGGGCTTGTACTTCGTCGGGCGCCCACCCTTGTTCTTGGAGGGTTTACGGGCGGGGCGGCCTGCCTTGCCTGTGGAGGCTTTGGTGGTCGCCCCTTTTGTGGGTTTTCGTGTGGAGATGGGGGGAGCCGCCTCAACGGGCTTCTCCCCCTTGCCGGTATTTGAAGCAGGAGGCTTCGACAAACGCATGTAGACAGTCTATCCGGTGGCTGTCACATGCGGACAGACCCCAAAGGGACCTCAAAGGGCCTTCAAAAGGACCTCAAAGGGACCTCAAAGGGACCTCACGAGCCAGAGTAGCCCGATTGACTCCAATTGAGTGTCCAAATTGACTGTGATTGATGGTCGATTCGTACCTGAAACCGGGTTTCAGTTGGTTTCAGGCACGTTCTCTGACCTGCTGTTGCGGAATTCGTCCCACCAGGAACTGAACTTCTCGGGGTCGATGTAGGGCTTGCCATTGACGTGCCTGTCGAGAGGAAGACCGTAGTCCTTCTCCCATCTCTTCACCTTCTGCCACTTGTGCTTATCGGACGTGGAAGGCTTCAGGTCCATGAATACTTTCAGGAAATCAATGATCGGCTTGCGGCCGACTATTTCGGGATCCTCAGGCATCTTTCTCCGTTCTTTGAGGCAGTGTCATCGTGAACATCTCCGGGTTATCGACAATGAGGGCATGGGTACCCGCCGCGAGACGCTGCACCGTGTCCTCGTCCAGACCAAGATGAAGCGCATATGAGATCTGGTGAAAGATCTCATGCAGCAAAGTCTCCTTATGTATCCCTTCATACCGCAGCTGTTGCCCAAGTTTCCCTCATGCCGAAGGTCCTTGTATTCGAACGTGTATGTGTGGCCGAGTATCTTGATAGTGTCCACGGCAGATTTCCTCCTACGACCCCACCGCCTTCATCCCCTGATGCAGATACCAGGCGACCTGCTGCTCGGGCGTCCGAAACTCCGCGTTTGCCTGCTCCTTGATCTTCTCGATGAACTCTTCCTTGCAGACAATCGTGATGAAGTCCTTGCCGACAAGGCCGATGGCCCGGCGCGGGGGGTTCGGCTTTTCCAGCTCGGGCGCGGAGCCGGTCGATCCCTTCTCCTCGTCCTTCCCCGGTTCGGGCGCCGGCGGCGTCTCAGTTCGGGGCTGCTTCGTTTCATCTTTCGGCTGCTTCGTTTCACGTACAGGCTTCTTCTTCTCAGGCTTGTCTGGGTATCCCCCGGCAGCCGCCTTAATCCTCAGGGCCACGTCCCGGGGATCCTCGCTCTTCACGTAGCGGTATTTCATATACTGCCGATAGGTGATGCCGTACTCGGCCTTGAAATCCTGGGCGCAAAGACCGAGAAAAGCACCGATCTTCGTGCAACCTTCGACCTTACATTGCGGATTCCTTGACATGATTGGTTCCTCCTGTTTCGGTTTACAATCCTTCGCCGCCATTTCCTCCGTGATGACGGCCTGTTGCGCCGGTTCTGGAATATTCTTGGAATAATTCGACCGTTCTTTTACACTTTCTTCGTCCACCGCGAGACCGCTACCGGGACGGCCTCGAGAGGCCGTGGACGAGGCGTGTTCCTTCGCGCTAATATTTTCTGCAATCCGGGAGCTTCCACCGTTAGTGGCTCCGTTTTTCTGAATGCTTTCAACGACCTGCAGCGGGCTTTGTCCTTTTCCGTCAGAATTATTAGCGGACCCGAACCAGCCAGCTAAGAAGGTCTCTCCGGCCCTCTTCTCTCTGACCTCGCGCGGTTCCACAAACGGAAACCTGGCGCGCACCCCGACTATGGCGTAGTTCCCGCAAAAATGGCAAGAAATCTCGTCGCCCACCACCCTGACCTGGTCAGTTCGGTTACACTTCCCACACTCGAGGGGCAACTCGCTGGCCATCTGGAGACGGAGCTCGTCCATCAGGCGCGGACCTCCTCTACCGGGTACAACTTCATCGGCCTTTGGCTCCTGTCGACCCGAACGCCCTTGATCACACCGTCCTCTATCCAGGCCACGATCGAAGAGTTGGCGACCGATTCCTTCCGGTAGTGGTGTTTGATGCCAGCCAGCAGTTGACTCATGCTGCAGCCCGGGTTATGAGACACGTAGGCCTGCACGTTCCGGGCGGTTTGCCTGAAGGGTGTCCAATGTCCACCCGAAGAGCTGCCGGCGTTGCAGAACGTCTTTTGCTCTTCGTGTAACTCCACTCCGGCGACCCTGCGGAAGAACTGGGGACGCAGGCGCTCGTTTACGATGCCCCCTGGCCACACAGTTATCAAGCCGGCGCCAAGGGCCTTGAACACCTTGTATGGAACGGCTCGCCTCGCCCCAACTGGAACCGCTGCCGATGTCATGTGGGCGTGACCCACACGGTCATCGAGTTGCTTCAGAAGCTGGATGCTCATACTCAGCTTTGTCTCAATCAACCATGTGACGGCTCTCTGTTTCGCAACGATATCAGCCACGCCGCACCCAACCGGAACCTCCTGGTAGACTTCCCAACGGAGGTCCCGAAGCCAGGCGACAACAGCCGCGGCGAGCTCTCGCTCGGATGTGAAGGCGCCGGACATCAGGCAGCCACCATCCGGCTGAACGCCTCGTAATGCCAGTACTTCGGTGCTCCCCGGACCTTCTTGTCTTCCTCGCGCTTCTTGTGTTCCACCCCGATGAAGACGAACTCCGGGTACATGGCGGCCGCGACCTTGATCTTGACCCGGGCGTCTTCTTCCCAAAAGCCCTTCGTTTCGTGCAGCTCGATGTGGTCATCGAACGTGACGACAAAGTCGGGCGTGTAGAACGTGTTCGCCGCAAGCCGCAGCTTCATGGCTTCGAAGCGGTAGTTCACGATCTCCCCGCTGCGCCTGCGCTCCTCAAGGACCTCATCGGCATACAACTTCTCCAGGGAACCCATGCTCCCGGGGATGGGCTGCGGCCGCGGTCTGATCCTAACTCCTCTCACGCCTTTCCCTCCCTTATCTTCCGCTGGCAGGTGAGGAAATACCCCTGCACCCGCTTCATGTGGTACTTCTGCTGGCCGATGTCGTCAGCGAAGACGGCCTTTTCCATCGCCGCGATCTCATCCTTGATGACCCGGTGGTACTGCCACAGGGTTTTCCGGGACCATATTTCATCAAGCGTCACCGCCTGTCGGTCGATCCATGCTAAGAGTTCCTTGATAAGCATCATGTGGCAGCTCCAGTTCCTCGGGCTCGTGCGGGAAATCGGGGTCGGGCGGCGGGACCAGCGAAAGCCCGCCCCCTCCTGTAGGTCCGGGCGACTTGCCGGCGCCGGCTGCGCGCCTTCTCAGTGACTTTTTGTACTCGTCGATGGTCACGGGTCCATCAAACCCGGCTCCCGGGAAGTCCTTTGCCAGCTTGCCCAGGAGGTCCTTCAGCGCGATCTCCCCTTTGATCATCGCATCCATCCCCGCTATGCAGGCCCTGGCCATGGTGTCACAACGGCGCCGACTGCACGAGTAGCACTTGCGGACAAGACAGTCATCCTCAAGGCCCTCCATGCTCCAGAACTTCTTGACCTCCTCGAGGTCCTGGGCCTTTGCCTTCTCCTCCTCCTGCTCGCGGCGGATCATGCGGTGGTAGTTGAGACGCCGGACGAGAAGGGGATAGGAGAGCTTCAAGGTGTCGGATTCGGTCACGTCCTCCATGACCTTGACGAGGTCGTCGTTCGTGTAGTTCTTACAGATCCGGTCGTAGATGAGGTCCTGCGCGGGCTTCTTCAGGTTCGAGCCGGTGAGAAGGATTGCCTCTCCCATCTTTCGCAGGTAAAGCTCCTGGCTGATCATGAGTCCCCCTTGTACTCAGGATTTACGAGGTATTTCATCTTCTCCTCCTCCGTCATGAGGTGCGGAGGATAGTAGAGAGGATCGTCACCGTATTCGGCACGGGCGGCTTCCCAGGCTTTTTGTTTCTCGGACTTCGGGCGGGTGCCGTTGCCGTCGCTTCCCGACGTACCAGAGATGAGCTTGTTGATCTGAGTTTTGAACACGCCTATCGACCGTCCCGCCTGACAGATAAACGGATCGTCGGATCGCATAAACACATCCCAGAGCCCTTTCAGCCTGTCCAGGCCATAGGTGCTCAGGAGCTTTTTCACGAGAGCCCCGTCCTTTTTCCCGTCAACGAGCATTTTTTCACGAAAAATATTCTCGAAAGTTTGAAAAGCATAATCGATAAAACTCTTAACGTCGGGGTCAGGCGGTTTCCCGTTTTTGGGAATGCCGCCAATAGGTTTTAAATCTTCTAAGTTTTTTGTAGTATGTGAAGAAGAAGAAGAAGAAGAAGAAGAGTTACCCTCCGGTTT
>LVAA01000237.1 GCA_001603955.1 Syntrophobacterales bacterium Delta_02 | reverse complement strand
CCCCCGTCCTCCTCCCCCTCCTCGCGGTGATACTGGTGATCTCCGCCATCAAGGTCTGGCGCCACAAGTAGAGGCAATGAACGGGAATCATCTGATCTGAACTGGGGATATAGACGAGAGTCCGCACAAGGTCTCAGTCCCGGAATCTCCGGGCTGGTAGTGCAATTTGAAGAGGAATTCGCCCGGTAGGATCTTGTTGTGTTTGCACGAGGAGTCTATTGCCCCTTATCCCCGTCAAGCACTCTCCGGACCGCCGACGCCAGTTCCTGCCGGGTGAGGGGCTTCATGAGGAACTGGCTGATACCCATCTCTCTGGCCGTCTCCAGCGATACCGTCTCCGAGTGGCCGGTGCACAGGATGATGGGGATGTCACTCCTGATGCGCAGGAGCTCAACACAGAGGTCCGACCCGGGCATCTGCGGCATGGCCTGGTCGGTGACGACAAGGTCGAAGAGCAAGGGATCGGCCGAGAAGATCTCAAGGGCCTGCCTGGCATCCGATACGGCGGTCACCGCGTAGCCAAGTTTCTCCAGGGTCTGTCTGCCCCATTCAACGAGCAGGGGCTCGTCATCGACGAAGAGGACCCGTTCGTTCCCCCGGGGCAGTGGGACCTGTTGCGTTTCCCTTGTGGCCTTTACCTTGACCTTGGGCAGGAAGACTCGGAAGGTGGAGCCGACGCCCGGCTCGCTCTCCACGGTGATCGTACCGCCCAGATCCTTGACGGTGCCGTAGACCACGGCGAGGCCCATGCCGGAGCCCCTGCCTGTCTCGCGGGTGGTGAAGAAGGGTTCGAAGATCCTTTTCATCACCTCGGGGGTCATGCCTGTGCCGGTGTCCCTCACCATGATCTGGAGATACTCCCGCGATGCTTGATCGAGCGAGGAGGGGTCGGGCTCGAAGTCGGTGTCGGTAAGGACGATCTCGAGGGAACCCTTGCGGTCCTGCATGGCGAGGAGGGCGTTCGTGGCAAGGTTCATGACGATCTGCTGGATTTCGACGGGGGAGGCGAACACCGTGTCCGACGTGGTGCTGATGGAAAACTTCACGTCGACGGTGGCGGGGATTGAGGCTCGAAGGAGCTTGACCGTCTCTTTCACGACAGACGTTAGGGCAACAGGGACCCTCTCGTAGCTCGTCTTCCTCGAGAAGGCAAGGATCTGCTTCACGAGTTCCCGTGCCCGGGTGGCCGAGGTCATGACGTTCTCAAGGTTCTTCTGAACCAGGGGCCGGTTGGGTACGTCCTCAATGGCCATCTCGGTAAAACCGATGATGGCAGCGAGGATGTTGTTGAAGTCGTGGGCGATGCCTCCTGCGAGGGTGCCCATGGCCTCCA
>LVAA01000236.1 GCA_001603955.1 Syntrophobacterales bacterium Delta_02 | reverse complement strand
GCAATATCCTCAGCCAGGATATAGTCACAAACCGGGCCGCTGCGACCAATCGGGTCGATCTGGCCGGAGATCAGGCCGCCCGCAAGCCGGACAAAACTCTCCGGGAAATTCCCCACGCCACCGCTGTGATTGAAGTTCTGACGGCGGGAACCGTTCCGGACGTAATTCTTCTCATACGCCAGAAAATTCAGCGATTGTTCGCTTACGACCAGAGCGATATCAGCTTTCCGCCTGACTCCGTTACGCCAGCAGAATTCTCCGATACGCTTCAGATCGCGAATCAGCGGCTTCATTTCCGGGAAACTGAATTCACTATGATATTTGCCATAGAACGTATAGAGCTGCAACGGCTGCTGGCGGCAGAGAGCGATGCCGAGATTGCGCCGCATCATGCCAACAGACTGTTCAGGAGTAATGGTCTGGTCATAGTTGTTGGAACGTATCGGCGGTAGGGCATGCGTACGCGTATCGTCTTCGATCAGCGACATGACACCATGATTGGCCAGCGTCTGAAACGGCTTCATATCTCCAACAGTTCCGCCGAGATGCCGGATTCCGTACGACTGCGGCGAGAGAATGAAATCTACCGCGCCGGATTTCAGCAACTCCATGAGATTATAGTGTCCGGTAACCTGAAAATAGGGAGAGGCTGTGGTATTGATTGTATAGCCGTAATAACTTCCGATCACTTTTCGACCTTCGCATGCACGGCGAGCCGCATGGCACAAGTCGATCAGCATGTCAGTAATGGATTTGGAGTAGAAGTAGTGATATGCGATTGTCGCCAGATTTTCATTCGGAGAAAGCAGGTTTCCGCCGTCAGCCGACCGAGCCATCAACTCGGCATTGGATGGAATACGGGAGAGTTTCAGCTGCGGAAAAGATTCGGCAATATAAGATAGAAATGCTTTTTGTGCCGGACCTGAATAATCGAAAATCTTTTTATCCATGTAGCCCCATCCAATCCATTCCGCCGTATGTCCGCCGATGATCCGGTATCCGGCAATGCGATTGGCATAAGTGCTGTGCTCCAGATACTTGACACATGCTTCCACAGCATGGCGGATATCGTCCAGTGCGATTTTGGAGGAGAAGGAGTGTGTGGTTTCCGTAAAATGGCGCGAATGACGTCCGTTTTCATCGATGGCCATTTCCCCCGGATTGCGTTTTACCCACTCTTTCGGGGGGTAAGTATCCACCTGTACGAAGAACTTGACATTCGGATATGCCTTGGACGCCTGTTCCACAGCCAGATCGAATGCCGTAAAGTCATATTGTTTATCACCGACCCACCATGCTCCCATTGGGAACAACAAGCGGAAATCCAACTCCATTGGGTCCGGACCGCTATTGCGCGGCACACATGCGATCACCGGATAGACCATTTTCCCATCAAGGAAGAAACGCGGGCCTTCCGCAGTCTGCCGAACTTCCGTGCGGATATTTTTTACGGATTGCGGAGGAGCACCGACACAATCGAAAGAGACTTCCGGCGTCCGGTCGATTTCCCGGGCCATCTCGACCTTCACTGTGATCCGGGTATCTCCGATCAGGGGCGAAAGAGGATATGAGACGCGGAATTCCCATTCGTCATCCTTGAGCTTTCTGACATTATCTTTGTTCAATTCGGCGATAACATCGGGCAAGGCATAGCCCGAACTTTTGGTACCGGCAAGGCGGATGAAAGTCGGCAGCGCCCAGATTTTACCGGCAAGGCGGATTTGGATTCCGGCCTTGTCCCCCGCCTTCACTTTTTCAGGAGTCACCACGGCCGAAATTAGTTTTTGTGGGCATGAAATATCAATATAGTCAAACTCCACATCCCAGGGCAGAGCCGGCGGCGGAGCCATAACTACAACCGGGAGC
>LVAA01000235.1 GCA_001603955.1 Syntrophobacterales bacterium Delta_02 | reverse complement strand
CCGCCACCCAGATGCTGCAAAGCATGGTCGACAATCCGCGCCCGACCCGGGCCGAGGTGAGCGACGTGGCCAACGCGGTATTTGACGGGACCGACGCGGTCATGCTCAGCGGCGAAACCGCCCAGGGCAAGTATCCGGTCAAGGCCGTGCAGATGATGAGCCGGATCATTCATGAAACCGAACTGACCGGCAACAGCCATTTCGTTCGTCCCGAAAAGGTCCACGACGCGGGCGAACCGGTCACCAGCTACATGGTCAAAATGGCGATAACATCCGGCGATTTCCTGCCGGTAAAGGCGATTATCAGCAACACGGCCAGCGGCAATTCCTGCCGGACCATCGCTGCTTATCGCGGGACGATTCCGGTGTTTGCGCTCAGTTACAAGCCGACGGTGGTCCGCCAGTTGGCGTTGAGCTACGGCGTTCACCCGACCCTCAGCGAATACATGGATTCTCCGAACGAATTGTTGAAAAAATCCGTCGAACTCCTGCTTGACGAGAAGAAAATCGGCAGGGAGGACCTGATCGTATTGATCGGCAAACACCTGGCGCAGGACTCGGCGAGCCTTTGCGGCATTCTGAAAGCCGGTTCGATACTCGACGGAACAGAGGCTTCAATCTGATAAAAAGCGGATGGCCTCGGGCAGTTCCCGGAAATCGTAGATAATGTAATCGGGTTCGGCCCCGGACGGTTTCTGTTCGCCCTGGTTGGACTTGAAGAAAACCGTTTTGATTCCCAGTTCGCGGGCTCCGAAGACATCCCGGTACATATCGTTGCCGATGAAGAGTACTTCGTCGACGGACAGTTGCATCTGCGACAGGGCCAGTTCGAACATGCGGCGGTCCGGTTTGCGGTAACCGAGGTCGCTCGACACGATGACCGGTTTAAAGAAATCCAGCAACCCGACCGAACGCAGTTCCGGAATGGCCCACAGAGTCTGGCCGTCGGACAGCGCCGCCAGTTGATAACGGTCGCGCAGATCGTTCATCACCTCCCATACTCCGGGGTAAAGACAGAGTTTGAAACGGGAGGCGGCGCGGAAAATTTCGGCGAGGATTGAGGGTAACAGTTCAAGTTTATCGGACGGCAGGCTCCGGGTGTATTCGGACGCGTGGCTTTCGAGGATTTCCCGGAAGATGGCTACGACGTCGAATTCGGGGAATTGCTCCGCACTGGCGCGGCGCTGGCGTTTATTGATTTCGAAGTAGAGACGTTTCAGCTCGTCCGGGGCGATTGCTACCCCCTGGTAGTCGAGAAAATTTCCAAGTGTGCGATAGATATCCTCGTAACTTTCATTGGTCAGGATGTCGGTCAACGTGCCGTTGACGTCAAAAATCAGTCCTTTGATCATATGTTCCACCTCCTCAGGCAATGGCGGGCTTCGCGGACCAGGCGGTATCGGTCCAGTCCGTTCAGCCAGGTGTTCCGGGCGATCCGCAGCAGCGTGATTCCCATGTAAAACGGCACCCTGCGGGTCATGCATTGAAAAGCCCGTTCCCGGTCCGGGAAATGACAGGCGTATTCCCATAAGAAATGGCCGATAAAAGGTTCGGCGTCGTATTTGTTGCCGGTGGCCTGCAGGAAATAATGGACGAGTTCGCCGACGATGCGCCCGGTATCGTAAACCCGATCGGCGCGGCGCGCCCGTTCGAGGTCGAATGTGATGACGCTGGGGCCGTCGCCGAAAAGAAAGTTGGCGGGGGTGGCGTCGCCGTGCGTCAGCACCTGGGCGTCTTCCCACATGTCGGGGCG
>LVAA01000234.1 GCA_001603955.1 Syntrophobacterales bacterium Delta_02 | reverse complement strand
GAATCAACATCGGTTTTTCTGCACAAACCCCCGGAAGCTGTAAGAACCGTCGCCGTGCCGCATGCCACGCCAACCCTTAAGGCTTCTTCAAAGCTACCCGAGTCGCTCATTACCGATACTACGCCTCCCATGAACGAATCGCCGGCCCCCAATGAATTTCGAACTTTCACTTTCGGCGGCGTGGCTTGATAATCGCCTTCCTTTGAAAACCCGACGGCGCCTCGCGCGCCCATCGACACAACTATATATTCGACACTATCGCGAAAATGCTTAACAGCTTCGGCGATCTCTTTCACTTCCCTGGCTTTTGTCGCTGCCAGTCTGTTGAGCTCGAAGACATTGGGTTTGATCAGAAAGGGACCGGCATCGACCCCCAATTTGAAGGCCTTCTGATCGGAATCGAGGAAGGTCCTGACGCCTTTCTGCTTGAAGACGCTAATAAGTTCCGCAAAGACACCGTCGCGGAGACCGGCCGTCGTGCCGCTCAAGACCACGTTGCTGCCGTCGGGGATCTCCCTGACCTTACGGAAAAAGGCGGCGGCTTCATCTTCGCCGACCACCGGGCTTGATGTGCACAGCAGTGTCCGGATCTTCTTCTTTCGCTGGTAGATCGTTATGCTGGACCGCGTCTCCTGGCCGATGCGGATAAAATCCGTGACAACACCCTCCTGGTCGAGCATATCCGTGAGCTCGAGACCGGTATATCCACCGGCAAAACCCAGTGCCACACTGTGGCCGCCGAGTTCCCTGATGACCCGTGATACATCAATCCCCCTGCCGCCAGGTCTCCGGTTTTCATCGGTGATGCAGTTGACGTCGTCGTACACGAGCTCTTCCACGCCGACGACCCTTTCGAGAAGAGGATCCAATGTGACGGTGTATATCATTGATAATTGAGATTGTATTAGATAAAGG
>LVAA01000233.1 GCA_001603955.1 Syntrophobacterales bacterium Delta_02 | reverse complement strand
ACAAAGATGAGCAAGGAAAGAACAGGTACAGACATGCGATCTCCCCGCCGTTGTTAGGAAAAAAAGCCCAGTTGCAATACCAGCAGGAGCGCTGCCGCGCCCCCGGCCAGCCATGTCAGATAATGCGCCACCTGCCCGTCCTGAAGCCTGCGCAGGCTTGCGGACAGTCTGCCGATGGCGCGCGGCACGCCGTTGACCACGCCTTCAATGCCGCGCGTGTCCACCACGCCCAGCAGCAGGTTATCCGCCAGCCACAGCGTGGGCCGCACAAGACAGGCCACATAGATTTCGTCCACCCAGTACTTGCGCGAAAACAGTCGGTACAGGCCGCTGAAAGCCCCCGCCACCTTGCCCGGCAGTTCCGGGCTGCGGCAATACATGAACCAGGCCAGACCGATGCCCGCAAAGCCAGCAACTACGGAAACAGCCATCAGCCCAAGCTCCACCGCGCCGGATACGTGCATGTGCGGATGCCCCGTCACCGGAGCGAGAAACTCCGCCCAGTGGTTGGAGCCGCCAAGCACATGCGGGATTCCCAGCCAGCCGGAGGCCACAGCCCCCACGGCCAGCACCAGCAAGGGAACAGTGACCACGCGCGGTGATTCGTGCAGATGCTCGCGCTGGTGCTCCGTCCCCCGAAACTGGCCCGTAAATACGCTGAAATACAGGCGGAAGGAGTAAAAAGCCGTCATAAAGGCCACCAGCACGCCCACGCCCCAGGCCAGATAGCCCGTGAACGTGCCCGCGTTGAAGGCCATGAGCAGAATTTCATCCTTGCTGAAAAAGCCTGCCAGCCCCGGCACGCCTGCAATGGAGAGCGAGGCCAGCAAAAAGGTGGCGCTGGTAATGGGCATGTACCTGCCAAGGCCGCCCATACTGCGCATGTCCTGCTCGTGGTGCATGCCCAGAATCACCGAGCCGCAACCGAGGAAGAGCAAGGCCTTGAAAAATGCATGGGTAAACAGGTGGAACACGCCAGCGCCGTAGGCACCCACGCCGCAGGCAATGAACATGTAGGCCAGCTGGCTGATGGTCGAATAGGCCACCACCCTCTTGATATCGGTCTGCGTGAGCGCGATGGTGGCGGCAAACAAAGTAGTGACCGCGCCCACTACCGTAATGACGGCCAAGGCCGTGGACGACAACGCAAACAGGGCATTGCAGCGCGCCAGCATGAACACGCCCGCCGTCACCATGGTGGCCGCATGGATAAGTGCACTCACCGGGGTTGGGCCTTCCATGGCGTCGGGCAGCCACACATGCAGGGGCAGCTGGGCCGATTTGCCCACCGCGCCGCAAAACAGCAGCAGGCAGACAAGCGTGGGCGCGCTGACCGTATAGCCGCACAGGGTAAAGGTCATGCCCTCAAGCACGGCGGCCTGGGGCAACACATCCGCATAGTGCAGGCTGCCAAAGATGGTAAAGATGCAGAACAGCCCGAGCAAAAAGCCAAAGTCGCCGAACCTGTTGACGATAAAGGCCTTTTTGCCCGCATCCGAGGCGGAATCCTTTTCATAATAAAAGCCGATGAGCAGGTAGGACGAAAGCCCCACAGCCTCCCAGCCAAAAAAGAGCTGCAAAAAGTTGTTGCCCATGACCAGCATGAGCATGGAAAAGGAAAACAGGCCAAGATAGGCAAAAAAGCGGTAATAACCCTTTTCGCCCCGCATGTAGCCCACGGAATAGATGTGCACCAATGTGCTGACGCTGGTAACCACCACCAGCATGACCGCCGTGAGCTGATCCACCAGAAAGCCAAAAGTCACGCGCAGGTTGCCGGAGGCTATCCAGGTATGCACATCGGCATTGACGATATTGCCCGCCAGCACATCCCGCAGGGCAAGCAAGGCGCAGAC
>LVAA01000065.1 GCA_001603955.1 Syntrophobacterales bacterium Delta_02 | reverse complement strand
GTCCGACGCGGCCTACAGGAGGGGCCCTCAGGACATTACCAAGCTCTACACGAGATCGAACAACGAGGAGATGGTACCGCTCTCCGCGGTGGTGACGACCCAGTACGTGACAGGACCCGACCTGATGAGCCGTTTCAACGGCTTCCCTGCCGCTCAGATCACGGGCAGCGCCGCGGTCGGCCGTTCCTCGGGAGAGGCGATCAAGGCGATGGAGGAGGTCGCGGCCGAGGTTCTGCCGCAGGGCTACGGATTCGCGTGGTCCGGCCTTGCCTACCAGGAGAAGGAGTCCGGAGGAACCTCGTCATCGGCTTTTATATTCGGTCTCATCATAGTCTTTCTCATCCTTGCGGCCCAGTTCGAATCCTGGGTCATGCCCGGGTCCGTCATGACGGCCGTGCCCTTCGGCATCCTTGGTGCCCTCTTCTTCAACTGGGTACGGGGGCTTGAGAATGACGTCTATTTCCAGATAGGTCTCCTCGTCCTTATCGGCCTCGGCGCGAAGAATGCGGTCCTTCGCGTTGCCTTCGCCGCGGACCTTCGCAAGCAGGGCCTTTCCATCATGGACGCCACCATCCAGGCAGGTGAACAGCGCCTGCGGCCCATCATCATGACCTCGCTGGCCTTTATCTTCGGCGTCCTGCCGCTCGCCATCGCCACGGGCGCCGGCGCCAACGCCCGGCACTCCATCGGCACCGGCATCATAGGTGGCATGCTGGGCGAGACAACGCTGGCGATGCTCTACGTTCCCCTCTTCTTCTACATCTTCGACAGGTGGGCCGAGAAATCGGGCAAGAAAGAGTTCGTGCCGGAGAAGGGATCTTCCGGCGTATCCGGGAAACCCGTATCGCCCGGCGGCACGACACCCGATAAGGAGGAGGGTTGACATGATGAAGAGAATTCTCCTCCTTCTCGCGATAGCTCTTCTTGCGGCGGGATGCGCGATCGGCCCCGATTACAGGCGTCCGGAGATCGACGTTCCGCAGGCCTACCGGTACGGGAACGGTGAGGGAAAGACCGAGGCTGCCGACAGCGAATGGTGGAAACAGTTCAACGACCCCATTCTCGAAAAGTACATCGCCGAGGCACTCGTCAACAACAAGAACGTGAAGATAGCGGCCGCGAACGTTGAACGGGCCGGGGGCACCCTGATGACAACGCGCTCCGCTCTTTTCCCCCAGATATCGTACAATGGATCGGCGGAACGGACACAGGTTTCCAAGAACAACCTGACCGTGCCCACCCAAAACCCCTATAACAATTACCAGGCCCTCGGCGGAGTGACCTGGGAGATCGATCTCTGGGGACGCCTGAGGCGCCTTACGGAATCGGCCCGGGCCAGCCTGTACGCGACCATGGAGGCGCGGCGGGGCGTAGTCCTGTCGCTGACCGCCGAGGTGGCCTCCACGTACGTCCAGCTTCGCGCCCTAGACGAGCAGCTTGTGATCGCCCATGACACCCTGAAAACGTACAAGGAATCGGTAAGGATCTTTGAATTGCAGAACAAGTACGGCCAGGTGTCGGGCATGACCGTCGAGCAGGCACGTTCGCAGTACGAGACCGCCGCGTCGCAGATACCGCAGATCGAGGTCCAGATCGCTCAGACTGAGAACGCCCTGTGCATACTCCTCGGCCGCAACCCGGGGCCTCTCGAGCGGGGCCTGAAACTGGCCGAGCTCAAAATGCCTCCCGTCCCGGCAGGCCTGCCCTCGGAGCTTCTCGAGCGTCGTCCCGATGTCCTTCAGGCTGAACAGAACCTCGTCGCGGCAAACGCCCAGATGGGGGCGGCGAAAGCACAGTTCTTCCCCAGGATATCCCTTACGGGCAACGCCGGATGGACAAGCGAAGATCTTGCAAGTCTCTTCATTGGCCCGAGTGCCGCCTGGAATTACGCCGGTACCGTCACAGGCCCCATATTCACGGGAGGGGGCATACTGGGACAATTCAGGCAGGCCGAGGCTGGGCGGAAGGCCGCTCTGTACGCCTACCAGCAGGCGGTACAGAACGCGTTCGCCGATACCGAGAACGCCCTCATCGCCCGCCGGAAGGTACAGGAACAGCTCGCAGCCGAACAGAGAAAGGTGACAGCCTACAAGGAATATGCGAGACTGGCGAGTCTCCAGTACAACGGCGGCTACACGCCCTACCTCACTGTGCTCAACGCGCAGCAGCAGCTCTTCCCCGCTGAACTGAGCGCCGTGCAGACAAACGCCTCGGCCTTCATATCCATCGTCAACCTGTACAAGGCGATGGGCGGCGGCTGGGTCGGGAAAGCGGATGCCTTGACGCAGGGCCTGGACACGGGCGAGGAAACGAAGAGCGAAGTGAAACCTACGGAAGAAAAGTAAGAGACGGTTTGAATCGCTTGACAGGCCGTTGATAACGTCGCTTCCCGATTCGGTTTGTGTCCTGTCGTCATTCCGGCGAAGGCCGATATCTTTACTCGCGTAAGCGACATCCAGGAAAAGTCGGCTCGCGGCGGAAGCAAAGCCCGGAAATTGGTAATATAATGGTTAGAGATAAAGGTCTGACATCGACAGTCTGTAGAGTGATACCGAAGTAGTAATCTCTCCTGGATTCCGGCCTTCGCCGGAATGACGGTGAAACGGACTTCACCAACAGACTGTTGAAAGGAACAGGCGCACTGCGTCGGATAGACATGTGGAGAGTGAGCATGGAAGAGGGTTATCGCGAAACGGAGATGTGTGTGCGGTGCGGGGGGAGTTGCTGCCGGCTGCAGCCCGGTCACTGTTTGCCATCGGAGTTCGAATCGGCGGAGGCGGTCAGGGCGGCGGTGGTCAGCGGCAAGTACACCATCGTCCTTCTCCTGGACGAGCATGTAATGGCGCGTGTCGTCCGGCCGCATTACAAGGACCCCGAAGCGAGGACGGGCTGCATCTTCCTCCGCGAGGACGGCTGTGAACTGCCCTTTTCCGAAAGGCCTTACGGCTGCCGGATGCTGAAACCGAAAGAGCGGGACGACAGGCATTGTGAACCGCAGGGCATCTCCATCGAGCAGGCCGGCCACATGTGGGAAGAAAGCGGCTACCTCCCTCCCATCTGGAAATCCATCATCCCCGTCAAGTGACCCGCTTGAGCCGCTTGAGCGTTCCAGAACAGCCCGAACACCATGGACTGCAACCGTTTCACGGAAAGGTTCTTTAGTCTTTAACTTTCAAACGGTTCAAGCGGCTCAAGCTGTTCAAACCGTCTTCTACCTCGCCAGCCTCAGTATCCTGTAAGCTCCCTGCAGCACGAGGATGAAGACGATGGATCCCACCACGAGGTCGGGGAGGTTCGATCTCGTGAGATAGACGAGAACACCTGCTACGATCACGCCGAGATTGGCTATCACGTCCATTGAAGTGAATATCAGGCTCGCCCGCATGTGGACCTCGGTCTTCGATCTCCGGAGGAGGAACACGCAGATGGCATTGGCGGCCAGGGCGAAGACGGAGACAACGATCATCATGAGAAAATCGGGGGTTTCACCGCGCCCGACAAAGCGGTGGATGACCTCGACAAGCCCCAGCACTCCCAGTATCCCCTGGAAATACCCGGCGATCCCCGCGACCCTTCTCTTGCGGCCCGCGGCCCCTCCGACGGCGAACAGTGCAAGGGCGTAGACTATGCCGTCCGCGAGCATGTCCAGGCTGTCGGCGGCAAGTCCCATGGAGCTCGCGATAAGACCCGCGATCATCTCGACTACAAAGAAGAGAACGTTGATGACAAGGACCTGCCACAGGATACGGGTCTGGAGACGGTCCGCTTCCGTATCGGCCGGCGCCTGCTCCTCCCGCGAGGAAACGACGGACGCCCCCAGGTGAAGGCCCTCGAGGCGCTCCAGAAGTTCCTCCGGACGGCCCGTGTGATATACCTCCAGCTTCCGGTTAGGTATGTCGAAGGCGAGGGTCCGTACCGAGGGCATCCCCTCGAGGCTCATCCTTATCAGCTGTTCCTCCGAAGAGCAGTCCATATTGGCTATCCGGAAGGTGGTCTTGAGCCAGACGGCGGTCATTTCTCGGCTTTTTCCAGGTCCCTGGTCGTGTCCCGCGTAAGGTCCACGGTAAGATAGTCGAGGGTCACAGGCAGGCCCACCTCCAGCCGCGGCACATGCTGAATACCTATGCGGACCTCTTTGAGCGCACAGTCGATAAGGTGTCCGCCGCGGCGGCGGTCCTCAGTCAGAAAATGGAGATGGAAGCCGGGAGCATTGAGGGATGCCATGAACGCCGGGGTGTAGAACCCGGCAAGACACCCTTTCACATCGTGGAAGTCAAAGACGGACTGGTCGCGGGTGGCTTCGACCAGGGGCGTGTAATTCTCCGACCTCGACGCCGCCCGGCATCGAACGCTTCTGAACACGCCGTCCACACGGATGGCGTAGAGCATGTTCCGGGATGGTATGAGCCTGTCGAGAAGGATGGTAAGGTTTGAGGCACCGGAATCCTCGTTGATATCGTCGAAGGTATCGGGGCTGAAGAAAGTCACGCAGGCAAAGGGCGACCTTTCATCGTCGCCGACGTCGTACACGTTCCCGTCTGACCGTATCTGGTACGCCTTGCCGTCGAGAAGGAGCATCTCCCCGTCGAGATGGTTGAACGTCCCGAGCCCGAAATCGCCATGCCGCCTGACCTCGGCCATCGTCGTGTTCTCCACGTAAAGTCCTTCGACGAGCGCGTTTATCGGGGCGGAAAGATAGACGGCGTTGCCCTCCTTCCCCGTGCACATAAATCGCCTTAATGCCTGTTCGATGATGTCAGCCGCTGAACACCCCGTTCGCTCCATCGTGCCCGTAAGCTGTGTCAGGATATCGTATGACAGGAGGAATTCGAGTTCCGTGATCTTCTCACTGGCCATGCGTGGTACCCTCTTCCCGGACAACAGCGCTCCTGCGCCGACGCGGTTTCTTTCGCCTCCGCCTCCGCTTCTTTCGGGCTGCCTCTTCCGCCGGCGGCTCTACGGCTCCTGCCGCGGGGTTCTCGAGGAGATAGGCCTTCCACCATTCCAGGACCGGCCGGTGTTCCCCTTTGAGCCCGGCCGCGAGCTCCAGGTACGTGAACGTTTCTGCAAACTCCGGCCTGCCGGCGAGCGTCGCGGGCCTTCGGGGCGGCATTCTGCACAGGGAGGTCTTGAGAGCAAGGATAGAGTTCAACCGCGCACCCACACGACCGGGAATCTGGGCACTCTGCGATATCTCTTTCAGGAATCCGGCACAAACCTCATCCAGCGCCTGACGCCTGGGTATACCTTCCCGGTGATGGATCAGGGCACCCTCCTCCAACCGGGGACCGAAGAGTGCCGCGAAGAGCAGCGCCACGGATGCCCCCTGCCCGCCGCGAACCAATTCGTCGATCCCGGCAAGGTTCTTCTCCAGTACTTCGAAACGGCCCTCACGCTCCCGGCCCCAGCCGGCAAGGTCCGGAAAGAGAGCCGCAAGAAGCCCGCTTTTCTCAAGGAGGGCGAAAGTCGGGCATCCAAAGCCAAGGAGGAACAGTTTCTGTATCTCCTCGTAGAGCCGTGAGGGAGAAGCGCGGGATATGGTGGAACAGAGCTCCCGGATACTGTCCCATGCGCTCGCTTCTATGTCGAAGCCGTGGGACGCCGCGAACCTCACGGCACGGAGCATCCGTACGGGATCCTCCGTAAACCGCACCCGGGGATCGCCGATGGAGCGGATGAGTCGCTCCTTCAGATCGATGAGTCCTGTACAGTAGTCCACTATCGAAGCGTCGGCAATATTGTATGCCAGAGCGTTGATGGTAAAGTCGCGGCGGAGCGCGTCCTCCTCGGGTGTCCCGAAGATGTTGTCGGCGAGCACCATCCCGTTCGCATCCTTCATATGGCGGACGTGGCGCCGGCCCTGGTTCGCCTCATCGGGCTCGATTACATCTGAAGGGTCGGCGGACCGGCGGAAGGTGGACACCTCCACGATCTCGTCCTGGAAGCGCAGGTGGGCCAGCCTGAACCGGCGGCCAACGAGACGGCAATTATGAAAAAGTTTCTTGATCTGACCCGGCGTGGCGTTCGTGCCGATATCGAAATCCTTCGGTGTCCGCCCGAGGAGGAGATCACGGACGCAACCACCCACCAGGTATGCTATGAAACCGCGGGAATGGAGCCGGTAGAGGGTGCGAAGGGCATTGGGACTTACCTGCTTTCGCGAGATGCGGTGCTCCTTCCGCGGCACGATTCTGGGCTCCATGGCCATCAAGATACCACACCCGGCCCGAAAATCAAAGTATAGCCCAAATGAGGATGTACCATTTCTCCGCTCTCCGCGGTCTTGCCGTCACTGGTCCGAGACAATAAAAAGGTATCCATTCAGCCTGATCTGCCGGATGGATACCCTGTTTTGCTATTTGATATGTTCAGCCGGAATCAACCCGCTGCTTCTTCCTTGCCTTTTCTGACGACGGCCCTCTTGTCCTCGGGTGGAGGAGCAGGCACCGGACCGGTGATCTTCGATATGGCACGGAACTTCGGAGGACAGACCTCGAAGCACGTTCCGCAGCGGACGCACTTGTCCTGATCGATGATGTGGATCTTCTGTTTCTCGCTGATGATCGCATCGACCGGGCAACGCCGCGCACAGGTCATACAGGCCTGACACTTCTCGGGGTCGATCCAGTACGAGAAGACTTCCGCGAACTGCCTGTCTATCTCTTCCTTCGTGAAGAGCTTCTCAGCCTCTTCGTGGTCGTGACCCTCAAGACGGCTCGCAAGCTTCTCTCTGTTCACGATCTTGAAGTAGGGAATGAGCTTCTTGACCTCGGCAAAGCGGGATTTAAGCTCTCCGGCGTCTATCCCTTCCCCTTTGCCCAACGGCCCGAGACCTTTCACGGTCTTGACGAAATCATTGACGGATTCAGCGAAAACACTCCCCTCAGCTGCCGACATGAAATTGATCCTGAGCCGCTCGGGGTTGAGCCCTATATGCTCCATGATCCTTCTGAAGAGCAGGACCATGTTCTGAGCCTGATAATTCCCGTGTGTGATGTAATTGCACTCACCCAGGTGGCAGGCACCCAGGAAAACACCGTCTATTCCGTTCTCGAAAGCGCGCAGGACAAATCCCATGTCCACCCTTCCGGAACACATGACGCGGATGATCCTCATTTCAGTTGTATATTGCAGTCTGGAAACTCCAGCCAGGTCAGCGGCGCCGTACGCTCACCAGTTGCATGCGAATCCAAGGATTCTCGGTTTGAATTTCGCCGTACTCATCCGTTCCCACCTCCTTCTATAGGTTTACGCATCTGCGGCCGCTGCCGCGTCGATCTGTTTCATTATCTCGTCCTCGGGCACCACAACGTCGATCTCGCTCTCAACTTCCTGATCGGTAAAGTGCTTCAACTGGATCGCCCCGGTCGGACACTTGGTGTTGCAGAGGCCATCACCCTTGCAGAGGACGGGGTTGACCACACACTTCTTGCCCTGTTTTGTCTCTTTGAGCTCCAGCGCTCCATAGGTGCAGACCTCAACACACGCCCCGCAACCCATGCACTGCTTCTCGTTCACGGTACACACGGAACCGGAAGCCACCACGATATCGTTGGCGAGCAGGGTGAGAACCCTTCCGGCAGCTCCGTAAGACTGGTTGATCGTTTCCTGAATGAATTTTGGATAGTGGGCGAGACCGCAGAGATAGACGCCGTCGGTTGCAAACTCGACGGGCCTCAATTTAACATGGGCCTCTTTGAAGAAGCCGTCAGGGCTCAAGGTGACCTTGAACTGGTTTGCGACCTCTTTTGTCTCCGCTGACGGAAGGACAGCGGCTGCTAGCGCGATGACGTCCGCGTCAAGCTCGAGCTTCTTGCCCAGGATGTAGTCCGTCACCGTGACCTTCAGGACATCTCTCTTATCCTCGGCCTTGCCGGGTTCCACTTCCGGCGGGTTTTCCGGTTCGTAGCGGATGAACTTCACGCCCTTGCTCGCCGCTTCGCGGTAGTAATCCTCGTTGAACCCGTACGTCCTTACATCTCTGAACAGGACGTAGATCTCCATATCGGGGTTCTTCTCCTTGAGGAGGAGGGCGTTCTTGATGGATTCACTGCAACATATCCTGCTGCAGTAGTTGCGTTCTTCGTTCCTGCAACCCACGCACTGGATCATGACAAGGCTCTGCGCACCTGTGACCTTCTCGTCGTCGGAGGTTATCTTCTCTTCCAGTTCCAGGTGCGTAAGGACCCTTTCGTCCTGCCCGTAGAGGTACTCCGTGGGCGTGTACATATCGATGCCTATGGCGATGACCGCCGCGCCGTGTTTGATCGCGGCAGTCCCCTTGTTGGACTCCACTGTGGTCACGAAGTTTCCGACATAGCCTGTGGCATCGGTGATCTTTGCATTGTGATACACGTGAACGAGGGGATGCTGGTAGATCTTTGATTTAAGGTCTTTCAGGTACTCCTGAACATCCAGTCCCTGGAGCGTGGTATGGATCCTGTTCGCGATGCCCCCGAGTTCCTTTTCTCTCTCTACGAGGTGAACCTCATGGCCCTGATTCGCTATGGACAGGGCACAGTTCATGCCGGCGATGCCGCCGCCGACAACGAGGGCCCTCTTGTCCACGGGCAGGTCGAATTCCTGGAGCGGTTCCAGCTGGCAGGCGCGTGCGACGGACATCCTGATGATGTCGTGCGCCTTATCGGTGGCCAGTTCTTTCTCCTTCTGATGGACCCAGGAGTTGTGCTCCCTGATATTGGCCATCTCGTAGTAGTACTGGTTGATCCCCGCCTCGCGGAGCGTGTCCCTGAAGAGAGGCTCCAGGGTCCTGGGGGAGCAGGCCGCAACCACCACGCGGTTCAAGCCCTCTTCCTTTATCTTGTCCGTTATCTCCCTCGCCGAGTTGGTGGCACAGGAAAAGAGCTGCTCCTGGGCGTAAACGACGTTGGGGAGGGTCTTGCAGTATTCGACCGTTCCCGGGACATCGACGATCCTGCCGATGTTGGCGCCGCAATGGCAGACAAAAACACCTATCCTGGGCTCTTCCTGGGATACGTCCTTTTCTTCGGGGTATATTCTTTCCTTCGCCAGGTTACCCCTTCTGTACTTGAGCATCTCGCCGATCTGCGAACCGGCGCCGGATGCGCTGAAAACTGACTCGGGGATGTCTATGGGGCCCTGAAGGGCACCGCTCACAAAAATGCCGGGCCTGTTGGTCAACATCGGGTTCCTGGGATCGAGCTTGCAGAAATCATGCTCCTCGAGCTCGATTCCGTACTGCTCGGCCATCTCCCGCACACCCTTGGGAGGATTCATGCCAATGGAGAGAACGACCATGTCGAACTCTTCCTCGATAACCCCGTCCTCGGGTGTCGTGTATCGAATGGTGACATTGTGCGTCACCGGGTCTTCTTTCACAATTGAGGGGTAACTCCGGAAGAAGCGGATACCCGGAAGGTTCTGCGTCCTCTCGTAGTACCGTTCGAAATCCTTGCCGTAGGCACGCACGTCGTTGTGGAAGATGGTGCACTTCGCGTCCGCGTCATGGTCCTTCGTCAGGATGACCTGCTTCTGCGTGTAGGTACAACACACCGCCGAGCAGTAGCTGTTGCCGCCCTCTATCACCTGGCGGGAGCCGACGCACTGGATCCAGGCAACGTTGTGCGGATGCTTCAGGTCGGAGGCGCGCAGGATCTCGCCGGCATAGGGGCCGGTGGAACACAGAAGCCTTTCATAGTCCATGCTCGTCACGACGTTCTTGTACTCTCCGTACCGGTATTCCTCTCTGACCTTGGGATCGAAAGGCTCGAAACCGGCGGACAGGATTATCGCCCCGACCTTGATCTCCACTTTTTCGGGTTTCTGGTTCAGATCGATGGCGTTCGCCTTGCACACCGCTTCACAGATGCGGCATTTCTTTTCCTTCAAATACAGGCAGCTCTCGTCAATGTAAGCGATGAGGGGAACCGCCTGGGCAAAGTATATGTGGACAGCCTTGTTGAGTGATATATCCTGATTGTACTCGTCCGGGTACTTGACGGGACAGTACTCCACGCACGTCGTACATCCCGTGCACTTGTCTTCTATGATGTACCGGGGTTTCTTGATCACTGTTACGTTGAAATCCCCTGCCTCTCCCTCTACACGGTCAACTTCGGTGTAGGTGAGTACTTCGATGTTTGGATGCCGGCCGACCTCGACCAGCTTAGGTGCGAGAATTCACATCGAGCAGTCGTTGGTCGGGAAGGTCTTGTCGAGCTGGGCCATATGCCCACCGATCGATGGCGACTTCTCGACCAGGTAAACCCTAAAACCCGCCGTCGCGAGGTCCAGCGATGCCTGGATACCACTTATGCCGCCCCCGACGACCATCACGTCGCCGAAGTTGCCAGCCGCACCGCTCTTGCACAACTCCTTGATATTTTCGTTGAGCGATATTACGTTTTCCACTTTCTATCACCTCATCGGTTTTTTTCTTGTACGCTACAGCACTTCCAGAATGACTTCTGTAATGTCCTTGACCTCAATATCATCAGCATGGTTCATGACCAGCCTCGAGTCCTCAAGCGCGGTGATGCAGTACGGGCAGGCGGTGACGAGTTCCTTTGCGCCCACTTCGAGTGCCTGCTCCACCCTGATATTGGAGAAACGCTCGTGCTTCTCCGTCTCGGCCCATACCCTGCCCCCGCCCATTCCACAGCAGGTGCTGTCCATGCGCGCCTCCGGCAGTTCGGTGAGTTCGAGCCCGGAGACCTCTTTAAGGGCGTCCCGCGGATCGTCGAAGATACCGTTGTGCCGTCCGAGATAACAGGGGTCATGATAGGTCACTTTCCTGGCGTACTCACCGGTGAGCTTGAGCTTCCCGTCCTTGATGAGCTGGGGAAGCAACTCGGAAACGTGCACGACCTCGAAATTGACCTTGAACATGGGATACTCGTTCTTGAAGGTATGATAGCAATGCGGGGAAGAAACCAGTATCTTCTTGACGCCCGCGTCAACAAAGGCCTTGATGTTCTCCTTCGCGAGTTTTCTGAAGAGATCCTCATTTCCCGTCTTGCGGATGCTTTCCCCGCAGCAGTTCTCCTTTTCGCCGAGGATGCCGAAGCTGACACCGGCCTTTTGCAGAACCTTGACCGTCGCCTGTGCGACCTTCTTGAGCCTCGGGTCGTAGCTGCAGTAACAACAGGGAAAATAAAGATATTCCATGTCTTCCTTATAGGGCTTGACGCCAAGGCCTTCGGCCCAGGCGGCCCGTGTTTTCCTGTCTTCGTTGAAAGGATTGCCCTGAGCGGAAAGGCCGGAGGCCACGGTGCGGTAAGGTTTTACGGGCCCGGCAAATACACCGTATCCCGTCGCCATCCTGCGGATGGCCATCATGTCGTCGATCTGCTTGACATCCCGGGGACAACGCTGGGGGCACTTGCCGCAGGTGGTGCAACGCCAGATATCTTCCTTCTCGATCTCGCTCAGGCCAAAGGTGGCTTCGCGGATAAGCTTTCTCATGCTGAACTGGCGCACCTTGTTCCAGGGACAGACGGTATCGCACTTGCCGCACTGGTAACAGTACTTTACGGCGTCTCCGCCTTTCTCCTTGATCTCGTCTATTACCTCTTGAAAGGGGGCTATGATTTCCACGGTATATTAATCCTCTTCTCTTTTGTCAACGTCTAGTCCTTCTGGGATATCCGGGCCAAGGCGTCAGCGATCTTGTCCATTCCGTATTTGTCGATCATGGCTGTAAGGCCCATCTCGACATTCTCCATTTCCACACCCTCTTCTACTTCCTCTTCCCTCTCTTCATAGATGAGGACATCATTGAGGCACCACTCTACGCATTTCGGCTGTTCGAGGGGCGGCTCGTCTTCGCACATGTCGCATTTGAGGGGCAAACCGGAGTCGGGTTCCTTGAACATGTCCCGCGAGGGGCAGGTGGCCCTGCAAAAGGTACACTCATCGTATTCCTTGCCGTCGATGATATATTTGTCTCTGCCCATGCACTCCGCCGGGGTGTATTCACCGGCGAACACGGGAAGCCATATATCCTTCAGCGGGAAACGGATTATCTGAATGCGGGACCGAGCCGGATTGATAGTGCTGTACCTGGGTGTTGAATGAAAGGCGGAACACACCAGCTCACATCCCCGGCAACCGTTGCACTTGTCGGCATCAACCTTGATCGTCTTGACTTTCTTCTTAATCTTGGCCATCTTTCAATATCCCTCTCTTTTCTAAGTCTTCCGCAACGTAATCGAGATCCAGTTCATGCAGCCTTTCCCTCGTGGGAACACCGTCCTGGTTCCAGCCCTTGAACGTGTAGTACGCGGAGAGAAGGTTCTCCTCGATCTCGGGGTACCTTCTCTTCCAGTGGTCTTGTGGCGGCTTCTCGTCCTTTCTGCTCATGCCGCGCCTGTTGTTGAGCGCCCTGTGCAGGTTGCGGCTCCTGTTGACTATCTTCTTCAGCGAGGTCTCGTCGAGGTCGAGACCTGTCGCCGCCGAGATTATCCTCGGGTAGTTGTGTATATGATAGGGAGGCTTCAAACAGAAGGATGACATGCCGGCACAGACACAGCAGGCGTCATCGATATTGTGGAGCATCTCCATCCAGTCCACGATGTGGCAGCTCATGTCAACTGTAGGATAATAAGGTATAGCCTTTTCCCCGCGTGGCTCCCAATCGAGAAGCCACTGTTTCCAGTTGTCATCGGGAAGCTGCGGCCAATCCTTCACGAAGGCCTCCCTCTGCTCCATCGTCGGAAAAGCGCCCTGAGGCCAGTTCCCCTCGATCTGGGTGATGCTTATCTTCTCGTTCGTGGTATACATGAGGTAGTACAGCGGATCCATCGTGCCGAGTTTGAGAGGAAGCTGTTCGTGTTTCTTGATCGTGTTGTGGTCAAACGCCTCCGCGCCGTTGCCGATCGCTCTGGCCGCCTTGTAGACACCGTCCGCCAGAACATCGCCGATGCCTTCCCGGTGGGCGACCCTGTCGAGGAGCCAGAGGAATCTTCCTTCCTTGTCCGTGGGACACGCAGACCACGTCGGGCCCGCCTTGAGGTCGTTCTCGGTGATGATGCCCGCTTCGATGAGCTCCACGGCAAAGGCCAGGATCTGCGGGGTCGAGAAGGAGTCAACACCATATTCCGTCGCCCGCTGCAGCGTTTTCCAGGCGAAGTCCATGCTGTCCACGTATGCCGCCATCATGTATGTTAGCTTGCCAAAACACTTGGCCATGTACCGCGGGGTGTCCTTGTAGGAGATCAGCGCGCCGCAATGCTGGGGACAGTTGAAGCAGCTGATCAACCGCTTGATGCCCTCGAGCTGGGTTCTCGGGAACTCTTCGTTTATCTTCTCATCCCAGAAACCTCTCCTGCGGGTACGCGCGTTGCCCCACATGAAATTCTCGGTGTGCCAGCTCTCGTCGGTGTGCACCATTTCCTGCGGCGAACCGATACCGGAAAGGATCGTCATGACATCCGGGATGGGGTTCTCGTTCCTGAAATTGATGTATCCCATCATTTCCTTCATTTCCTTCATGAAGGCTTCGCCGTTGTAAAGGTTGATATCCTTCGTGCCCCGGACCGCCACGGCCTTTATCTTCTTGTCGCCAAAAACAGCTCCGCCGCCGAGGCGGCTCGCGCTGGAGCGGCCCTGCTCGATGGAGGCGGTGAAGCACCTGTTCTCCCCGGCCACACCGATGGCCGCCACCTGAGCGTTGGGCTGGTTCAGCTCCATGCGGATGAGGTCCTGTGTCTCAAGGGCACCCCTGCCGACGAGATGGGTGGCATCACGGATCTCGACCTTGTCGTTGTTGATCCAGATGTAGACCCATTTCGGGGATTTGTTGTGGATGATGACCTTGTCGTAGCCTGCGTACTTCAGCTCCGCTGAGAAGAACCCCCCCATCATCGGGTACGCCAGAAGCTCGTTCTCGGGCGAATAGAAGGTGATGACGGTGCGGTTCGCGCTGAACGCCGGAGTGGCGTTGAGGACTCCGGAACTGATTACCAGCATGTTCTCGTCGTCGAAGGGCTTCACATCCGCAGGAACCCTGTCCCAGTGGAGCTTCACGCTCGTACCAAGCCCTCCCAGGTGGGTCTCCATCATTTTCGGGTCCGTCTCGACCCGTTCGATGTTTCCCGTTGCCAGATCGATTTCTAAGTTATACCCTGTTTCTCCATATCTCATTTTTGGCTCCTACTCCTCTAATATCTCCGAAGCTCGCCTTGAACCGCTTCGTGAACTTGTGTATTATATCACAAGCTCCCGTCGTGTCAAGGAAAATACGGACCTTTTTGCCCCATCCACCACCAAGGAAGGTCACCACGATACATGCCTCTGTAATACCTTGGGTTTTTGCCCATCGGGAGGTCATTTTTCCGCGCGACGCCCGGGGTGGGTCAAGGGTGGAAAAGGATATCACAAACGGAGCGGGAATGGAAGGCATCAAGGAGGGCAAACCGGGAAATGACGGACGGCACGTATAAGGAACCGGACCGCCGGGGGTTACAACGGGAAGTCTGGACAAGGCCGGTTAAATCCAATATGATATAACGAAATTGTGGACAAGGTTCCCGGAGTGACCCATATGAAAAGCACAGATCTGACAGTAACCGTGGAAGAGGCCTTGAGGATCGTCCTCGATTCCACCCTGCCCCTCTCCAGC
This sequence comes from Syntrophobacterales bacterium Delta_02, assembly GCA_001603955.1. Taxonomy (GTDB): domain Bacteria; phylum Desulfobacterota; class Syntrophorhabdia; order Syntrophorhabdales; family Syntrophorhabdaceae; genus Delta-02. The sequence goes on along the minus strand of LVAA01000065.1, from coordinate 23,470 downwards.
GAAAGTATCCCGATCATGAAGGCATCCAACCGCGTTTTATATAATGATGTCGTGGCGGACACGAACGTGCCTCCCCTGGACGATTCCGGGATGGACGGTTACGCGATAATCGCAGCGGACACGACCGGGGCGTCGAGGGACCGTCCTGCCCGGCTTCAGGTCCTGGGAGAGATACAGGCGGGCGCCTCGATCGAGGGCAAAGAGGTCACAAAAGGAACGGCGATACGGATCATGACCGGGGCTCCCATACCACGGGGAGCGGATGCCGTCATTCAGGTGGAGGACACGGAGGAGGAGCCGGGATACGTCAAAGTGTTTCGTGAGACCGAAAGGTTCGAGAATTACAGGTTCGCCGGGGAGAGCATCAAGGTGGGCGACATCATTCTCAGGAAGGGTGATCGCCTGACCTCGGCCAAGGTGGGAATCCTCGCGTCTCTCAACCATGATACGGTGACCGTATACAGGCAACCGACGGTTTCGATCATCTCCACCGGCAACGAACTCGCGGACATCGGCGAGGAGATCCGGTTCGGCCAGATAAGGAACATCAACGCCTACTCCCTGTACTCCGAGGTGGGAAAATACGGCGGCATCCCCCACTACCTCGGCATCGTGAAAGACACCATGGCGGAGACGCGGGAGATGTTCCTCAAGGCCCTGGAATCGGACGTCGTCATCTCCACGGGCGGAGTTTCCATGGGAAAATACGATTTTGTCAAGGACATCTTCGCCGATCTCGGCATCGATATCAGCTTTGAGTGGGTGAAGGTAAAACCGGGCAGACCCTGCACCTTCGGGAAAAAGGGGGACAAGCTCGTCTTCGGCCTCCCGGGAAACCCCGTCTCCAGCCTGACATCGTTCATCCAGTTCGTCCGCCCCGCTCTCCTGAGACTCATGGGGGCGACAAGGATCCACAAGCCCGTCGTGGACGCCATCCTTGACGAAGATATCAATAAACCGGCTGGAAAGGTGTTCCTGCTGCGGGGCCGTTTCACCATCAGGGACAACGAATTCCGTGTCGTGACGACGGGCAATCAGAAATCGTCGGTGCTGCGTTCCATGAGCGAGGCGAACTGCCTCATAGTGGTCCCCGAAAACACCACCCGGATGAAGGCGGGGGAGCGCGTCGCGATCCAACTCATCGAGCACGACGAGGTATAGACTACTTCCCTGCCGCCGAAGGACCCTTCTTCAGATCCTCTATGCGCCTCAGCCTCGGGATGATCTCCCTGTGCACGTCACAGAGGATCGATCTCCCGATAGTACTGTCAAAGAACATCCTCTTGTCGTTGGGGCACCCGGCGTGACAGGCGGTCCTCGATTCGCATGCCCTGCATTCGTTGGGGAGGTCGGGCCTCCTGATATCGTAGTGGAAATCGTAGCATTGCAGCTTTGCCAGGGGATTCGGATCGTAGATGGTCCCCGATTTGAACGTGTGGTTCCTTATGCAGGGCCCGATGGTCCCGTCGGGGAAGACGGTCGCCATCCTCTTCCCGCAGGGATAGGGGGAGGATTCGAGGTCCCAGGCGGGGACGAGGAAATCGAGGAGGAAGGTGGTGTGGACATCATAACCCCTGACGGCGTAATCCTCAAGCATATCGCACAGTTCGTGATATCTCTCCAGCAGCCACTTCCTGTACCGGGGGTCCATTCCCCAGTACATGTTCCTGCAGTATCTCAGCCGGTACCCGCTTTCTATTCCGAACCGCGTTATGTCCAGCACTCTTTCCAGATTGTAGTCATCGAGAGTGGCGATGATGGTCTGGTTGATCACGTTCGACCTTTCGCCGATCACCTTCATCCGCCTCTCCATCTCTTCGATGGGAATATCGGTGATGTTCGTCGAGATCCACTGGATGTCGGTAAGATCGTCCCAGTTAATGGAATCCACAAGATCGCCGTTGGTGCAAACCATCCCCTGCATACCATCAGTACTCCCATAGACGGTATCCATTACTTTCTTTATCCTGTCCGTCCTCAAGAGCGGTTCACCGCCGAGGAAGACGACGATGTTCACCCTGGTGCGGTTGACCCTCCAGACCTCGGGGATCCATTCCAGGAGCCTCGCGAACGTTCTGTCATCCATTTCGGTGGTGTTGTCATACCCGACCTGATTAAAGGCATAACAGTACTCGCAGGTCCTTGTGCACCTGTATGACAGGAAGAGGACGAACCAGAAGAGGGGAAATTTCTCCCAGTCCTTGTGCCCTTTCATCCTCTCGTCCTCGAGAGAATACATCCTGTGGAGCTGCCTGGTACGTTCCGTCGGTCTTCTCACGGTCATTCCGCCTTTTTTTGACGCGTTCGCATATTTATAGGAGAATGGCCGATGGAAGTCAACGGGGTTCTGGGACGATAAATGGAAGGGGCAGGGATCAGGCAGAGGGTGGTCCTATGACAGAAGCTGGATGGAGATCGTCGAGCCTTCGGGAAGGTGGTCCCGGTCTTCGGGTACGGATGCCACTGCCGTGGCCTTCGCTATGGAGGCAAGGCGGCTGCGTTTCTCCATGGGATGGAAGAGGGGCAGGTCTTCCGTCTCTTCGGTGGTCCCGAAGAAGAGGTCCGCCCAGCCCACCTTGCCGTCCGCTATCCCCGAGGCAAGTCTGGCCTTCATGCGGGGCAGACCGGGTTCCCTGTGGCCGCCGAGGCGCATGAGGCCCGGCCACGCGATCTCCAGGAAGGCCATCAGATTGGAGGGAGGCCCGCCGGGCAGGACGAACACCGGTTTCCCGTCCAAGATACCCAGACCCACGGCCTTGCCCGGCCCCATGCGGATCTGGTGGAATATCTTCTTCCAGCCCATCCGCTCAAGGACGTCCGCCACCAGGTCGCGGTCTCCTTTCCACGCCCCGCCACTCGTGATCAGGGCGTCCGTTTCCGAGGACATCCTCGTGAAAACGTCCAGTATGGAATCGGGGTCATCCTTCACGACGGCCATTTGCGATCTAAGCCCGGACCTTCTGCACCATCCCGCCAGGGTGATGATATTGCTCGCGTAGAGCCTGTCCTCGGCAAGGGGCTCGCCGGGTTCGACGATCTCGTCGCCCGTCCCAATGATCCCCACTACGGGGTTCGAGAAGACAGGAACCCTGTTGAGTCCGGCGGCGGCGAAAAAACCGGCGGCGGTCGGAGATATGCGGCGACCCGATTCAAGGAGAAGCTGGCCCGAGCATACATCGCGGCCCCGGGGCAGTATATTCCTGTCAGGTTCCACGGGCGGCGCCTCTATAAAGATGTCGCTCCCCTCGGCCCTGCTGAACTCCTCGGCGACAACGGCATCAGCGCCTGACGGGACACGGGCTCCTGTCAGTACCTTTATCGTTGTCCCGGCCGTGAGGGCGATCGTTTTCGCGGCACCCGCCGCGGCGGAACCGGCAAGGGTGAGGCGGACAGGGCTCGCGGCCGTGGCGTCCCTCACCTCGGCGTACAAAACAGCGTAGCCGTCCTTGCGGGAGACATCGGACGACGGGGAGTCCACCAGGGCGTAGAGGTCCGATGCGGCCACGCGGCCCACGCACTCGAGAAGGCCGACATCCTCAGCCGGCAGCGGCTCTATCGCCGCGAGCGTCAGGCGCAGGGCTTCCTCAAAGCCGATAGACATGCTCTTCACGGGCTCCTCCATTAAAACCTGCGGGTCTTTACAGTGATCTGCGTCATGAGATATTCCCCGGACCACCCGAGGACAGAGCGAGGGCCCCACATCGGATGGACGGGCGGTTGGCCATCAGGCGAAACAACCGAGCTGACACTCCCTTATCTTGATGCCCAGCCTGTTGCAGGCATCCCCGATCTCCCTCAAAGACATATCGTGCTCCCGCGACAATCTTACCGCCACCGCACAGGTAAGGACCTTTCTATCATCACGCATTACGACCGCGTCCAGTATCGCCTTTTCCTTATCACTCATCATTTTCTCCTGCAGGTTAAAAACCCTTTACATTTTGAGTAATTATACATATATACGGTATCGGTTGTCAAGGCCGTTGAATGACGGGACGGACAGCATCCGCCGGGCTTCACCCACACTTTTCCCGTTCACTTGCACCGTCGGTATGTATGTGCGATAATGAATCAGCAGTCGATCTTTCCCCGGTCGGAACGTGATCATGAGATCAGGACATCCATACCGGTTCTCTTCCAAATCATACCTCTTGTTGATCCTTGGCTTTCTGTTCTTTCTCGACGGATTCGCCCTGTGGCTTGCCATAACGGTGGACCACAGCAGGACCCTGCAACAGGCCCGGGTCATTCTTGAAACGACAGCCATATCGTTGCAGGAAAGGATGGAGCGCGTCGTCTTTGCCACCGAGGCCATCTTGAAGAACCGCGCGTTAAGGGTCCGCGAGAAAGGCATGGAACGCACGGTCGCTTCCCGACGGGAGTGGGAGCATTTCCGCGGAGGAGCTCAGTCGCTGCCCGGTCCGGGCGAACTGTGGCTCCTCGACCACCGGGGATACCTCGCAATGGATTCGGTCGAATATCCCTCGCGCCCTGCCGATTTTTCCGGGAGAGAATATTTCGCGGCCCATAGAGACCGGGGTGAGGACCTCCACATAGGGCCCGTCTTGAAAGGCAAGATCGTGAAGAAGTACGCCTTCACCATCTCCAAACGCATACGCGGGCACGACGGCGGGTTCCTTGGCGTCGTCCTGGCAAGCATCGAGACGGACGCTTTCGCGGAGTTCCTGAGCCGCATCAGCCTGGGAGAAGGAGGAACGGTCGCCGTCTTCCGCGGCGATGGCGCCCTGATCCTCAGGCAGCCGATGGAAGACGGATACGTCGGGAAAAACTTCAGCCATCTGACTCTTTTCGACCGGGATTTCGAAGAGAGTCCCTGGGGCAGCTTTGAGACGGATAAGCCCATCGACGGCGTCGGCCGCATCATAGGGTACAGCAAGATCATGGGGCTTCCCCTTATCGTGGCCACGACCATTCCCCTCGATTCCGTCCTGGCAGGGTGGCGCGGGCGCGTCAGGATATACTCCATCGTGGCGATCGTGGCCTTCATGGCCCTAGTCGCGCTCTCCCTCGTGATACGCAGGACCACATCCAGGGAGGAACAGGAAAGGACGCGCCAGCTCGCCGAGATCAACGCGTCCCTTCAGGCCCAGATCGCCGGGAGGATCAGGGCGCAGGCGGCCCTCAAGGAAAGCGAAGAGCGTTGGGCCACGACGCTTGCGAGCATTGGGGACGGCATCATCGCCACCGATGTGGCCGGCAGGGTCACCTTCGTGAACGCAGTGGCAGAGAAACTGACCGGCTGGAAAAGCGCGGATGCCGTGGGCAGGAACGCTGCGGACGTATTCACCGTGATCGATGAGAATACCCGGCAGGCCATCCGGGATTCCGTCGCGAGGGTCCTCGAGACCGGTACGACCGCGGGTCTTTCGAACAGCACCGTGCTCATCCGGAAAGACGGCAGGGAGATACCCCTGGACGACAGCGGTTCGCCCATACTCGACTCCGAAGGGAACATGACGGGTGTCGTACTCGTCTTCCGGGACATAACGGACCGCCGGGCCGCGCAAAAGGAGATCACGGACTCGAGACGGGACCTGAGCAAGGCCCAGGCCGTGGCCCACGTCGGAAGCTGGCGCCTTCACGCCTCGGAACGTGAGCTGGTCTGGTCCGATGAGACATACCGGATCTTCGGGATCGCACCGGGAACACCCATCTCATATGAGATGTTTCTCGGCATGGTACATCCCGATGACCGGGAGACGCTGATCGAAGGCTGGAAAGGAGCGCTCGGCGGGACGTGCTACGACATCACGCACCGCATCGTCGTCGGCGGCCACATCAAGTGGGTGCGCGAGGTGGCGGAACTGGACTTCGACCAGAAAGGGATCCTCCTGGCGGGGTTCGGAACAGTCCAGGACGTCACGGACCAGAAGCGCATGGAACAAGCGCTCCAACTGGCCCATGACGGACTGGAGCTTCGCGTCCAGGAGAGAACCGCCGAGATAAGACGGCAGGCGGAACTCCTCGATCTCGCGCACGACGCCATCATCGTCACCAACACGCAGGGGAGGACGATCTTCTGGAACACCGGGGCCGTTGCCACGTACGGATTCACCCGCAAGGACGTGGCAGGCAGGGACCATCACGCGATCCTCGGTACCAGGTACCCCATTCCTGTCGAAAACATACTCGCCACGGTCGAAAGCAGCGGCCGGTGGGAGGGAGAGCTGACCCAGACGACAAAGGACGGGCGGCAGATAGTTGTCCTCAGCCGCTGGGCGATGCGCCGCGGAGAAGCCGGGGGACCTCCAGAGATCCTGGAGATCAACACAGATATCACCACCCGCAGGCGGACCGAGGAGGCCCTCCGCCTGGCAAGCGTCTACAACAGGAACCTCATCGAGGCAAGCCTCGACCCCCTCGTCACGATCGACCTTGAGGGAAGGATCAGCGACGTCAATTCGGCGACGGAGCTGATAACGGGGTGCTCGAGAACGGAACTCATCGGAACGGACCATGCGGACTGTTTTACACAGCCGGAAAAGGCACGCGCGGGTTACCGGCTCGTATTCGAGAGAGGCTTCGTGCGGGACTACCCGTTGGAGATACGGCACAGGTCCGGCCGCAGTACATCGGTCCTCTACAACTCATCCCTGTACAGTGACGAATCGGGAAGGATCATCGGCGTGGTGGCAACGGCACGGGACATCACGGAGAAGAGCAGGCTCGAAAAACACCTGCAGGAAAAGCATAAGATGGAGGCCATCGGCACCCTCGCGGGCGGCATCGCGCATGACTTCAACAACATCATTGCCGGCATAATAGGCTTCGCCGAAATGGTCCTCGACGACCTTCCCGAGGACAGTCCGGCGCATCGGAGGCTCGGTTACGTCCTGAAAGGGGCGCACCGGGGCCGTGACCTCGTCAAGCAGATCCTCGCCTTCAGCCGCAGGTACGAACAGGAGAAAAAGATTGTCTCACTGGATCAGGTCATCGATGAGGTAGTGGCCCTCATGAGGGCCACGCTTCCCGCGACCATAGAGATCAGGAGAAGCAACACCGCAAGGTCCGACCTCGTGTCCGCCGATCCGACGCAGATACACCAGGTGGTGGTGAACCTCTGTTCCAACGCGGCCCAGGCAATGAACGAAAAGGGGGGGATCATCGAGATATCCCTCGCGGAAGAGGTCGTCTCCTCGGTGGAAGAGTCGCCTCACCAGGACCTCCCGCCGGGGTCATACGTGAGGCTCACGGTAAGCGACAATGGCCGCGGCATGGAACCGGCCACCCTGGAACGGGTATTCGAGCCCTTCTTTACCACGAAACCACCCGGGGAGGGGACGGGACTCGGCCTCGCCGTCGTCCACGGGATCGTGAGGAACCATGATGGTGTGATCACGACATCGAGCAGGCCTGGCAAAGGCACATCCTTCAGTATCTACATCCCCAGGATCCAGGCGGGGCCGGCGGAAGAGATCCAGAGGGTCGAGGTGGCCCTGGGAGGACCAGAGTCGGTCCTCGTTGTCGACGACGAGGAATTCATCGTCGAGATGAGCAAACAGAGGCTGCAGCGCTTCGGCTACCGGGCCATGGGCGCCACGAGCAGCGCCGGGGCACTGGAACTCTTTCGCGCGGACCCCGGAGCTTTCGACCTCGTTGTCATCGACCACATCATGCCGGAAATGACAGGGCTGGAGCTGGCAAGGGAGTTGCTCGGCATAAAGCCGGACATCCGTATCATCATGTGCTCCGGCCTGAATGAACCCGTCCCGATGGAAACGATGAGGCAGGCAGGCATCAGGGACTTCTTCACGAAACCGGCGGACAGGAACGAGTTCATCCGGATAGTGCGGAACGTTCTTGACTCTCCCCTCTAGCAGGCGTCCCCGGTCGTCCCGCTCTCTTCCCGGGAGCGCGGACCGTATACCATAGCACCATAAAATGAAAGATACCGGTGAATTTGTTTTTAACGGGGAAGAGATTATGGTAGTATTTTTTCACTTTCGACAAGGCACATTCTTCTGGAAAAGGGGTACTGCATGAAACGCTATCTTATCTTTGCTGCCGCGGTTATGTGCCTTATGTTCCCCGGCATTGCCCCGGCCTCGGAAACACTCGTGGCCTCAGGACATCCCGAGTATGCCCCCATCATGTGGAAAGACGGCAACAACATCGTCGGCGCCGGGCCCGAACTCGTGAAGCTCCTCTTCAAGGACCTCAAGGTCACCGTGAAGACACCCTACAGCGGGAACTGGAGCAAGGTCCAGCAAGAGGCGAAGGAAGGCAGGGTGGACGTGCTCGTGGGGCTGTACATGACGCAGGACAGAAAGGCCTTCTTCGAGTACTCCAATCCCTACGCCAAGGATCCCGTGGTGGCGTTCGTGGCCAGGGGCAAGAGGTTTCCCTATGCAAAATGGGACGACCTCATCGGGAAGAAAGGCGTGACGACCGTCGGTGACAGTTTCGGTCAGGCCTTCGACAAGTTCCTTTCCCAGAAGCTTACCGTCACCCGCTCGGCGACAGTGGAAGAGAGCTTTTCGAAACTCCTGAAGGGCCGTGCCGACTATTTCATCTACGCCATGTACTCCGGTCTCTTCGAGGCGGATAAGCTCGGAATAACGAACGAGGTAGAACTCCTTTCCAAGGAGATCTGCGTGGAAAACTGGTACATAGGGTTCTCCAGGAAGTCTCCCTATGTGAAGTACCTTCCGCAGATCAACAAGAAGCTCGACGAGCTCATCAACAATGGAACGGTGGACAGGCTAATCGAGAAGTTTGGCAGCCAGTATAGAAGATCGATCACAAAGAAGAAGGGGAACCCTGCGAAGGGCAGGTAGCAGGTTAGTGGGGGTAGGAACTCACAGTCCAGGCATGCGCCGCGCGGCCGGTTCACCGTTTAATTCCCTCTGGCAACACGGCGCATATCCTGGGCACCCGCTCTGAAAAGGTCTTTCGTCAAAATCGGTACTCGAGGGTCAGCGACAGGCTCAACTGGTCGGACCACACCTTTACCCCGTTCGAAAAGCTCATGTCGATGTCAAAGGTCCGGTTCAGGAGACGGTGGTTGCCCGTGGTGGACACCGTTAGGTAGTCGCCGTCCAGGCCGATCGAAAAACCTTTGCCCAGCTCCTTTTTCAACCCCATCGAGCAATGCCAGGCCTCGCCGTACGTGTCCTCGTACGTGAACCGCCTGCCTGCCCTGAGCAGATGATTGTCCTCGTTCATGCCTTCCACGTAGGCCCAGTCGGCCTGCAGGTTGAGGCTCAGGGAAGGTATGCCCGTCGGTCGGGAAAGGTCGATTACTGAGCGCAGACCGACAAAATAGTGCCAGTATGTCTGCTTGAAACGGATGCCTTCCCCGGGGAGGAGGGCATTCCCCGACGCCCCGGTTAGATCGTACTGTATACCGTCGTGGCTGATGAGATTGAACCTCTGATAGCGCATTCCCCCGACGGGCCTTATCTTCAGCCATCCCGGCAGGCTGAGCCAGTCGGAGACCTCGAGGTCCGCGTCAAAACGCACCATGTAACTGGGAGCAACTCGCATCTGTGATGTGCTGTAGATGGTCTTTTCGTCGGGATTATCCCAGTCGGAGTCCTCGAACTCGCCGTGCGCGTTCTGCTTCACGCTGGTAAGGGCCTCCAACCCGACGGAGAAGCGGGGGAACCTCAATCTCATGTCCAGCCCGGCCCACCAAGTATCCAGGGGAAATTCCAAACGGCTGAGCGGCTCCTGGCAGGGAGGAAGAGGGTTGCCGAACTCATAGGAGGTATGGCTCTTGAAGAGATACTTGATCTTCGCCCCGACGGAAAATGACGGTGTCAGGGGGGTGGAGACACCCTCTTCGAAGGCCCCTGCCGGCGACTCGACCGCGAGAGAGGAGAAAAGGAACAGAAGAAGCACTATCAGCGGAACGTGACAACGGGCACGGAATGGACGGCTTGTCTGTGCGGTGAGCGCCATACCTTTGCACGCTCATGTTACCACATCGTCCCGGGCATCGCCCCTTTTATTTGCCGGAACGAAGGAAAAAGGTTTCTCGATGAAAGCAAATGTGCCACAAGGGAAAAGAAAGGACCGTTCCCGGCAGACGACAGCACGAAGAGCCCCGCCCGGGGGCCCGGCACACGCGACGAAACGAGGAGTCTCCGGGCAGGGGTGTGTCACGATGCGTCGGGCACAACCGCGTCCCAGACATCGGTCCGACAGGACGCCGGGAACACCGGGCCATCTGGCGATACTCGGGACAATATGGTGATTCATGAACCGTTAGAACCGTTAAAGCCGTTAGAGCCGTTGGAATTGTTAAGATCGTAAGAACGCTGGTAAGACCGTTGAAGAGGTCAAGGAAGGAAGGACAGTTTCAGGTTTCAAGTCAAAGACCTTGGATGTATCGTTCCAACCGTTCTAACGGTTCCACCGGTTCCACCGGTCTTAGAGCATCAGAAATCCTTCCGGGACTAGACTTGTTGCAAGCATGACCATGTTTATGTGGCGGTGCTCCTTCCATACATCGGTCTTCTGGTTGACCGGGTCGAGCCAGAAGGTCTCGATCTTTTCTCCCAGGGGCTGGTACTTCCAGAGGGTCTTCATGAGGATGGCGATGTCCCGGTCACCCGCGAAGGCATCCCGGTTCTGTTCGATGAGCAACTCCAGCTCTTCGAGGGCATGGAACCCGATCGACAACCCCAGTTCCCGGAAAGCAAGGCGGAATCGGGCGGGCACGTAGAGGAAGTTCTCCCTGTCGGGGTACTTGAGGCCCGGCAGAGAAGCATCAAGGATCACCCTGAGCGTGTCGGAGCCTTCGATGTCGCCCTTTACGAAAAGCTGCGCCACCCGGAAGGCATCGGCCAGGAGGCCCCCCAGGCCGAGAAGGTCGTCCGTCTGCCAGTCCTTTTCCTCGCAAATACGGGCAAGATCATCGATCTCGGCCGCAAGGCCCAGGTGTTCCGGCCTGTCAGGGTCCTCCATCCCCGTTGCCTCGAGCTGGATAAAGGTAATGAGCCCGTCGAGCGGGTCGTGGTGCCCCATGGAGGTGACAAGGGGATAGGAAAGATCGGTGCTCATCTTCCAGAACATCCGCCTTGCCTGCGTTCCGGGAACGGTGTAGACAAACCCGCGGTGCGCCGCCTTCGCGAGTTCCATCGCCCACCGGTTGTACCTGAATTCGCCAGTCACGCGCGTGACCAGGTTGAGCACGTGCATCCACTTCGTGAGGTAGTGGAAGTACTGCCCGTCCCTGTCCCACTCCCTGTTCTCGTCGAGAGGTTCGTCGGGGCCGCGTTCGCCGAGTTTCTTGCCGATCCTCAGGCCTCCCGCCGTCGGGTGGTCCCCGCCCTCATCCTCGTCAAGCCCACTGATCCAGCCCTGCCTCGCGTCGCCCCTGCGGTACCTGCCGAGCACGTGGTGCACCTGTTCCACCAGCCGCAGCGCAAGATCCCTGTACGTCACATCCCCCGTTTCCCGGTAAAGACCAAGAAGATTACAAACGCCATACACGTCCGTCCACAGGTACCGTTTCGGAGACGGTTCCTCCGGAGCGAGCCCCGTGAGCCCGGCAAACACCTCCATGATCTCTGACGCCGCGGCTATTTTCTGCTCCCTTTCCATGATCCCGTCCTTTGTGTGCTGTGGATATCGCCCCTGCGACAATTAACCAACTATAGCTCCACGCCCGCAAAAGGTCAATTACCGATTCCCGGCACCGGGTGACATCACGTCTCTCACGTCCTTTCTTGCTTTTCCCTTTTCTACCGTATATAAGGGTAGAGGGACGTGACCAGATCCCCCCCCGGTCCGTGATCCCGGACGCCCCGCTGTGACGCGGTCTCCTTCCCGTCGCGCTTGATTTTCCGGTTATGAGTATATATCATGAACTTATGATATAGATCAGGATGCCACGGAGCTCGCAGAGTCTTTGGGTACCCGCCGCAACACAGGATCCGCTATGCATCATTCCCATCAAAAAGGAGGAACCCCATGACCAGAACAAGAAAGATAGTCGTTATCGGCGGGTCGGCGGCCGGCCCGAAGGCGGCGGCCCGGGCTCGCAGGATGGACGAGACGGCCGATATCACCATAATCCAGAAGGACCCCGACCTTTCCATGGCCTCATGCGGGTATCCTTACTATGTGGGCGGCTTCTTTGATGACAGGAACATGCTGCTCAGCACGCCCACGGGTGTCACCAGGGACCCCAGGTTCTATATCAACGCCAAGGGCATAGTCGCGAAGACCGAGACCGAGGCGCTCAGCATCGACCGTCAGGCCAGGACCGTGACATGCAGGGACCTCAGGTCCGATGAAGTGACAGCTATCGAATACGACAAGCTCATCATCGCGACGGGTTCGATCCCCAGGTTTCCCCCCGTCCCCGGCACGGAGCTGTCAGGCATAACCACCCTGCAGTCGATGCGCGACGCGGATTACCTCAGAAAGGTGCGGGATGAAGGAAAGATCAAGAAGACCGTCATCATCGGAGGGGGGCTGATCGGCATTGAAACGAGCGAGGCCCTTGAACTGGCCGGGATGGAGATCACCGTGGTCGAACTCCTGCCGCAACTCCTCACCTTCCTTGACTGGGAAATGGCCAAGCTCGTCGAGAACCACGTGAAGAGCAGGAACGCCAACGTGATAACCCGAAACGGACTCGCGGCCTTCCTGGGCGAGAACGGCAAGCTCACCGCCGTCAAGCTCAACAACGGCACGGAGCTTCCCTGCGAACTCGCCGTGGTGGCCATAGGAGTGAGACCCAACGCCAGGCTCGCGAGCGAAGCGGGCCTCGAGATCGGGCAAACCGGCGGCATCGCCGTCAACAAGCACATGCAAACGTCCGATCCCGATATCTATGCCGTTGGCGACTGCGTCGAAGTGGACAACCTCATTACCGGCAAAAAGGTCCTGGCACCCTACGGAGACCTCGCGAACCTGGAGGGACGCGTGGCGGGGGAGAATGCCGCGCTGGGCAACCAGGCGACCTTTCCCGGAACGATCCAGACGGGCATCTGCAAGGTGTTCGACTGCACTGCGGGCTCAACGGGCCTGTCGGAGAAGGCGGCCCGGGAATCGGGCTTTGACGAGATCGAGACAGCGATCAACGCCAGCCCCGATAAACCGGGTTTCATGGAAGGAAAGATGCTCATCACAAAGGTTGTCGTCGACAAGCCCTCGGGCAGGATCCTCGGCGCGCAGTGCGTCGGTCTGGGCGACGTGAGCAAGCAGATCGCCCAGTGGGCGATGGCCATCAAGGGCGGGCTCACGGTGGAAGACATGGTGAACGCCGACCTGCCCTACGCGCCGCCTTTCTCCCTTGCCATAGACCACGGGATCGCTTCGGCGCACATCGTGCAGAACAAGCTCAGGGGCTTCATGAAGGGAATATCGTGCACCGAGGTGAAGGAAAAGGTCGACAGGAAAGAAAAGGTCTTCTTCCTCGACACGCGGGGTCCCGATGAGTACGAACAGATGCGGCTCGGCATAGGCGAGACCCTGATACCGATCGGGATGCTGAGAAAACGTCTCGACGAGATCCCTCGGGACAAGGACACCGAGATCGTCTGCTACTGCAAGATATCCCTGCGCGGGTACGAAGCTGCCCGCCTCTTGCAGGCGCACGGCTGGAAGAACGTCAGGGTGATGGAGGGCGGCATCATGGCCTGGCCTTTCCCGCGCGAAAAATGAGGCGGCCGTCCCCGGGTGCCGCCGGAGGTCCATCCTGCGGTCCCGGTCCGCGCATGACTGCGGGAGAAACGAACGATAAGAATGAAGATGGATGAAAGAATGGAGGGCCCTGTATAAGCGGCCCTCCAACGCTTGAACCTGATGCCTGACTATTTCGGCTGTACCCTGCCTATCTCTCCTGTCTCGCGATGCCCTGATAGCCCCTGATCATCCCATCAAGACCGCGCAGAGGCGTTCCGTTCAGAAGACACTCCATCACCGATCCGTCCTTCTTCTTCAATTTCACGGCAAAATCCTCGACGAAGCCCTCCTTTTCAACTTCCTTCATGTAGCTCAGGCACTCCTCCTTGTTCAGGTATGTGTCGATGGCCCGCAACCCTTCGATCTCTTCCTTCTTATAGCCGAAGAGCTTCAAGAAGGCCCTGTTCACATCCGTAAGCCTTCCCTCGCTGTCGGTGATGAAGATGGCGTCTCGCGATTCCTCGAAAAGCCTCCGGTATTTCTCTTCGCTTTCGATGAGAGCCCGTTCCGATTGGACACGTTTCGTAATATCCAGCATTACGCCGAGGACCCCCACGATCTGCCCGCCTTCCCGTATGGGTGTCGTGCTGATATGGGCCCAGGCGATCTCGTCGGCGGCCTTGACGAAGGAGAACTCGTAGGGCGCTACCAGCTCTCCGCGCGCCGTCGCCTTGAAATGCTTGCGAACCTCATCTCTTTCCTGGGGGCGGACCACGTCGAAGAGGCTTTTCCCCACGTACCATTCTCTCGGATATCCCGACCTCTTCACTATCACATCGTTGACGAAGGTGAACCGTCCTTCCAGGTCGAAGGTGAAAACCCCGTAGTGCATATTCCTTAAAAGAGCCCTGAAACCCGGATCGCTCTTCTCCATGGACTCTTCTTCCTTCTTGAAATCCGTGATGTCCTCGGACGCCACCACGGCATGAGTAACGTAACCCGCCGGGTTGAAGTACGGCGAGTACGTAACGCGGTAGAATTTCGGTTCCTCGCCGGGAAATTCCAGCCAGTTCTCGTAGCGCACGACATTACCGGCAAAACACCGGTCCAGGTGCTGCTTTATGAACTTGAAGTTTGGTTCGCCCCAGATCTGGGCAACCGAATTCCCGACCACTTCTTTCCTGGCCCTCCCATGGTCCCGGCAATAACACTCACTTGCGAATTCGTACACGTAGGACTTATTGATGAGTGTCATGGAATCGATGAAAGGGTTTTTCTCATGCTCAGCCTTACCCTTTTCCCCTTTCTGACCCGGTCCCGTTTGCTGCTGTTTCGTTTTCTTCGTGTCTTCCATTCCTCCCCCTTTTTGCTTTGATATAGACTTACTGTTGAAGGCACACGAAAACACCGCGATACGACGAGCGACGGAGTAACTCAAATCCCAGGGATCGAACTGCGCAGATTACACGACCATTGATGTCTTCTCTTCCCCCCTTTTCTTTGAATAGTGAATGATACAGTACCCTTACGGCTTATCCGGCATTGTATTTTTTGAGAATACCACCCCGTTCAAGAAAAAGCCAACACAAAAAACAGGGCCCGAGCCCTTACCTGCACCGGGAAAGGACCATCATGCGGGAAAGACGATGCTAAACGGCCGTGTGCGGCCTTGAAGAGCCGATCAACGCCCCGACGGCCGCAATCCGTCCGCCTTCTTTTTCAGGAGGTTCCTGACCGTCTGCAGGAAAGGTCTGGCGATCTCCACCTGCAGATAAAGGTCTCCGGGCGCCGTGAATGGTCCTCCCTGCGATCCCAATCCCTTGAGGCGGATCGTCTGTCCATGGGAGACACCGGAAGGAACCGTGATGAGAATGCTTCGCGAGCTTCCCTTGTCCGTATACGGCACCTTGCCTCCGTTCTTCGCCTGCTCGGGGCTTAGCCGCAGGGAGTCGTAGCGGTCGCCGCCATCATCCGCTCCAATGCCGGTCATCTTTTTCAGGGCGTATCCCGCAAGCTTTCCCACGATGCGGGAGCCTATGCCCTGTTTGGCACCGGGCCGGAAGCCGCCATCACCCATACGGCCGGTGAATACGAAACCCTTCCCGAAAACACCGCCGTTCCTGAACTCGAAGGTCCGGTAGCCGGTGCCGTACACCTCTTTGAAGATGTCCTCGAAACCCCTGAACCCGAAGGACCGGGAGATCTCCTCGAAGATCTGGTCGATGTCGGACCCGCGGAAGATATCGTTCTCGGAATAACCTTCGCGGAACCTGTCGTAGGCGGAACCACCGCAGCTCTGCCTCAGACTGTCATATCGCTGCCTTTTTGCCGGATCGGACAGAACGGCATACGCCTCGTTGATGCTCTTCATCCGTTCCACCGCTCCGGGGTCCCCCGCATTCCTATCCGGATGATACTGGAACGCGAGCCTCCGGTATGCCTCCTTGATCTGCCTGTCCGTTGCCTCGACGCTTATCTCGAGGACCTCGTAATAGTCTTTTCCGTCCATAGTTCTTTCCGTCCGCAGGGTATCAGCCGGGATCCCACGGGCAACCCGTGTGTCGCCGTGTTGGACCGGGACACCCCGCTATTCTTTCCTTGTTATGGTGATCTCACCGGTCTCGCCGCACTGGTCGGCCATGAGCACCGCGCGAAGCGCAAGGGGCGAGAGCCCTTCGACCACCTCGTCATCGGTGTTCAACCCGCAGGCCGCGCCCGGGGCTGTCACCTGGTGGTGAACCCTGTTGTCTTCGGTGTCCACGTAAAGAATGCCTTTCCTGCCCGCGATGCCGATGCTGCTTTCAAGGGTATGCAGGGTACGCGCAAGCAGGAATTCCCTTCCGTCTTCCGTGACCCTGTACGTGTTAACCCTTCCCGACACATTGCCCGTCAGGGTGTTCGAACCCACTCTCCTGATCCTTATTTCCACGCGAGATTTGTCCTGATCAAAGATCTCCACGAATGGCAACGCCACCTTTTTTTCTACTTTCAGGTGGGCGCGGCCTCTTTTTTGCGCATGATCCACTGCGGCAGAGGACGGGCCTGTCTCTTCGTCACATTCCCGCCTTCGCAGCTCGGGCATCTCGGCTCCCTCTTCTCGTCTTCGTCCACCCGGAAGGCGCGGCCGCATTCCTTACATTCGTACTCGGTGCCAAACACCTTATGTCACCTCCATAGTGCGGAGCATATGTGAGTATAGTACTTTCGCGGGCCTTTTTCCACACCCCCCGGGGGAGAAACCCCGGTCCTACAGGAACTCTCTCAACGCGTGGACTATGTTGTGGATGGCGTCCTCGGTGTTGATGCGAAGGGTGCGGTAGCTGGGAAGTTCTTCCGGGTCTTCAAGGTGCTCGAGCTGGTGTTCGAGGACGGCGATGTCCGCGTCGGAAACATCCATGCCCGCCTCCATTCTCTTCCTGATCCTTTCCTTGAGGACGGCCTCGCTGGCGAAGCAGTGAATGAAGAAAGGGTTCTGACCCTCTGCAATGCAGGTTTCGTGGAAATCCCGTCTCTGCTCCGCCTTGAGGTAGGTCGCATCAACGATCACCTTCTTGCCCATCCTGGCGCACTCGACCGCCCGCTCGAGCATCAGGCAATAGATCCGGCTGGTAAGTTCGGGGGTGTAGATCCCCTCTCCAAGAGAGCTGTACGCGTGCCTGCCCTTCCCTACCCCCGTTATCTCCTTCCTCATTTCGTCAGACCGGAGGATCACCGCGTTGGGGGAGAAATCCCTCGCGATCGTCGATTTCCCCGATCCCGACAGGCCCATGAAGACGACGGGATTGAAGGGCTTCTTGAAATGGTTGATGTAGTAGCCGGCAACGCCGAAGTAGTCACGGGCCCTCGCAACCGCCCTTTCCCTTTCCGATGGGTCTTCCACTCCCCTCGCGGCAAAACCCTCCACCTTACCCCGCACGACCGCTCGGTAGACCTTGTAGAACCTGAGCAATTCCTCATCGAGGGCCTTCGGCTGTCTGGCGAAATAGGCCTTGTGGAGCCTGGCGGAGAGGTCGAATCTCCCCCGGTATTCGAGGTCCATGAAGAGAAAGGCAATGTCCTCGAGGATGTCGATCGTTCTGAAACCCCTGTTGAACTCGATGCAGTCGAATATGACCGGGGGGTGTTCGAGACAGATATGCTGGCAGTGAAGGTCCCCGTGGCCGTCCCGGATGAACCCGTTCTTCCTTCTTTCGGCGAACCCGGCCCTGTGGTCGGCTATGAATGCCCTCGTGTACCTCGCGATCGAAGCGAGGGTCTTCCTGCCCACGGTCAGTGCCGTGAAGGGCTTTATCTGTTCGAAGTTCTCCTCCGTGGCGGCGATCATGGATTCGACACCCCCGAATCTTGCGCCCCTGTAGGGTGCGATGCTCTCGTGGAACCTGGCGAGCGTCCCGCCCACGTCCTCCAGCGAACCGTACAAGGGCTTCCCTTCGCCGATCAATTTGAAGAGCAGACGGTCGAGGGGAATACGCTTCATTCTTACCGCGTATTCCGCGGGCACCCTGGCCCCCTTCGAAGCAAAACTGAACCCGCCGCCGCTCCTGTACAGGGGCTGGACACCGAGATAGATGCCCTTTGCCAGACGGGAATTGAGAACCACTTCCTGCTTGCAGAAAAAATGCCGTTTTCTCAAAGTGGAAAAATCCAGAAAACCGAAATTAACCGGTTTCTTGACCTTGTAAACGAACCTGTCCGCTATGAACACGTGTGATATGTGCGTCTCCAGGTGAGATACCGCCCGCGTCCTCTCGGGATAGCTTCGGGGGTTCAGGAGAAAATCGATGAGTGCCTGGTCGGTCTTTGCCATATGACATCCACAGCTATACTCTATGTTATGCCCTATCCCCGCGTAAAGCAAGGCATCGCCGCGAGATCCCGGTCCTCCCCGCGGTTTGGCCGTCCCGGTGAAATGTGAGATTGTCTTGACACAACAGGCCGGTATCACTACACTTTCTCGTGCACCCACCTTCCGCGGAGGTGACCGAAAAAAGAGGGAGTCCGTGAATGAGCATCCGCATCCTCAGCACATCACCCCTGGTAGGCCCGCACATCGAGGGCCTGGGTAAGGAATTTCCGGAATTACGCGTTGTCCCGTACCGGTCGGCCACCTGGTCAGAGGCGCTCCCCGGCGCCGAGGCCCTTGTGGTTCTCCTGTCCGAGCCCCTGACGGAGACGGACCTGGAACCGTGCGCGAACCTCAGGGTCATCGGCACCTATTCCGTGGGCACCAACCACCTCCCGCTGGATCATTGCAAAGCACGGGGCATCCAGGTCGTGAACACGCCGGGGGTATTGACGGATGCGACGGCCGATCTGGCCCTCACGCTCCTTCTGGCACTCACCCGGCGGGTGCGCGAAGGCGAGGCCCTGCTCAGGTCCGGACAGTGGAAAGGCTGGGCCCCCGATCTTCTCCTGGGATCGGGCCTCGCGGGGAAGACCTGCGGGATCCTTGGCTCCGGCCCCATCGGCCGGGCTTTCGCCAGGCGTGTCCGGGCCATGGGCATGAAGGTCGTCTTCTGGGACCGCGAAGGCAGCGGCGAGGCGGTGGGCCTCGGGGAGGAAACCGCCCGGCGCCTGCCGCTCGATGACCTGCTGCGCTTGAGCAACGTACTATCCCTGCATTGTCCACTGACGGACCGGACGCGCGGGCTTCTCAGCCGCGAAAAGCTTGCCTTGCTCCCCGAGGGGGTCTTCATCATCAACACCGCGCGCGGCGGGATAATGGATGAAAGGGCGGCGATCGAACTGCTCCACGGCGGGATGATCGGCGGCGTAGGCCTCGACGTCTATGAGAACGAGCCGGAAATCGATCCGCGGTGGCGCACAGCGCCGCGAACGGTCCTGCTTCCCCACCTTGGCTCGGCGACAAGGGAGACACGCGAAGAGATGTCCAGACTTCTCTGCGACGGCATCAGGAACGTCCTGAAAAGCTCCGGAACATGACGGTCGATCCCGGCACCATAAGGCTTGTCCTCATGCCCGGCCTCGATGGCACAGGAATATGCTTCGAGCCGCTGATCCGGGCACTGCCGCCTGATGTCCCGCGGACCGTCATAACCTATCCCGACGATGAGGATCTGTCCCTCAAGGATCACGCAGATTTTGCGGCCGCCCGGCTTACCGGCGAAGACACCATCCTCGTTGCCGAATCCTTTTCCGGTCTCGTCGCGCTGATGCTGCTCCATGCAAGACCCACCGCCGTCAAAGGCGTCATCTTCAGCGCCGCCTTCGCGGAGCCCCTCTATCCCATTATGATCCGCATCGCCGCGTCAATCCCCGGTGTAGCATCCCTGGCAAGGAGATTACCGGCGCGTCTCCTCAACGTCTTCTTCTTTCACGCTTATGCCGATAAAGCCCTGGAGAAGATGCTTCGTGAAGCCCTGTTGCGGGTGGGACCTGACGGTCTCAGGCAGCGGGCCGGGCTTATCGCCGCGGGATATCCCTTCCCCGATGACCGCTTTGCCGTCCCCTGCCTTTATCTTCAGGCGGCGCAGGACCGGGTGGTCCCCGCCGGGGCGGCTGACTGGTTCAGGTCCAGCTTTGCATCTTTCGAGCTTCTCAGGCTCGACGCGCCGCACTGCCTGCTGCAGACGAGACCGGCGGAATCCGCAGAGGCGATCATGGCGTTCGCAAGAGGGCTGGCATAAGGGGTGTCGTCTCAGCTGACCTCCCCGGAACCGGACCACCTCCGCATGGGGGACAGCGTCCCCTGCCCGCGGGAGGGGAGGGGATTGACAGCGGGCCCCGTGATGCCGCAGATTTAAGGAACACGACGCTCCCTCAGGATAGGGGCGACAAGACCCAACAAGGGGGTTCCATATCATGGACGAGCCACGGAAACCGCACGGTGCGGGCCGCAGCACATTCGATCTTATCGACGCGGATCGTTTCTTCGAGGCGCTCAACGTACGCCCGTCGACGGTCATCCTTGACCTCGGAGCGGGCATGGGCAACTATACGGTCCGCCTCGCCGAGGCTACCGGGCCTGGCGGGCGCGTCTTTGCCCTGGACGCGTGGGAGGAAGGGCTCGCACGGGTGAGGGAGCGCGCGTCTCTCGGACATCTCGGCAACATCGAAACGCTCCTCGCCGACGCGAACGAGGGCATCCCCCTCGAGGACGGGACCATCGATATCTGTCTCGTTGCAACAGTCCTTCACGACCTCTTGCGTGACGCGACGGGAGAGACCGTCCTACGTGAAATGCTCAGGGTCCTGAAACCGGGCGGAAGACTCGCCATACTGGAGTTCAAGAAGATCGAGGGCCCTCCAGGCCCGCCGCTCAAGGTACGGCTTTCGGAAAAGGATGTCGAGGATCTCCTTCGGCCTTTCGGCTTTCACAGCGACAGCGTATCCGACGTGGGAGAATATCATTACCTCTTCATCGCTTCACTGCCCGGCTGAAACGCCGGGCCGTTCCCGGACGTGCCCCGACCGGCCCCTCAAGGAAACCCGCGAGGGGACGGATTCCGGGTCTGCCCCAACCCGAATCCCCAACGTGAAGTGTTCCTTTCTGAACAAGACCTTCCTTAATGGTCGAAGTGGAGGTCCACCCTGGTCTGCTCGCCTTCCCGGGACACCTTGATCCGGTCCGCGTAGTGGCGGACGAGAAATCCGGACATGCGGGCAAGCGCTCCCGGGTCGTCGACGATCGCCGCCATGTCGGGACGTTCCTCGGGGAATTCCACCGGCGGGCCCTCGTAGGTAATGCGGATATCCAGGCTCAGTTCGTCGAAGACGGCGGTCATGACGATCCCCCTGTTCTCCATTCCGCAGTGGACGATGGCCTCGGCGAACTCGTTCATGGCTGCCACGGCCCGGTAGACAACGTTCTTGCGGGCACCCCAGGCGGCGCCCAGGTCCTCCATGAACCGGAATACGGTATCTGAGGAATGTTCCCCGGATGTCAGCTTCAGGGTCGCGCGGCGGGAGATCCCAATGCGCATGACCAGGTTGAGAACGATCGCGAGCACCGTGGTGACGGTGAGGGAGGAACTGAGAAAGGGCTTCAGCCACGGATGGGCGTGCTGGTAGAGACCGGGGAATATGTCCACGCTCATGCCGAACATGAGGGAAACGGCGATAACGAAGGTCTTGCGGTTGTCGATCATCCGTGAGGTCATCATCTGGATGCCGGAGATGACCATGAAGCAGACCATGTAGACGAGCGCCCCGCCCATGACCGGCTTCGGCATGATGCTGAAGACCGCCGCCAGTTTCGGCAGGAAGGCGAGCGCGATGAAGATGACCCCGATATACCAGGCAATGATCCTGCTCGTCGCACCCGTGGCCAGGGTGAGACCCACGCTGGCAGCGTAGAGGGACTTCCCCAGGGCCCCCAACCCGCCGCCGATAATGGAGGCAAGGCCGTCGGCAAGGGTGCCCTTGCCGATATTGACGAGATCCGGGCGGACCCAGGCGGTGTCATTGACCTTCTGGCACATGGTGAGGGAGGCGACGGATTTCAGGGTGGAGGCCAGGGTGACGATCACCATGGGGATGAGCAGGGCCGGGTCAAAGGCATAGCTGACGTGCGAGAAGTCAGGCGCAGACACCAACGGTGCATCGATCAACTCACGCATCTGTGCCATTGTCAGCACCCCCAGGAGGATGGATGCCGCGTAACCACCCGCTATGCCGACGATCACGGAATAGAGACGCAGCTTGCCTTTGCCCCACACGCTCATCCCTACCATGATGGCAAGGGTGATCATCGCGACGAGAACGTTCGCCGTCTCGATGGGACTGTTCTTGTCCTTGACACCCATGAAGTCGAGGATCATGATGGGGACGATGTTGAGGCCCACCATGGTGAGCACCACCCCGGTGACGTCAGGAGGGAAGATGACCCTGAGACGGTGCATGACGCGTGACAGCAGGCATTCGATGACGCCGGAGACGATGGTCATGCCGAAGACGAGCGGCAGGCCGCCCACGCTGCCGGCCAGGATGGAGATGGAGAGGAAACTCGGGTCCGTGCCCTCGGTACAGAGGTAACCGCTGCCAACGGGGCCGCGGTTCAATGCCTGGAGGATCGTGGCTACGCCGCCCGCGATCATCGTGATGGACACGACGTTGCGGATGAGCTCGGGGCTGGAGCCCATCTGGCCCATGACGATGGCCACCACGATGAAACCACTGGCAAGGAATGAAGATGTGTTGAATCGCCAGCACCACGCAAACACCGGCCGGGGGCCGGTCATCGACACCATAGAGAAGATTAGCGGGTTTCTTTGCCATAAGCGCATCACCTCTTTTTTCTTGGATCAGTCGGCAGGACTGCTGCCTCTGGATTCTCTAACGCCTTCGCGGTCCTCCTGTCAAGCCCGAACAGCCCCCCCGGGGCAAACCTGACGAACGAAGGTCCCTTCATAAGGTCAAAGAATCCCGGTCCGCTTCACGTTCGTGCGCCGGCGCCTTGCCGGCACACCGCCCACACTTCGCGCTGAACACCTGCTCTGTTGCCTGTCGGGGTACTTCGAGATCGCAAACCACCTGAACAACGTCCGCCGGACCCGATATCGTGGCTATAGTCTGTCAGGCCGGGACATCAAGCACCACAATGATGGGACCAACCGGACTCGGCAAGGGACCGAAAAGCTACCGGAGGTATGTTCACACGAGGCGTTGTGGAACCTTTCCCGGGCACGACCCGTATCTGTCCCGGCGCTGCATCAACGCTTGCGGCGGGCCGCGGCAGTGCACGTGCCCATCTTCCATCTCTCCCGCTCACGAGACTGCAATCGTCTTCCCGCGTTTCTTGCTGTATAATTAACTTGACATAGTGTAATATAAACTATACTATAAGTAATATTAACTATACTTCAGGTGAAACAGATGGGAAGATCATGCGGGCCGTTAAGGATTGTTA
>LVAA01000064.1 GCA_001603955.1 Syntrophobacterales bacterium Delta_02 | reverse complement strand
AAATTATAGAACAATTACGCTCAGGAGACACTATCCTCCTCGCCGTGTTTGAATGGTATGACACCGTCAACCCGTCCGCCGGGGGGCAGGGGGGTTGTCAAGGCTAGTGCATCACGCGGTCGGCATCCTCAACAAACAGATCGGACAGAAGGCCACGGAAGCCGACATGAAGAAAAGCCTTACCATACTGACCGTTCTTCTCGTGGTACTTCTGCGTGGTTTGCCTGTCTCGGCCGGGACCACCTGGGATGGTGCCGGAGCCAACACGAACATCAATACGGCGACCAACTGGGATGACAATGCCAATCCTCTCTTTGACGGCACCGTTTCCGTGACGTTCGGAACCGGCGGCACCAGGGCCACCATTAATACCAATGTCAGTTTCCTGCGCCTTATATTCAATCGTGACAGCAATTTCACCGTTGCGGCGGGCGCCGGGACCCTGACCGTCGGGGCAGGCGGCATCGACGCGGCAATCCCCGGCAGCACCTCCCGGACCTATACCATCAGCGAGAACGTGATCCTCGGCGCCGACCAGACGTGGACGGCAACAAACAACGGCGCGGGGACGGCGACCCTGACCGTGAGCGGTGCCGTGTCGGGGGCAGGCCGGAACCTTACGGTGACGGGTACGGGCAATACGAACATATCGGGTGTGATCGGTACCGGCACGGGCAGTCTCACCAAGACGGGCACGGGGATCCTCACCCTGACGGGAACGAACACGTATTCGGGCGGGACGACGCTCCTCGACGGAACGCTCAGGGTGGGGAACAACTCGGCGCTCGGCACGGGCACGCTCACGATCGACGGCGGCACCCTTTCCGCGTCCTCGGGAACGGCGAGGACGATAGCCAACGACACCGTCATCGGGGCCGACTTCACCCTCGGCCAGTCATCGGGCGGCACGGGTGCACTCACTCTCTCCGGTGCCATGGACCTCGGCGCCGGCCTGCACCAGGTGACCGTCGACAACGCGTCGGACACCATCTCTGGCGTCATCTCCGGCACGGGCGGTATCACGAAGGCGGGCACGGGCACCCTCATCCTCACGGGGGCCAACACGTACACGGGGGGAACGACGGTAAGCGAGGGGACCCTGCAGGTTGGGGCCGGCAGCGGCCTTCCCGCGGGGACGGCTGTCACCCTGGGGAACACGGCGGGAGCGACCCTCGATCTCAACAACCTCGACGTGACCATCGGTTCCCTCGCGGGGGGCGGCACGACGGGCGGCAACGTCACCCTCGGCACGGGCACGCTCACCATCGGCGGCAGCGGAACGGGCATCTATGCGGGGGTCATCAGCGGTACGGGTGGTCTCACGAAAACGGGTACAGGCACGCTCGTTCTCTCCGGGGTGAACACCTACACCGGGACGACGACGCTCGATGGAGGGTCGCTGGCGGTGACGGGCAGCATAACGAGCCCCGTGGTCATCAACCCCTCGGGGGTTCTCACGAGCAACAGCAACATTATCGGCAACGTCACGAACAACGGTAAGGTCGCGCCGGGGAACTCCATCGGTGTCATCACCATCACCGGTAACTACACCCACAATCCGGGTTCCGTTTACGAGGTGGAGACGGATCCCGAGGGACAGTCTGACAAGCTCATAGTCACCGGGACCGCTACCCTGGGCGGAGGCACCGTATCGGTGCTCACGGGCTCGGGGGTCTACAAGATGAGGACCTATTACACGATCCTCACGGCGGGGAACGTCACGGGGGCCTTCGCGAACGTCGCGAGCGATCTTGCCTATCTCACGCCTTCCCTGAGCTATGACGGGAACAACGTTTATCTCCTTCTCGCACGCAGCTACACGGATTTCTCGAGTGTGGCATACACGGGGAACCAGAGGGCCGTGGCTTCTTCCCTCGACCGCATATCGACGTCGGTAAGAGGGGACATGGAGGATGTGGTGAACGCCGTCCTGGGACTTTCCGCTCCGGGAGCAAGGGGTGCCTACGAGCAGATGGGCGGATTGTCCCACACTGCCCTGGGGTCTGCGACCTTCTCCTCCTTTCGCGGGTACATGGGGACCATGGCGGAAAGGTCGAGAAGCTTCGTGACAGGTCAGCCGTCGTCGGCCGTGTCGGCGCGGCCCGTGATGCTGGCCTTCAAGGGGGGTGACAGGGCGAGCGATGCCGGGAACACGCTCCTTGCGGTCCTTGACGGGGCCGGTGGCACCGATTCGCCCTACCGGGGCCTGTGGGTGCGGGCATACGGTGGTACGGGGGACAAAGGCGGCGGGGATGCGGCGTCGCGGTACGGATATAACACGGCAGGTGTTGTTGCCGGGTTCGACAGACAGGTGGCGAATCCCCTCTTTCTCGGCATGTCCCTGGGGTATTCCAGTACGAGGGCCTCTATGCGTGACCTTACAGATGAGGCCACGGTATCGAGTTACCAGGCCGGCCTTTACGGCATGTACCGGCGCGGCCCCTGGTACCTGAGCTCCACCGTCGCCTACGGGTACAATCGCTACGACACGCAGAGGGACATATCCTTCGGGGAGATCGTGAGATCTGCCAGGGCCCGCTACGACGGCCACGCGCTCGGGGGATGCCTGGAGACGGGCTACCGGATAGCGACGAGGGGCGCGGATATCATCCCCCTCGTCGCCCTCACGGGAGGCCACCTCATACGGGATGGTTTCCAGGAAAGGAACGCCGGCGCCGTGAGCCTCGATGTCGACGGGGAGCGCTCCTCCTTCCTTCTTGGCTCCCTGGGTGTGATACTCAGGAACGACTATGTCCTTTCACCGGGCACCCTCACACCGGAGATCCGCATGCGCTGGGACTACGATCTTGCCGGCAGCGACGATGTACTGAACGCCCGCTTCGCCGGGCTTCCCCTCTCCACTTTTACCACGAGGAGTGAAAGGGGTGACAGGAACAGCTTTGTCCCGGGATTCGGGCTCACCCTGCGGACGAAGGAGAACGTCTATTTCCAGATCACCTACGACGGAAGCTTTTCCAGCGACAGTGCGCAGCACCGGGGCACACTGGGGTTGCGGCACACATGGCAGGGGGCTTCTCCGCGTGCTCCCGGCCCTTCCATAACGACGGGGGGTGATTCTTTACCGGTCGCATCCTGCCCCGGTCATTCCGTGATGATGAGGCTTGACAGGGAAAAGGCCAAAAGATATCATGATGTGGTATCATTGGTGGAATGGCTCTTTTGTCGCGGGCCGGGGGAAGAGGTATCCGCGAAGCGCCATGGGTAACCGTGTGGGCGGGGATATCCGGCAGGGCACGGTCGGTGCGCTCAAATCCAATACAATCTAGTTTCCTCGTCGAAAAGGACAAGGCCGGGGGTCTGGCACCGGGTCGGAAGGTCTGCGGGAAGATGACCCGGGGAATCGCCGGGCGGTCGGGGAACCCGGTTCGGGAGTGGAATGCCCCGTATCCTCATTGCCGGGGGAAACGGTGTTCGGGGATGCCGGTGTTGACGGGTTGTCGGCGGGGAATGGTCGGGATGACTGGATTTGAACCAGCGGCCTCTTGCTCCCGAAGCAAGCGCTCTACACCATGCTGAGCTACATCCCGTAGGCATTACAATAGCAGAGTTGCGGGAAAATATCCATTTGTTTTTCACGGTTGCCGCAACGTTGTCCGACAATTTGAAAGGGGGGTTTGAAGGATGGATAAGAAGCCTGTGAGGATAACAGATCTTACGCTAAGGGACGGTCATCAGTCCCTTTTCGCCACCAGGATGAGAACGGAAGACATGCTGCCCATCGCCGAAAAGATGGATTCCATTGGTTTTTACTCGATGGAGGTCTGGGGCGGGGCTACCTTCGATGTGATGACACGGTTTCTTGACGAGGACCCGTGGGAGAGAGTGCGGCTCCTGAAGGAAAAGATGCCCAACACGAAGCTCCAGATGCTCCTTCGGGGGCAGAACCTTGTCGGTTACAGGAACTACGCCGATGACGTTGTCGACGCCTTCGTCGAGAAGAGCTGCGAGGTCGGCATAGACATATTCCGCGTCTTTGACGCCCTCAACGACGAACGCAATTTTGTAGCCGCTTTCAGGGCCATCAGGCGCTGCGGCAGGCACATCCAGGGGTCCATATCCTATTCGTTGACGGAGGAGAGGCTTGGAGGCCCCATATTCGATCTCGAATATTACCTGGACAAGGCGAAGAAGATAGAGGACATGGGGGCCGACTCGCTCTGCATCAAGGACATGGCTGGGATCATCTCGCCCTATGACGCCTATGAGCTTGTCTCCCGCCTCAAAGAGACCCTGTCCATCCCGGTGCATCTGCACACGCACTATACGAGCGGAATGGCATCGATGTCGCTCCTCAAGGCCATTGAGGCCGGAGCCGACGGCATCGATACCTGTCTCGCACCCTTCGCGTACCGGTCCTCCCATTCTCCTTCGGAGGCCTTTGCCGTCGCGCTCAAGGACACTCCCTACGATCCGAAGCTGGACCTCGGGAAGATGTCGGAAGTGGACGAGTACCTCGAGGATATCATTCCACCGAAACTGCGGTCCTTTTCTGACCGTACCCATTACGCCGTCATCGATATCGGGGTCCTCATCCATCAGATCCCCGGAGGCATGATCTCGAACCTTGTGAGCCAGCTCAAGCAGGCCAGGGCACTCGACAGGCTCGAAGAGGTTTACGAAGAAGTGCCGAGGACGAGGCGGGACATGGGCTTCCCGCCGCTGGTTACCCCCACGAGCCAGATCGTCGGGGTGCAGGCTGTCTTCAATGTTATCGCGGGCCGGTACAAGATGATCAGCAACGAGGTGAAGGACTATTTCTACGGTCTCTATGGCCGCCCGCCTGCGCCCGTGAACGAGGAGATAAAGGCGAAGGCATTGAAGGGTTATCCCAGGGGAACAACGCCCATCGATGTGCGTCCGGCGGACATCCTCAAGCCGGAGCTTCCCGCGGCTAGGGAGGCATTGAAGGGTATATCGGAGGACATGGGCGATATCCTCATCTATGCCCTCTATCCGGCGACGGGCCTGGAATTCCTGAAGAAGAAGTACGGGAAGCAGGGGTGAGGAATCAGGGGACAGGGAGCGGGGGACAGGGAGAGCAAGGTCTTTGATAGGACCAATAGGAGAATAGGACCTATGGGACCAATAAGACCTATAGGACGCTTAGGACCTATAGGACGGATTTGATCCTTCGCTGTGGGCGGCAATTGATTTCAACACGTCCTATAAGTCTTATCTGTCCTATAAGTCCAATATGTCCTATAGGTCCTATTCTCCTATAGGTCTTATTCTCACCCTTCCCCCTCGTTCCCCTTCTTTCTTCCTCTTGCAAAGCCTTCTCCCCGATGTTATCTTAACCCCATGGACAGATTGCTCGTAGCCATGGGCTCGAAGGAGAATGTTGTTGAGGATATCCATGTCCTGTCCCGGCGGTTCCATGATCATCCCGGGATCGTCATCGCGCAGGGCAAGGACCTCAGGCAGGTTGTCATCGAAAAGGCATCCAACCTGTTCCTTGCCGACGAGCTCGTCATCGCCATAGTCGATCCCACGGCGCAGGATGTGGCCGCGCTGCGCCCCCACCTCGATGCATTGAAGGACAGGGTGGGCGTGCTCGTTTATTTCACGTCCGATGCCGCCGAACTTGCGAGAAGTCTGGGAGGGAAGCCGGTTGTCCTGGAGAAGGACAGGGAGAAGAGGATAAGGCAGCGGGTCCTGGGTATCCTCAAGGCCAACGGCAAGAAGATGACGGACAAGGCTTTCAACCTTTTGACCTCAAGGGTCAGGGACGAATCCATACTGGAGCAGGAGGTCCTGAAACTGATAGGGTACGCGGGCGAAAGGGCGACCATCGAATCACGGGATATCCGCGCCGTCGTGACGGAGACGCACGAGGAAACCCTGATGGCCCTCTTCGATGCCTTCTCGAGGATGGACAAGAAGGAAGTCCTCACCATCTTCGAAGAGCTTCTCGAGAACGGCCAGCATCTCCTTGCCATACACAGTTACCTTGTGAACCAGATGCGCCTTCTCATCCAGGCAAAGGACCTGGAGGCTTTTGTGGGTGACGCGAAGGCGTACCCGGCCTTTGCCGCGGAATTCAAGCGATGGAAGGACAGGGTGGATGTGGATACCTCGGGCAAAAAGCGCTACCTGCCTTTTCAACACCCTTACTACGCCTTCAAGCTCTCGGGCACGTCTCGGAAGATCTCCCGAAAGAACCTCATCGAGTTCTACGATTTCCTGAGCTCTCTTGACATGAAGATAAAGACGGGCACGAAACAGGACCGTACGCTCATGGAGTTCGGGCTCCTGAGGGTCTAGATCTCCGATGATCCATCTTCATATCCTTCTTTTCCTGGCGACGACCGCATCGACGGTGCTTGTGGGCGGTTTCCTGTACAGTCTGGCGATCATGACGATCCTCCTGTGCCACGAATTGGGGCACTACCTCGTGGGCAGGTGTTATGGTATCCCGAGCACGCTTCCCTTCTTCATACCTCTGCCTTTGCCGCCTTTCGGCACGTTCGGTGCCGTGATCAAGATGAAAGGAGGCTTTGTCAACAGGAGCACACTTTTCGATGTGGGCATCGCGGGCCCATTGAGCGGATTCGCGGCCGCCCTGCCTTTCATCGTCGCGGGACTGAAGATGTCCACCGTGACGCCTCTCCCGGGCATGCCCGCAGCGGGTTACATGCAACTGGGAGATCCCCTCCTGTTCAAATTGCTTCAACCGTTGCTCGTCGGCAACATCCCCGAGGGCCACGATCTTGTCCTCCATCCTTTTGCCTACGCCGGCTGGGTGGGGCTTTTCGTCACGTCCCTCAACCTCCTGCCCGTCGGCCAGCTTGACGGGGGTCACGTCATCTATGCCATCTTCGGGGAAAAAAGCACCTGGATTTACCGTGCCGTCATCCTTGGTCTCGGGCTTCTTGCGGCCCTGACGAATGTCGGTTGGCTCACCCTCGTGGTCCTCCTCCTCATCTTCGGGATGCGGCATCCCAGGCCGTTCGACGACGAAACGAAGCTCGACGAAGGGCGCAAAAAGTTGGCGATCGCGGTGCTCGCCATCTTCATCCTCTCCTTCATCCCTTCCCCCTTCCCCGAAATGAATCTCGCAAAGCTCATAGAGAAAGGATTCTAGACCGTTCCTGGCCACGTCCACTCATCGGGCGCGTAGCTCCGACCCGTGTGCCCGTTCGCGCAATAAAAAAGCCGCAGGACAACCTGCGGCTTTTTTTGTGGCATTTCTCTCTTTAGAAGACCGGCCGTATCGCTCTTGCGGGTTTCAACTCCGTGCTTGACATCACCTCGGACTGGTCGATAGCCTCGGCGAAGCTCAGTTTCCCGTCAAGATATGCCTGAACGGCACTTTCAGGGAAGAAGACGTACAGGTACTCGATAAAGCCGCCGTAAGTGTCACACTGGGAATGGTCCCTGACGGCCCAGTAGATGCCGAACGCTAGGCCGTCGATCTTGTATGCGTCGAGGTCGGAGCTTTTCATCTTCTTGATGTACCTGGGCATGAAATCGCGGATGATCTTCGCGACGCGCTCTTCGGGTTTTGTAGCGTTTACGTCGAAAGAAGCCTCTTTCGGGCGCACGTAGACCATGAGATAATGCAGCTGCTGCTTGTCGAAATCCTCCAGCGTCGTTACGCCTATGCCGTCCCGGTAGATCCCCACGTTGTCGGAGCTG
This sequence comes from Syntrophobacterales bacterium Delta_02, assembly GCA_001603955.1. GTDB lineage: Bacteria > Desulfobacterota > Syntrophorhabdia > Syntrophorhabdales > Syntrophorhabdaceae > Delta-02. Next base: position 7,229 of record LVAA01000064.1, on the reverse strand, counting down.
TAGCGGTCGTATATGTCTTTGAACAGAGCGGCGTTCTTGTCAAAGACGGACTGGACCTGTTTGTCGTTGTAGTTTCTCTTGACACTGTCTGTTTCATCCTTGGCGACATGGATCGGCCCCGGTGTGCATGAGCACAGGACGAAGGCCAAAAGTACTGCGGTGATGATGTTTCTCATTTCTTTTCTTTCTCCTCTTGTTTAAGCATAGCGACGAGTTCGGTAAGTTCTTCCCGAATCTCATTGAGTATTCGTTTGTGGTTTGCGAGATATTGTTTTGCCCCGTCGATGGTGAATCGCTTCTCATGAAGAAGCTTTTTGATGGTGAAGATGATCTCGAGGTCCTTTTTCTTGTAGAGGCGCTGTCCGGTAGGACTCTTGACCGGCTTGATGTCCTTGAATTCCTGCTCCCAGTAGCGCAGGACGTGGGGTTTGAGCCCCGTCAATGTGCAGACTTCCTTGATACGGTAAAAGACCCTGTCGGGTATTTCTCTGCCGTTCATTCGTGCCTTCTGCTATCGTTGATTTCGTCCTTTAATACCTGGCTTAGCCTGAAGCTCAGCACCTTGCGTTCTGTTATCTTGATCTCTTCGCCGGTCTGCGGATTCCGTCCGCGGCGGGCTTTCTTCTTTCTGACGAAGAAATTGCCAAAACCGGAAATCTTTACGTTCTCATCGGTGGCGAGAGTGTCCTTTATGATCTCGAAGAACCGGTCGACGATATGCGCGCACTCCCGTTTGGAAAATCCGAGCTTCTCGTAAAGATCGGTTACAATATCAATTTTCGTCATAACTCCTCCTTATGCCCTTAACGAAATTCCGTCAATATTGGTCAGCTCGCCGATGATTCTTTCCTGCAAGGCATTGACACGTTCGTCGGTAAGAGTGTCTTCGTGGGATTGGAAGACCACGCGAATGGCCACACTCCGCATCTCCTTCCGGAACATGTCAAATATCCCCACCGAAACGATAAGGGGTGAGATACCCTTGATCTTCTCAACAAGCGTAGCTATAGGTACCCTGTCATCCACAAAGAACGAGAAATCCCGTGTGACCTGCGGATAACGGGGTATCGGCTTGTACTGAAGTGTCAAGTTCCCTTTTTCTAAGATTATATCAAATCGTAACTCAGCGCAATAAATAGTTTGTTCGATCTCGTAGAGCCCGAGGATGTCGTCACGGACGGCCCCGGCCCAACCAGCTTTCAGACCGTCGACCATGATGTCTGCGCTCCTGCCGCGGTCAAGGAAGGGTTCGGTGGTCGGGACGACCTCACAGCCCAGCCCGAGCCTCTCCACCAAACCCTCGACGACGCCCTTGATGTCGAAGAAATCATAGTCTGCATGTTTTTCCTTCCACGAGTATTCCTTCTCCCTGCCCGTCATGGCGAAGCAGAGGGCGACGCGCTCGCGGATGCGCTCCTCCTCCTGGAAGAAGACCTTTCCTTTTTCGAAGAACCTTAGGTTCTTGGTACCCCTGTTGAGGTTGTACGCCATGCACCTCAGGACGGACGGTATCATCATGGTCCTCATCACCCCCCAATCGCGGGAGATGGGGTTCATGATGGATACGTACCTGGTGCGCTCGTCACCTTCGGGGATGCGGAAATTCTCGATGTCCTTCGTGGAGAAGAAGGAGAAATTGATGATCTCGTAGAAGCCCGTTCCCAAGCAGTACTCCTTGATCATGGTGAGGAACCGCTCTTTCGGGGGGACCTTCTGGGGTTTGAGGACCGAAACGGGGCTCGTATCGGGAATGTGCTCGAACCCGTGGACCCGGGATATCTCTTCGATGATATCGGCCCCTTCGATGATATCATGCCTGAAGTTGGGCACGGATATGACGAAGCCGTTCTCGTCCTCTTTCATGATGAGAAGGTCGATGGACTTCAGGGCCCGCGTGGTGGCGTCCCGGCCGATGTGGGTTCCCAGTAACCCGTTGATGTTGCTGTAGGTGATGTAGATCGTCCTGGGTTCCTTTTTCTCGAAGATCTCCCTGGCACCCCTTACGAGCTGGCCGCCCGCCAGCTCGTGCATGAGGTACATTGCCCTCTCGGCCGCGTACCCGACGTTGTCGACGTCGATGCCCTTCTCGAACCTCAGGGATGCCTCGGACCTGATCCCCAGCCTCCTGGCGGTAGCCCGGATGGAGTAGGGATTGAAATAAGCGGCTTCAAGAGCCATGTTCTTCGTGGTGTCCGTGATCTCCGAGTTCTCGCCGCCCATGATGCCGGCGACCGCCACGGGCCCCGAGCCGTCGCAGATGAGGATATCTCCGGCTTCGATGGGCCGGTCGATGCTGTCAAGGGTGCGGAACGTCGATGGCCCTCCCGCCACCTTCACCTCTATTCTCGAATCGTTGAGACGTTCATGGTCGAAGGCGTGGAGCGGCTGACCGAGTTCGAGCATGACGTAGTTGGTCACGTCCACTATGTTGTTGATGGGTCTCATGCCGCATCGCGTGATCCTCCGCCTCATCCAGAAAGGAGAGGGGGCGATGGTTATCCCCTTGATGAGCTTGAGGACATAGCGGGGACACGCTGTCGTGTCCCATATGCGAAGGGCGATCTCGTCTTCCACGGATCCCTGCGTGCCGGCCTTGAGCTCGAAATTGGGCAGCTTCGCCTTCTGTTTCAGTATGCTGGCCACCTCCCGCGCTATTCCGAGAATGCTCAGGCAATCGCCGCGGTTCGGGGGGACGCTGACGTCGAGCACTGTGTCGTGGGAAATGGACAGATCGGCGAGGATGCTCCCGGTAGCGATATCATCGGGCAGGATAAAGATGCCGCTGTGATCGTCGGAAATTCCCAGTTCCTTTTCGGAGCAGAGCATCCCGAAGGATTCGATGCCGCGCACCTTGCGTTTGCCGACAACAAACTCCTTGCCAAGCGTGGCGCCCACGGTCGCGAGGGGAACCCTGTCGCCGACGGAAATGTTCGATGCCCCGCATACGACGGTAAGCTCTTCCCTGCCTGTCTCGATGGAACAGACGGAAAGGTTGTCGGCGTTGGGATGGGCTTCGATCCTGGAGATGACGCCTGCCACGACCCCCGTGAAACCGGGCGTGAGCCTCTCGATGCTTTCCACCTCCAGCCCGCGCATGGTGAGGCGCTTCGCAAGCTCCTCGGGTTCTACGTCAATGACAACGAATTCGTTCAGCCACTCGATGGGTACCTTCACCTGATCTCACCTCAGAACTGCGAAAGAAACCTGATGTCGTTATAGTAAAATTGACGGATGTCGTCGATGCCAAACTTGATCATGGCGATGCGTTCGACCCCCATGCCGAAGGCAAAGCCTGTGATCTCCTCCTGGTCATACCCGACATTGCGGAAGACCTGGGGGTGGACCATGCCGGAGCCCAGTATTTCGAGCCACCCCGTGTCCTTGCACACCCGGCAGCCAGCGCCCCGGCATATCACGCAGCCTATGTCCACTTCGGCGGAAGGCTCCGTGAAGGGGAAATAGCTGGGCCGAAACCTCAAGGGGGTGTCGGGCCCGAACATCTCGTGAATGAATATGCTGAGGATCCCCTTCAGGTCGGAGAAACGCACGTTCTTGTCGACCATCAACCCTTCCACCTGGTGGAACATGGGTGTGTGGGAGATATCGTTGTCGCAGCGGTAGACGCAACCGGGGGCTATGATCTTCACCGGCGGCAGCTGCGACTCCATGGTGCGTATCTGCACGGGTGAGGTATGTGTCCTCAGGACAACGCCTGGCCGGATGTAGAATGTGTCCTGCATGTCCCGGGCGGGATGGTCCGAAGGGATATTGAGGGCCTCGAAATTGTAATATTCCACCTCGATATCCGGGCCTTCCGCCACGGCGAAACCAAGGGAGCCAAAGATCCTTATTATCTCTTCAAGCGTGAGTGTGATCGGATGTTTCTTTCCGAAAAGCGGGGTGGTGCCGGGCATCGTAATGTCGATGAGCGATGCCTGTTCCCGTTTTTGCCTTTCGATCTCGTTGAAGTGTTTTTCCAACTCGCCGATCTTTCGGTCCGCCCATGTCTTGATCTCGTTGATGGCCTTGCCGGTATCGCGGCGCTGGTCTTTCTCGAGGGTTTTGAGCTTGTCTATGTAGTCGGCGAAGATCCCTTTTCTCCCGAGAAGGGATACCTTCACCTGTTTGAGGTCCTCGATGTTCCCGATCCGGGATATTTCGCCTTCTATCTTCTCTTTCAGTCCGCTGATGTCCAAGCGCCACCCTAGTGCGTGACCACTGCCTTGACCTTCGCCACCACCTCGCCGAACCCCGCGGGGTCGTTGACGGCCATATCGGCGAGTGATTTCCTGTTGAGGGCGATGTTGGCGACCTTCAGACCGTTGATGAAGCGGTTGTAAGGTATGCCGTAGGAACGGCAGGCCGCGTTGATGCGAACTATCCACAGGGACCGGAAGTCCCGTTTGCGCTCCTTGCGCCCCACGTAGGCGTATTTGAGAGCCTTGAAGACGCTTCTTTTCGCCACGCTGTACACGTTCTTCCTGCGCTGCGTCATGCCCTTCGCAAGCTTGAATATCTTCTTTCTTCTCTGTCTTGCCTTGTATCCTCGTTTTGCCCTTGGCATGGTTTTGTACCTCTCTTGAACCTTTCTATGAATAAGGTATTAGTGATTTGATCCTCTTTGCATCCGCCGGATGGACGGTGTCGGCCTTCGAGAGCCGTCTTTTCATCTTCGGAGTCTTCGAGGACAGCAGATGGCTGTGAAAAGCCTTGCCGCGTTTTATCTTGCCGCCGGCGGTGACTTTCACGCGCTTCGCCAACCCCCGATGAGTCTTTATCTTTGGCATCTGAACCTCCTTAGGTGATCACAGGGGGGCAAAAATCATTACAATGTTTCTGCCGTCAAACCTGGACCTTTGTTCCAGTTCCCCCACGTCTTTCAATGAATCTACAACCTTTTGCGCCATTTTCTCACCCATGTCAACGTGGAGGACCTCCCGTCCCCTGAACATGATGATGATCTTCAGTTTATGGCCCTCTTCGAGGAACCCCCTGAGGTGTTTCATCTTGAACTGAAAGTCATGTTCCTCGATCTTGAGCCCCAGTTTCATTTCCTTGATCTGGATCAGGGTTTGTTTCTTCTTCGCTTCCTGGGCCTTTTTCGAAAGCTGATACTTGTACTTCCCGTAATCCATGATCTTGCAGACCGGCGGGGAGGATTTCCCCGACACCTCCACAAGGTCAAGTTCCCGTTCCCTTGCGAGCCTCAAGGCGTCCACCGTGGGAACGATGCCCAGTTGTTCTCCGTTCTCGTCGATCAGCCGTACCTCGCGAACCCGGATCCTTTCATTGACACTGACGTCTTTGAAGTCTTTTCCTGCTATAAGGCTCACCTCCTGGTTATATTCTCATCCTTTACCCGGCCCACAAAATCTCCAAGCCCGATATCTTTAAGCTCGCCGCCGTCGCGTACGCGGACGGTGAGAGTATTGCTCTCCATCTCCTTCTTGCCCGCAATTACCATATAGGGGATTTTCTTTACCACACTTTCGCGGATTTTTAAACTGAGTTTTTCATTCCTCAGGTCTGTTTCGAACCGGATGCCTTCTGCGGCGAGGGCATCGGCTATGCTTTTCACGTAAGGGGCCTGGTCGTCGGTGATGTTCATGACCACAACCTGCACGGGCGCGAGCCAGACGGGGAACCTGCCCCCGTAATGCTCTATGAGAACGCCCATGAACCTCTCCAACGCCCCGAGGACGACGCGGTGGAGCATGACGGGCCTTTTCCTGATACCGTCGGAGTCGGTATAATGGAGATCGAAACGCTCCGGGAGGGCGAAATCGCACTGGATGGTGGCGCACTGCCACTTCCTTCCCAGGGCGTCCTTGAGCTTTATGTCGATCTTCGGCCCGTAGAAGGCGCCGTCACCCTCGTTGAGGTCGTAAGGCAGGCCCTCGGTGTCGAGCACCTCCTTGAGGGCCCTCTCGGCCCTTTCCCAATCCTCGTCGCTCCCGATGGATTTTGACGGTCTCGTGCTTATTTCCATCTCGAACTGGAAACCGAAGATGGCCATGACATCCTGCACAAAGCGGATGATGGCCAGGATCTCTTCGTGGAGCTGATCGGGACGAAGGAAGATGTGGGCATCGTCCTGGGTGAACTCCCGGACCCTCATGAGCCCGTGGAGAACTCCAGACTTCTCGTGGCGGCAAACGGTCCCGAGTTCGAAGTATCTCAGCGGCAGTTCGCGGTAGCTTCGCACCTGCGACTTGTAGACCATGATGTGGGAGAGGCAGTTCATCGGCTTGATACCGTATTCCACCTCGTCAACCTTCGTGAAGTACATGTTCTCGCGGTAGTTCTCGAAATGGCCCGACTTCTTCCACATGTCCATCTTCAGTATGTGGGGACCGACGACGAACTGGTAACCCCTTTTCAGGTGTTCCCTGCGTTCGAAATCCTCGAGGAGCCAGCGAAGAAGGGCGCCCTTGGGGTGATAGATGACGAGCCCGGCGCCGACCTCGTCGGATACGCTGAAGAGATCGAGATCCTTCCCGATCCTCCTGTGGTCCCTCTTCTTCACCTCTTCGAGGAAGGTAAGATATTCCTTGAGCGCTTTCTCGTCGGCGAAGGCGGTGCCGTAGATGCGGGTGAGCATCTTGTTCCGTTCGTCGCCTCTCCAGTAGGCCCCGGCAAGGCTCAGAAGCTTGAAGGCCTTGATCTTGCCCGTGGAGGGCAGGTGAGGCCCGCGGCACAGGTCCGTAAAGGAGCCCTGGGTGTACGTGCTTACCTCGTCGTCCCCGATCGCCTCGAGAAGCTCCACCTTGTATGGTTCGCCCATTTCGGTGAACATGGCTATGGCATCCTGCCTTTTCACGACCTTGCGTTCTATGGGGATGTCCTCAGCGGACAGTTCACGCATGCGCTTTTCGATCTTCGGCAGGTCTTCTTCCGTGAAGCCCGGCTCGTAGTCGAAATCATAATAGAATCCCGTCTCTATCGAGGGGCCGATGGCGACGCGGACCCCGGGATAGAGGTCCCTGACGGCCTGTGCCATCAGGTGCGACGCGCTGTGACGTATCATCTCGAGGTTTTCATCCATTTTGCTATCCTTTGATTACCCTCTTCCTTTTACACCAGACCTCAGCAACATTGCCTGAACAGAAAGATATTATTAACATTTTTGTGTTTATCTTGTCAATTTTATAGTTAATCAAGATAAGGAAAAATGATGGGGCAGGGGAGAGGGAGGCGGGGGCAGAAGACAGGGGACAGGGATCTGGGGC
>LVAA01000232.1 GCA_001603955.1 Syntrophobacterales bacterium Delta_02 | reverse complement strand
TGCGCTGGCGGAGTCGGCGCGCGCGGCGGCGTTGCTGGCGGGACGGCCGACCGTCGGGTTCGAGGATGTGCGTTATGTGGCTCCCGCCGTGCTGAACCACCGGTTGATCCTGAATTATCAGGCCCGGCTGGAAAAAGTCACCAGTTTCGACCTGATCGAGTTGCTGTTGAAGCAGATTGATCCCGCCGGAATCGAATGGCCCGGTGATATCGTCCTGGAACAGCCGGAGGCGACCGCATGACTTTGCTGAAACGTTTGATGACCGCAGGACTGGCGCTGGCGGCGCTGGTCGTGGCGGCGGAGGAATTCGGACCGGTTTCCATCGACGTGGTGCCGCAGATGAACCACTCGTTCTCCTTTGATGGATACCAGGTGCATGAACTGCGGATGCGCAACCGGGGCCTGAAGCCGGTACAGGTTCATTTCCTGTTAAGACTTCGTGGTGGTCAGTCGCTTCGGGTGGAACGGACGGTCCTGCTGGCGCCGGCGGCGACCACACAGACATTTTTGTTCCATCCGAATTCGTTCTCATATCTCAATGCGGAGCCGTTGGAGGTCTATATCGATGGCAGAAGGGCAAAGCAGACATTGCATTTGAATTACAGATACGGGAACAATGAGTGTTTAGTGTCGCCGTCACTGCCGGTTCAGGATTACCGCAAGCTCCGTTTCATCGTCGATAATGCGGAGGCGACGAGCATTACGATTTCCCAATGGGGACGGTACCTGCGGGATTATATCGGTTTTTTGAAGATTTACCTGTCCTCCGAGGATCGTTTGCCGCCGGAGGTGGAGGAACCGATTATGCAATGGGTTCGGCTCGGCGGCAATCTGCTGATTTTGGTACCCCCCGATGCGCCGTGGCCGGAGAATGTCCCTCAACCCGCTGAAAACGGCGTTTACGAAAAACCGCTTGGCTGGGGACGAATCATCTATTGCCGTCCGATTGCCGCCGCTGACAAAAAGAAAGCGGAAGAGTTTGTAAAAAGCAATAAAGCGCCTGTGCCGTCCTGGCGGTATACCAAAAGCGAAGAGGCATCACTTCCCGATCTCGGCCCTGCCGCCAGTTTTCTCCGTTCGCATCAGTCGATGGGAAAACAGGGACCGGCCATGGAACCTACCAATTTGATGCCGAATATGATGAACGTGCCGCTGCAGTTGCTCTTCTGCGTGATGCTGTTTTTCGCCATTTTGATCGGTCCCGTGAACTTCTGGGTGTTGAAGCGCCGCAAAAAAGAGCCGTGGATTCTGGTGACGACGCCGATTATCAGTTTACTTTTCTGCGGCGTGGTGATCCTTTTCATTACGTTCAAGGAAGGGTGGTACTCGCGCGGCCGGGCCGTGGCGGTGACGCTGCTTGACCAGACGACACAGCAGGCGGTCACCAAAGGATGGATGGCGGTTTATGCGCCGATCGCGCCGCGCGGCGGTTTTGATTTTCCGATGGAGACGTGCCTGGCGTTTCGGAACAGCGGCGGTTTCACGTTGGATCTTGATTCTTCCCAGCATTTCGATTCCGGACTGATCCAGCCGCGAATTCCCCTCGGGTACCGGACCAATCAGGTGACGACCCAACATGAACGGCTTCAGGTACAGGGAATCGAAAATAAACAGATGCGCCTGGTCAACGGACTCGGCGGTACGCTCACCGAGCTGGCGGTGGTGGGCGCGGACGGGCATATTTACCGTGCGGAACAACCGGTCGCCGCCGGGGCTTCAGTCGCAATTCCCGCCAGTACCGCCGCCAGGTCCGGGGTAAAACAATTACGTACCGGGTTACTCATTCAGGCATTCGGAAATCTGCCGGGTAAACCGAATATCACGTTCACAGCGGAGCAGCTTCCGCCCGGGTATTACGCGGCGGTGGCGGACGCCCCGCTGTTCTTCGCGCCCGGCCTGATCCCGGAGAAATTCCAAATGGAACAATACATCATCGGCAAATACGATACAATCGGAGAGGAAAAACATGGAAATTAAGATTCAGAACC
>LVAA01000231.1 GCA_001603955.1 Syntrophobacterales bacterium Delta_02 | reverse complement strand
CAGACTGTCTGCCTGACGCGGCGCCCCATGCCCGCGCAGGGCTTTGCCAACGAGGGGCAGAGCGACTGGGGCCTGTGGCTGGCGGCTCAGGGTGTGCGCTGGCGCATGTGGACAATGGGAAATCAGGGGAATCCGCACGGTTCCGGCCACCCCACACTCTCCGCCCGCTGGCGCGAATCCTTGCGGCAGGATTTCGCAGGTGCGCTGTTCCCGGCTCGGGATGCGGCGCAACCCCATGTGGACAAAGCGGACGAAGCAGTGGTGGCAGGCGCTTATGCGCCACCCTCCCGCAACGAATCCGCACAAGGCAAGCTCACGCAAAACACGCTGCCGCAAGCCAAACTTTCGCAAGGCAAGGCCATTCTGCTGGCCCTGCTGTTTGGCGACAGGCAATATCTGAGCCAGCAAACTTTGAACAATTTTGCCTCAGCCACGTTGGTGCACAGTCTCGCCCTTTCTGGCCAGCACCTTGCCGTGGCGGGCCTTGTGGGCCTGCTCTGCGTGCTCGCCGCCGCGCGGATTCGCCCCGGAATCTACCTGCGCCGCCCCCGCGCCGTCTGGGCGCTGCTGGCAACGCTGCCGCCAGCTATGGCCTATCTGTGGCTGGGCGATGCCACGGCGTCATTGCTGCGGGCCGCCGTCATGCTGCTGCTACTTGCCGTCTATTTTTTGCGAGGGCGGCCCCATACAACGATTGATGTGCTCTGCGCCGCCCTGCTCTGCATCAGCGTAGTTTCCCCCTTGAACGTGCTGGACACAGGCCTGCAACTTTCCGTGTTGTGCGTGGCGGTCATCGGCATGAGCCTGCCCTGGCTGCGGGTGCTTGCCCCGGAGCCGGATACTGCGGTGCAACTACGGCAGGCCGGAAGCTTTGCCAGCCGGGTTAATCAAAGAATCTGCCGGGCAAGGTGGGCACTAACGCGAATTTTTCTGGTTTCCCTGTGCATCCAGATTGCCCTGCTGCCTCTGAACATGCTGCTGTTCAACAATATGGGGCACTGGTTTTGGCTCAATGTGCTCTGGCTGCCAGTGGCCGACATACTGGTATTGCCCGCCTCCGTGCTCGGTTTGTTCCTGTCCGCCCTGGGGCTTGACCTTGCAGCAGGGGCAGTGCTGGATGTGGCCGCCCTGCCCTGCCAATGGCTCACCGACTGCCTTGCGTGGCTGGCTGGCGCAAACCTGTTGCAGCCTCCCGCACTGCTGCGTCCGCACTGGACAGCCCTGCCAGCCTTTGCGGCCTTGCTTGGTGCGCTGGCTCTGAAGGCGGGACGTGCAGACCTGCCCCGCACTGCGCGCCGTCTGCTGCTGGCCGGGGCTGTGCTGATATGCGCTGGCCCGGCGCTGCGCACCGCAGAGCGCCTGTCAGACCACATTCGCCTTGATGTGCTGGATGTGGGCCAGAGTCAGGCCCTGCTGCTGCGTCTGCCTGGGCATGTGCGCCTGCTGCTGGACGGCGGGGGCAGCGCCTCGCCGCGTTTTGATCCGGGTCAGGCCCTGGTGGCCCCGGCCCTGACCTATAACGACACGCCGCATCTGGCCGCCATACTCAACACACACCCCGACCTTGACCATATGGGCGGCTTGCTGCACATATTGCGCGTTTTTCGTGTGGATCATCTGCTGGACAATGGGAGAGAAGGCAAGGGGAGCTGGGGCGAACAATGGCGTGCGGCGCGCACTGCCCACCACAGCCGCACCCTTGTGCGTGGCGATGTTCTGACGCTTGGTGCTCCGTCTCTGGGTCTGCGCCTGAAAATCCTGCACCCGCCAGTGGATGGGCGTGACGCGTGGCAAGGCAACGATGCCTCGGTGGTGGCGCGCCTGACGCAGCATGGCCGTGGTCTGGCCCTGTTTTTGGGGGATGCGGAGCGACCTGTGTTGCGCCGTCTGCTGGATAATGGCGACGACCTGCGGGCCGAAGTTGTTGTAGCACCGCACCACGGCTCTGCCACAGGATTTTTGCCGGAATTTTATGCGGCGGTGCAGCCCGGCCTTGTGGTCGCCTCATGCGGATTTGAAAACCGCTACGGCTATCCCTCGCAACCGCTGCGCGCATGGTGCGATGCCGCCAGTGTGCCGCTGCGTTACACAGGGCGTGACGGCGCTGTGCGGATTATCTGGCCCGCGCGCGGTAACAGCCTTGGCCCGGCTGCCGTCTATTCCGCACGGCCCTGAATATGTACACCCCGGCAACCCTTGCGGGCCACCGGGGTGTATCAGGAGGAACACTACTCTGGTGCTGGTCTTATTTATTTTTTAAGCCAGGCTTCCACCAGCTGGGGATTTTCCTTCATGAAGCGGCGGGCGTTTGCCATCGGATCAGCGCCCTTTGCCTGATTCCAGTCCATGAGCTGCTGGAGTTGCGCCGGATCTTCGTACCGGAAGTTAGTCAAGAAAGCCCAGGCCTCGGGATGATCCTGCTTCAGGCCTTTACGCCCAACCTTGAAGATACCTTCTTCCTTGCCCAGGCTGCCCTTAGGATCGTCCAGATAATGCATCTGCCAGCGGCCAAACATCCAGTGAGGCGACCATGCCGTCACAACAATCCATTCCTGCTTGCGAATGGCCTCTGCAAGGCTGGAGGTCATGATGGCTCCGCTGCCTTCGACAAGCTGCAAATTTTTGATTTTATAGTCTTTAATAGCCTTTTCCGTAAGCTGCATCAGGCCGGAACCCGGGTCAATGCCCACAATGCGCCCCTTGAAC
>LVAA01000230.1 GCA_001603955.1 Syntrophobacterales bacterium Delta_02 | reverse complement strand
CCATTGCGGCGCGTCTTTGACTGGGGAGCCGCCCGCAAACAAGAATACGAAAGAAGAAAATAAAAATTACGAAGACTGATTTAACAGGAAAGCATCGCAATATGATGGTAATCGATATGAATTCGCTGACGCGGATATGCCTTGCGGATCAATCGGGTAGGGCTGTCTGTCCCCAGACAGCCGTTCGCCTCGAATGGACTGCCCTGTATTCCGAAGGCGAACCCCATAGGCGCGCCGAAGCGAACGGCGCTCTGGGGACAGAGCGCCCTACCATAGAGACAGCCGTTCGCCTCGAATGTCATACCGGTAAGGCCTGTGGCATGAACGGCGCTCCGGGGACAGAGTGCCCCATCCGAAGAGATGCCGGGTTCTCTGATTTTTTGATAAAACCGCGAAACCGCGAAGGATTAAACGCATGAAGATTCTGGTTGACTGCGACGCCATGCCGCGTCCATTGAAAGACGTTCTCTGCAAAGTGGGCGAACGGGAAAAAGTCGAAACCGTGTTCGTCGCCGCCCACGCGCCGCGCCTGCCGGAATCCGCGTCGATTCGCTGCGTGGCCGCCGGAACCGCATTCAATGGCGCGGACGACTGGATCGTCGAACACCTTGAGCCCGGCGATCTGGTGATCACCGCCGATATTCCGTTGGCGGACCGCGCCATTGACAAGGGGGCGGAAGTGCTGAACACCCGGGGCGAATTTTTCACGCCGGCGAATATCAAAAACGCTCTGGCCATGCGCGATCTCATGGACGAACTGCGGGTCTCCGGCGAGATCACCGGCGGACCCGCGCCGTTCTCCGACCGTTTGCGGGTGAATTTCATCAACGCCCTGAACCGTTTCCTCCAGCGCAGAGCGTAGCCGCTTTTGCCTCCGGCACGGGAACCCGTTTTATTCCGGCATGTCCTGAATTCTGGTCAGGCGGATTTCCTGCAGGTTCATTGTTTTACCCCCGTCACTGCCCGGGTCGATCATGGCAAGAGCGAGCTTTCCGTTACCGGGATGCTTCACCTCCAGTGTTCCGGCCTCGGCCAGTCCCGAAATGTAACAGACCCCGGCGGAGGCGGCAAATGGTTTCCCGCTCAAAACGGTTTCCCATTCATGAATGCCGTCGTTCTGTTCGAAGCGGAAACGGAGTTTCTGTCCGTCGTACCACTCGGCGCTGTGCTGGCGTACCATCATGACGACCTCCACTTTGTACCGCGCCGGTTCCGGGAAGAGTGCCTGCCACTCGATGGCGTCGGAGGGATTGTCCCAATACATTAAACGGCCTCCGGCATCCAATCGGGAATGTCCGGCCCCACTGAAGTGCTCACCGGCGACGCTGATGCCGTTCTGATTGCCGCCGGTCAACTCATTGCCGTGGCTGATCCGGCCCGCGGAAGCCGGAAGCCGGAGCGTTCCTTCCTGCGGCAAAAGCTGTTGCTCAATCCGAGGCGGCTGTTCGGTGTCGAGTTCCAGCACGACCATGGGCAGCAGTGAGGGCGTGACATTTTTCGTTTCAATGACAACTTCTTCGAGTCCGGCAATCCCGGTGGGACTGCATGTAAACGGCAGGTCGACGTCCGGGCGGGCCGGATCGTAGCAACGAAGAATGGATTCCTTCAAGCCCTGAAACGATATTTTTTTCCGGGGGAAATCGGTCAGCATCAGGTTGATCCTTGTTTTGCGGTCGCGGGAATCCGGACTGACGGTGATTTTACCCCAGGGCAGGTCATAAGGGAACGGGTTTCCGTTTGAACAGTGAATGGCTTGTCCGTAAGTCCGCATCCAGTTCCCGACTTCG
>LVAA01000229.1 GCA_001603955.1 Syntrophobacterales bacterium Delta_02 | reverse complement strand
AACTTACAAGTGGTATACGCAGTGGGGTAAGGTCACTACGACAGGGTAAAAGCATCGCCGATGCAGCCCTTGCGGCTGGCTATGCGGATCAAAGCCATTTTCACCGCATGTTTGTAAAATTTTATTCCGTCACGCCCGGCTGCTATCAACGGGGATGGTCACATTCGTACAATACGCGCAAATAAAAATAGGGTGTTCTGTCCGCAAGGAGACCACCCATGTCTGTTTCTACATTGATTCCCGCTGCTTTTCCCGCCCTGGCTCTGGCGCACTTTCTAGCGCTGCTCAGCCCCGGCCCGGATTTTTTCCTCATCATTGGCCACGCCGTGCGGCATCGGCTGCGTGGCTCGTTGTTCATCTGCCTTGGTATAGCCCTGGGCAATGCCCTGTATATCTGCCTGGCGGTTTCCGGCTGGTCGGTCATGCGGCAAATGCCCGCCCTGTACCGGGTGCTGGAGCTTGCTGGCGCGGCCTATCTAGCATGGCTGGGCTTTATGCTGTTGCGTGCCAGTCGACAGGCCGCCAACAGCCAGAACGTTCCGGCTCAGACGGCGCCCTGCCAGCCTGCCACAGATGAGCCTATGCCAAACCAGCCATTGCAAAACCAGCCATTGCAAAACCAGTCGGGCAGCCTCGCAACAGGGCATGCAAGCCCCCTCTCACCCGGCAGACAACTGCTTACGGGTCTGGGTTCTGCCCTGCTCAACCCCAAGAACGCCGTTTTTTACCTCACACTCATGACGGTCATCCTCGGCCCCACCGCCACCTTGCCGCAGCAGACCTTTGCCGGTGTGTGGATGACCCTGCTGGTCTTTGCCTGGGATGCCGCCCTTGCCGCCGCCATATCCCTGCCCGGCGCGCAGCGGGCGCTGGAAAAGCGCATTCCGCTCATTGAGGGGCTGGCCGGGCTGACGCTTGCCAGCATTGCCCTCTGGCTTGCGCTGCGGCCCCTGTTTGGCTGATGGCAACAATATCGGAACTCAACCAGCTAATGGACCGGCTCCAAAGCCGACAACTGCAATGCAATCTGACAAGCCCCCTAGTATTGCAGAAACCTTCCGTTATTTAACGGATATTTCTGCTAACATTCCGGCAGGATCAATCCTCAACGGGGAGCATACGGGGAGCTTTGGCAGCTGTTTGCCTTGTGCATAGCCCGCGCATCACAGATTGCCCGGTGATTTTCTGCCGCCCAGGTGACCAGCTGCTTCATGGGCACAAGAAACGACCTGCCAAGATCATTCAGATTATATTCAACCCTTGGCGGCACTTCCGGGTAAACGGTACGCTGGATGTACCCATCCTGCTCAAGATGCTTGAGCGTTTTTGACAGCATCTGTTTGGAAATATCGCCGAGCTCGCGGAGCAATTCGCTGAACCGCAAGGTTCTTCCTTCCAGAGCTTCAAGAACCAGCAGACTCCACTGATCGCCAATGCGATCAAGAACATCCCGGATTGGGCAAGGCTGCTCAAATTCAATTACAGCCGCGTGTGATCCATGACTTTCCATATCTGCTCCCGTGGACAAGGTCACATTTTGATGACCTGATAATTTTGCCATGACTTCTTGCGCTTTCTTTTTTCACGCATATCATGGTCTTGAAATTAGACCTTGTATCAAATCAAAACCATGAGGACAATATCATGAAAATCGCACTTATTGGCGCATCAGGAAATGCAGGATCACAGATACTTGCCGAACTGTCCCGCCGTGGGCATCAGATCACTGCCATCGCCCGTCATCCGGAAAAAATCGCCCATCTTCCCGG
>LVAA01000007.1 GCA_001603955.1 Syntrophobacterales bacterium Delta_02 | reverse complement strand
CCTAAGTCCAGTGCGTCTGCCAGTTCCGCCACTCTCGCGTGCTTTAATAATAAAGGATAACTCCTCGCCCTGTCAAAGCAAATGGCTGCGGGGAAAGGAGGGAACCGCGAGGCGACGAAGGGGACCATCAATATGGGATTGCAATTTTCCACCACGGATGTAATAATCTACGTATGAATGTGGTGGAAAACGACATAGTCGTGAGCGGGATGCTCAAGGATGAGCTGGAGCGTTGCGAAGAAGCCCTTGCGGCAATTCACAGGGCGCTCGCCGGGCTTCCCAAAGGGTCTTTGAGCGTCCGCAAGAAATCATACAAGAGCAAGGTGTATGAGTATCACTATCTGAAGTTTCGCGAGGGAGGCAGGGTCGTGAATCAACACGTGGCCGGCCGTGTCCTCAAAGAGTTGCAGGATAAACTGGCCCTTCGAAAAAGATACTTGCAGGAAGCGAAAGCGTATGAAAAACGGATCCTGTACTTGAGAAAGCTTCTCCGGGATAAGGCGCACAGGAATGGATAGGGCAGGACGTGCAGTCTGTCAAATTGAAAGTGATACTTTCAATCAGCAAGGATTGTGCGGGGGGAACCGCCGCTACTGCATCCCTCCGCGCAGGGAGTCCCAGGTGAAGACGCGAGGGGTTCCGTCCTTCTCTTTGCAGTTGTTGTGGGAGGCAACGGCCACGAAGAACTCCGTGTTGCCCATGACGATGAGGACGGAGATATCGGGGGTCTTCTTTATCTCCAGAAGGTGGGCGTAGGGGGCAAAGGTGCCGTGGCGGGACTTGTATTCGTTCTGAGCGGCCGCCACGCTCTTCAGGGCCTCCCTCGCCTGATGGCAGGGTGTCTGGTGAACGTACTTCGGTATCACTATCGCGGCGGTGATCATAAGGGCGGCGATGACGATCATGAGGTCCGTGTTCCCGCGGCCGCCGAAGCCGTGGTGTCCCGTCCCGAAGGACATGATCAGCGCTGCGAGCCAGAGGGCTCCGAGGACGATGAGGACCCACGGGGAATAGCCGAAGAAATACGTCAGCGCCGCCGTGACGCCGCCGAGAAAGAGACTGTAGATGAGGCCCATGGCCCGCCGCCCCCTTTCAGGTCCCTCGCGTGGTGCAGCACGGTGTAGCGGCTGCGCCGTCCGGACGACCTTGCCCGTGATGAGAAGATCAGTTCAGGATCAGACCCCCGCCTTCACCGAACTGCGTTGCGCTACTTCTTGACGACCGCTTTGCCGAACCACTTCTTCGCCGTCCTGTCGACGGTTCCGTCCTTCCTCATCTCGTCGAGGGCCTTATCGACGGCGTCGCGCAACGCGATGTCACCCTTGCGGAATCCGACCCCATAATACTCCGTGCCGAAATTGCCGGCGAGTATGACGAAGGCCCCCTGTTTGCGGGAGATGATATAGCGGGCCGCGACCTCGTCCATCACGACGGCGTCGACGCGCCCGGCTGCGAGATCGTCGAGGGCGCGCTGGTTATCGGGGTAGGCGCTTATCTCCTTGAGGGTGTTCACCGTTGCGGGGTCGGCCCGAAGCGCCCTTTCACTTGATGATCCGAACTGGTGGCCCACCTTTTTGCCCGCGAGATCCGCCTTGCCGCGGATCTTCGATCCCTTCGAGACGACCAGGACCTGGCGGCTTTCGAGGTAGGGTTTCGAAAAGATCATCTGCCGCTGTCTTTCCGGCACCATGCTCAGGCCGCTCCATATGACGTCGACATCCCCGCTGTTGAGGGCGGGAATGATCCTGTTCCAGGCGATGGTCTTCGGGGTGATGGTGAGGCCGAGCCGCCGGGCCGTCTCCCTGGCGAGGTCGATGTCGAAGCCGACGATCTCATTGCTGCCTTTCTCCCTGAACCCCATGGGCGGAAAGGCGGCGTCAAGGCCGATGACGATGGTGCCTTTGGCCTTTATCAGCTCGAAAGACCTGTCCGAGTCCCCCGCCTGCTCGTTCTGCGCCGGCGCGGGGGTGCAAAGAACGAGGCCCAAACAGAGCATCATAATCGCGGCAACTGTTTTCATTGATCCTTCCCCTCCGGTTGTGGTGGATGTTTCCTGACGGTTCCAGTATATCCGACGGGGACGTGGTTTGCAAGCGGGGGAGGTTGCCGCCCACGCTCCCATATGTTATCTCTATTACATGGTACGAATATCGTTGAGGAAGGACCCAGGGATGACGCATCGTTCAGAACCAATGATGGAAAGGCGTGGCAGGGCTGCCGCGAAGAGGCTGCTCATGATTCTGGTCCTCTTAGCCGCCATGACGTTGGGCGGCGACGCATGGGCCCAGAACCCTTTCACCAGCACCGAGTTCGACCCTGTCTTCATTGGCGAGCAGAGCGAGATCGAGATCGGGAAGAACACCGATCAGGAGCTGAGAAAGAAGTACAGGATATCGACGGACCGGAGACTCAACGAGCGAATAAACGCCATCGGCCAGAGACTCGCGGCCCGCTCCGCGAGAAGCAACCTGAAATACAAGTTCACCGTTATCGATGACGAACTGGTCAACGCATTCGCGGCGCCGGGCGGATACATCTATATCACGACGGGCATACTGAAGAAACTGAAGAACGAGGATCAGATTGCCGGGGTTCTCGGCCACGAGATAGGGCACGTCGTCCACAAGCACTCTCTGAAAGCGCTTCAGCGCCAGATGCTGGCCCAGTTCGGCGTCCAGATCATGGCTGCCATGCTCGGAGACGGGGGTATCTCCGGGGCGCTCCTCGTCAAGGCCTCGGAGATAAGCACGAGCCTCCTGCTCCTCAAGAACTCACGGGAGAACGAACTGCAAGCCGATGCCGAGGGTGTGAGGATCATGCATGCCGCCGGCTACAACCCGCGGGCCATGATCGACATCCAGAGGATGCTCCTCAGGGAGTCCGGGGGCAAGAACCCTCCCGCGATCATTTCCACCCATCCGCCCTCACAGGAAAGGATCGACGCCATCGAACAGGCGATAAGGAACATGCGCTAGCCCCCGTCAGTTCAGGTCCTTATTCTTCCAGTACTTGCTGCCGCCGATGTCCGCTTCGAGGGCGAGGCCCTTTTCCGTGAGCTGATAGACGGAGATGTCCGGTGCCACGGACACCGCGTTGCCGAGGGCGCCGCCCCTCTTCCTGTCTTTCGCCGCCGCGCCCGCCTCGGCCCCGAATTCCCAGCCCTTGTTGACGAAATCATTGAGGGCCGACCTGCTGTGGAAGACGAATATCCACCGGAAGTCCTTCGCGCCGACACCGAGCCCTGCGCTCACCCGGTACATCTTCATAAAGGTCTCTTTTTTCGACGTGTTGTCGATGATGATGCCCCTGCCGTTCGTCGAACCGGTGACCAGGATCTTCAGGCTGAAGAGGTCGAAGACCCCGTAGCCGGCAGCCCCCGCTATCGCCTTTCTCGACCCCGGCTCGAGACGGTAGAGCTTCGCGAGGGTCTTGTCCCTCATCGCGCGTATCTCCTTTCTCTGCTGGTCCTTCGTCTTTTTCGCGGCGAAGGATTCGGCAGCGAGGACGGGAACAAAGAGGGCCGCGGCCGCGAATATCACGATGGCGCGCTTCAGGAAAACATTCATGTTCTTCTCCTTTCCGGTCAGATCTGCGGGGCCTGTCGCCCACCCAGAGTATAGGGCGATCTGCCGGGTCCCTGTCAACAGGAGAAGACATGGAGTTCTGCGACGATTGACTTTCCTCACGCCGTCGTGTTGCACTTATATGGTGTTGCCGCACGGGCCCAACGTAACCAGGGGGATGGCATCGATGAAAGATAATTACACTGTGTCACGGTATGTTCTCAGCCGTTTGCGGGAGATAGGCGTCAGGCATCTCTTTGGAGTGGCCCTGGCCCGTCCCGAAAAACGTCCCGTTGTTCTCACCGGCGACGGTGCCTTCCAGATGACGGCACAGGAGATCTCGACGCTCATCAGGAGACGCTGCCCCGCCGTGATAGTCCTCATCAACAACGGCGGCTATCTAGTCGAGCGGCTTCTCCACGAGGACGGCCCTTACAACGATATCCAGATGTGGCAGTATTCCAGGCTTCCCGGGGTGCTGGGCGATGGGTCCGGCGCCGTCGGTATGAGGGTGGCCACCGAGGAGGAACTGGCCGAGGCCATGAGCGTCGCGGCGAGGGAAAGGGACAAGTTCGTTCTTGTCGAAGCCTGTTTGCCCGGGGGCGATTGCTGCGATGGCTTGCGCCGCCTGGGCGAATCCTTCCGGAGGGCGCAGGAGAAGAAATAGCGGGAGGTGTTCGCATATGAACGAGAAGCCGCTCAAAGGCGTCAAGGTCGTGAACCTGGCCATCAACCTGCCGGGCCCCGCCGCTGCGGCATTACTCGCTGACCGGGGGGCGTCGGTGACGAAGGTGGAACCCCCCGACGGGGACCCATTTGAGGGCTATTGCCCGGCCTGGTACCGAACGATGTGCCATGGGCAAACGATCGTGCGCCTCGATATCAGGGTCGCTGAAGGGCGTGCCGAAGTGGAGCGTTTACTGGAAGACGGCGACGTTATGATCGCCTCTTTCCGGCCTTCGGTCCTTGCCCGGTACGGCCTGGACCGGGCAACGCTGCACAACCGCTATCCGAGGCTTTGCCAGGTTTCCATCGTCGGATATCCTTCACCCGATCAGGAGAGAGCGGGTCACGATCTGACGTATCAGGCCCAGACCGGGGTTCTCTCCCCTCCCTCCCTCCCACGGACATTTCTTGCCGACATGGCATGCGCCGAAAGGGCGGCTGCGTATGCGGTGACCCTCCTTTATTCACGCGAGCGGGGAGACGGCAGCGGGTCCGTGGAACTGCCCATTTCGGAATGCGCCGAGCACTTCGCACAGCCGGTCCGATACGGGATGACAGGACCGGGGGCAACCTTCGCGGGGGCATGGCCCCGGTACAACCTCTACGAAACACGACAGGGATGGATCGCCATCGCTCCCGTGGAAGCCCATTTCTGGCAAAGGCTCAGAGCGGAGCTGGGTATTCCCGGAGAAGAGGCGAGCTACGAAGAGTTGCGGGAAGTGTTCATCACCAGGAGTGCCGCCGAGTGGGAAGCCTGGGCCCGGTCTCTAGACCTGCCGATCGCGTCCGTGCGATGAAGAGGGGACGGCGAAACCGTTGGAACCCTTAAGACCCTTAAAACCGTTGGAACCTTTCATCACGTGAGCGTCCCCGGGGCGTTCGTGTCGTTTGTGCTTGCAAATTAAGTGAAATTGCAGGAAAATGAGGCGGCGAGACCGTGGGGGACCCCCTGCGGAACACCTGCATCACACCGACAGCAAGGAGTTTGCTCTATGTCATACACACTGCCTCGGAAACAGTCTGTGCACGTTCGCGCATTCCTGTCCCTCATCGCCGTTGTCCTTTTTTTCGTTCTCACCGTTCCGGTATGGGGCCAGGTCATCATGACGGAAAAGGGCAAGGAATTCGAGCCCAAGGTGCTCCACGTCCCCTATGCCTTCTACAATCAGTCTTTCGGAGCGGCGGGAGGGTTCGTCTGCGGGCTCAACGGGGTGGGACAGAAGCAGATGAGCATTCTCGGGACAGTGATCGCGGGCACGAATAACGCCCTTGCCCTGTATATCGTCACGCGGGATGTCCAGGCGCCTTTCCTCACGCGGCTCTTCATCGACTCCGACCTCGCGTTGAGCACCTTCGGCAAGCTCCAGAGCTATACGGATGGAAACAAGGATTACGCCGGCGAGCGAGCGGGCAGCAACGATTCGTCCTACAACAACTACATCGAGGGACCGGGTAACGACAATTTTGCCCGGGTGAAGTTCAGGTACCTCCTTCCCCTGGGCAGCGGCAGGGACGAGGTGGTAAGCACTGTCGTTCTCGACAAGGGCCTTCTGTCGGAGGGTCGCGTGGGAGGGGATTCCTGGAACCCTCTTGTCAGCGGAAAGACATTCCTGGAAATGAAGCCGTACTGGAGGAGCCAGTCCGTACGCTCCGACGACCGGCGCGTCGAGAGGCAGACGAACGGTCTCGAACTCTCGGTATTCCGGGAGAACACGGACTTCCCGAGGAACCCCTCGAAGGGCAGCACGCTGCGCGCCCGGTACACGAGGGACTGGGGCCTTTTCGACAGCACGAACCCGTACGACGTCCTCGACGTGGAGTTCAGCAAGTATTTCTCCCTTGGTCCGTCGAAGATGTTCCGGCAGCGGGTGATCGCCTTCGACGTCTGGTCGGCGAACGTCTTTTCCTGGGACGATTACAGCACGAGGAACAGCGGCCAGGCCGTGTACCACAGGCCTCCCCCCTATGCCGGGGCGATGCTCGGCGGTCTCTGGCGCATGCGGGCGTACCCGACATCACGTTTCAACGACCAGGCTGCGGTCTACTACGCCCTGGAGTACAGGGTGATCCCCGAGTGGAACCCCTTCGCGAAGTTCGACTGGGTGCGGAAGCACCTCGATATCGCGTGGTGGCAGTGGGTGCCCTTCTTCGAGGCGGGGAGGGTGGCACCCCGGTGGACGGTCGGCGAGCTTCACACGAAGATGCAGTGGGATGCGGGCCTCGGCATCCGGGCTATGGCCAAGGGCCTCACTGTGCGCATCGACACCGCCGTGTCGAACGAGAACTGGGGTGTCCAGATGATGATCGGCCACCCCTTCCAGTTTTAGAGGCGGCTTGAACCGCTTGAACCGTTTCAACAGCTTGAGCGCTGCAACAAGCGTCTGACGGTTACAGGAAAAGAGAAGCTTTGTCTTTCTATTTTCGGTTCAAAAAACTAGCGATGACGTCCACCCGTACGTCATCCCGGCGCAGGCCGGAGTCCGGGAAAGATTGCCAACTCGGGACCATTCTACAAACTATGGATGTCAAACCTTATTGTATTCAACCACATCTTGCACGGTTCGAGATAGACAGAGTGTTCAAGGAGAACAACATCGAGATCGCCTTCCCTCAACAGGATATCCATATCCGCTCGGTGGAAGGCTTGAACCTCGGTTCTGAACCTCAGAAAGCGCCGAAGGCGTGAAACATTCCCCAGGGGGGTGCTGCATGCTCAAACAAGTGGGTTCCTTCGATCCCGTCCCGGAGGAGGACCTCCTGGACAGGATCGGCAGTTTGCGTCAGTTGATGTCGGATTCAGGCATCGATCTTGCGCTGCTCGTGCAAAATGTCGACAGGTTCTACTTCACGGGGACCATGCAAAAGGGCATCGTCGCGGTACCCCTCAACCAGGATCCCCTCATCTTCGTGGAAAAGGGCACGGACCGAGCGGCCATGGAGACACCGCTCGCGCTGACGCCCGTGCGGAACGACCGGGAGATCGGGGACATCCTCCGCGACCGTCGCCTGCTCGCGGGGAAGGTCGGCCTCGAGCTTGACGTTCTGCCCGTCGCCGTCTTCGAGAGGATGAAGAGGATCTTCGGGTTCGATCGCCATGGCGACGTGTCGGAACAGGTCAAGGAGGTGCGGGCCGTCAAGAGCCGTTTTGAGCTCGACCAGATCGTGAGGTCCGGCGAGATGCTGACCCGCGTCTTCGCGAAGGCACGGGACGAAGTCCGCGAGGGAAGGACGGAACTCGAGATCGAAGCGCCCCTCGTCGCGGTCGGGAGGGCAATGGGTCACCAGGGGTTCCTCAGAATGAGGGGGATGAACCAGGAAATGATGACGATGACCGTACAGGCGGGATTCACGGGCGCCGTTCCCACCCTGCTGGACGCCCCGATAACGGGCGCCGGGGTCACCCCCGCCGTCCCTCAGGGCTCCTCCTTCAAGAAGGTCGAAAGAGGAATTCCCGTCACCATAGACTACGGCGGAGGCTACAACGGGTACATCACCGACGAAACGAGGAGCTTCGTCGTCGGCGAGTTGGCGGAGGCTTTCAGAAGACCCTACGAGACAGCCTGGTCGATCATAGAGGATGTGCTTGCCTTCGCGGGGCCGGGGACGGATTGCCGGGACATTTTCCAGCGCGCCGAGAAGATGGCGCGCAAGGCGGGTCTCGGCGACTTTTTCATGGGACACGGCGAGGGCAAGGTGGCATTTATCGGCCACGGGCTCGGCCTCGAGATAAACGAGTTGCCCCTGTTGACCCCACGCCACGAAAGACTCCTGAAAGAGGGAATGGTGTTTGCCTTCGAGCCGAAGTTCGTGCTTCCCGAGCTCGGCGCCGTGGGTATAGAGATCGATCTCATCGTGGGGCCGGGAAACGTCGAGAGGGTCACGACAGGTCCCCTGGACCTCGTGTGCCTTTGATCCTCTCCGCGCTCTTTGACGGACCCCGGCCCGTGTGGTAAAAGAAGAGATGCCTGAGAAATGGGGTGTCATCGTCATCGATCTGCAGGGCGACTTCACTGAGCGGAAAGAGGGCAGTCTTGCCGTGCCCGGGTCCGATGAGGACTATGTGAGAGATGTCGAGAATACCACGCGGCAGTTCAAGGAGCTTGGCATCCCCGTTCTCGGTACACAGGACTGGCATCCTCCCGATCACGTTTCCTTTGCGACGAGCCACCCGGGAAAGGAACCTTTCGACACGGTGGTCGTCGACGGGAAACCCCAGGTGCTCTGGCCTCCCCATTGTGTCCAGGGGACCGAGAACGCACGCATTGTCATAGACAACAACCTCTTCCTTGCCGTGGTGAAGAAGGCTGAGGACCCCATGATCGAAAGTTATTCGGCCTTTCAAGCCGGGGGCGAGCTGGAGCGCATTCTGCGGTTGAACGGGATAGGCAGGGTGATAGTTTACGGGCTCGCCACCGACTACTGCGTCAGTGCTACGTCCCTCGACCTGGCCGCCGCCGGTTACCTGGTGGTCGTCATAGAAGACCTTTGCCGGTCAGTGTCTCCCGAGACGGCTTCGGCTGCCGTCGGCGAGATGAGAGGCAAAGGGGTGCGCGTTGTGGCGACGCCGGGAGAAGCAATCGAAGAGATGCGCCGGAACAGCGGCTGATCCTGGAATTCCGGCCGGTCACGGCTCGCTGTTACCCATCCATCGGGTATGTCCTTGATCCCATCCGGTGTTGCCGCAAGACCCTTCCTGTCGGGGCACCAGCCCGGAAACGGCATGCGGGTCGGTCCGCCGCACCGGCGAAACGGTATACTGTATCCAGACAATAAGCTCACGTCTTCTTTCCGGGACCGTGGGTGCAAGGGCCCCGGAAGCCGTTCGGCAGCCTATGGCTAACTTACGGTAATTGTTTACGGTCCATTTTTTTTATGGAATTTCTCTTGACACGAATTTGAACGTTCTTTAATAATGAGAGTACATGGGGGCAAATTCGGGGAGCGATTGGCTGCTGATTCAACCATCACGTGAACTCTGTCTAGATCTCACCTTACCTGTTCGAACGACCCGCGGCGCGACTGGTCTCAGCTAACGCCACACGAATGTGGCATAGGAGAGATCCATGCCCGAACAAATTCGAAGGATCCTCGGGAAGCATGGCCGCAGTCCCGATGAACTGATCCCAATCCTGCAGGATATCCAGGCGGCTTTCGGGTATATCGGAGAAGAGTCGGTAAAGGCTATCTCCCGGTACCTTCGCATCTCGGAAAATCAGATCTACGGTGTCTCATCATTCTACGCCCAATTCCGGTTCACCGAACCGGGACGCCACGGGATAAAGGTCTGTCTCGGTACGGCCTGCCATGTCCGCGGCGGCGGGACGCTGCTCGACAGCCTGGAGCACGGACTGGGTATTCACTGCGGAGAGACGACCGAGGACAAACGGTTCGATGTCGACCGTGTCGCCTGCCTCGGATGCTGCGCGCTTTCACCGGTGGTGCAGATCGATCGTGATATTTACAGCAGGATGACGGTCAACAAACTGACGGAGTTATTGAAAAACTATGAATAAGCTCGTTAAGAAGATCGATACGGCAAAGGGTAAATGGGACAAGCTGAAGGACAACAGGGAGCCCATCGTTTACATCGGCGCCGCGTCCTGCGGCAGGGCCGCGGGGGCCCTCGAGCTCAAGGAGGCCGTGAAGACCTTCCTTGACGAGAACAAGAAGTCGGCGCGTGTCATCGAGGTGGGCTGTATCGGGCCGTGCTACCTTGAACCGCTTGTGGACGTCAAGATGCCCGGCCAGCCTCGCGTGAGCTACAACAACGTGAACGCGAGGACCCTGCAGATGATCCTCAAGTCCCATTTTGTGGACGGAGAACCCCACAAGAAGCTCGCCCTCGGACATTTCGGGACCGACGATTTCGAAGGGATCCCGCGTTTCTGGGACCTGCCCATGCTGAAGCCCCAGGTCCGAATAGTTTTGCGCAACTGTGGTTTCATCGACCCCGAGGAGATCGACCAGTATCTCGCGGTCGACGGCTACCAGGGGTTCATGAGGGCCCTCAAGTCCACGCCGGAGGATGTCATCGCGACGGTCCGGCAGGCCGGCTTGAGAGGGCGCGGCGGCGCCGGTTTCCCGACGTTCAGGAAATGGACGGTCTGCAGGGAGTCCCCGGGGGAACAGAAATACCTCATCTGCAACGCCGATGAAGGCGACCCCGGGGCTTTCATGAACCGGTCCCTCATCGAGTCCGACCCGCACGCGGTGCTGGAGGGCATGCTCATCGCCGGCTATGCCATCGGTGCGAGCAAAGGCATCGTCTATATCCGCGCCGAGTACCCTCTGGCCATCGAGAGGCTCAAGAGGGCCATCGGCCAGATGCGGGAGTACGGGCTTCTGGGGAAGAATATCCTCGGCTCGGATTTCAGTTTCGAGATAAAGATAAAGGAAGGGGCAGGGGCCTTCGTCTGCGGTGAAGAGACGGCGCTTATCGGGTCCATAGAGGGGAAGCGGGGCATGCCCCGCTCGCGCCCGCCCTTCCCAGCCATAGCGGGTCTCTTCGGATCACCCACTATCATCAACAACGTGGAGACCCTGGGCACGCTGCCGAACATCCTGAGGAACGGGCCCGAATGGTACACCCGGTTCGGCAAGGAGGGCAACAGGGGGACGAAGACCTTCTCCCTCGTCGGCAAGATACGCCGGCCCGGTCTCATAGAGGTCCAGCTCGGCACGACCCTGCGGGAGATCATCTTTGATATCGGAGGCGGGGTCCAGAAGCCCTTCAAGGCCATCCAGACGGGAGGGCCCTCGGGCGGGTGTCTGTCGGAGGAGTTCCTCGATCTCACCGTGGACTATGAATCACTTGCGAGCGCCGGTTCCATCATGGGTTCCGGAGGGCTCATTGTCATGGACGACGATACCTGCATCGTAGACCTGGCGAAGTACTTCCTCGATTTCACGCAGAAGGAGTCCTGCGGGAAGTGCGTGCCCTGCAGGGTGGGCACGAAACACATCCTGGAGATCCTTGAGAGGATCACCAGTGGCGAGGGTGTCCCCGATGACCTTCTGGCGTTGAAGACCCTTGGTGAAACCATCAAGAAGGGTGCCCTGTGCGGTCTTGGCCAGACGGCGCCCAACCCGGTCCTAACCACGCTGAGGTATTTCAGGAACGAATACCTGGAGCACATCCGGGACCGCAGGTGCCGTGCCACCGTGTGCAAGCCCCTCATCGAATATCGCGTTATCAAGGAAAAATGCACCGGATGCCAATCCTGCGTCCGGGTTTGCCCGACGGGGGCAATAACGGGTCCGAGGTCGGAGCCGCACAACCTCGATCCGTCAAAGTGCATCAAGTGCCGTTCTTGCTATGAGGTCTGCCGTTACGAAGCTATCGCGGGCGACGCCATCGTGATCAGGACAGCGGAGAGTAAATCATGACAAGGGAGAAAAAGGTAACCATCACAATCGATAACAGGAAAATAGAAGTCAAGGCAAACCTGACCATCCTCCAGGCGGCGAGAGAGAACGGTATCGACATACCCTCGCTGTGCGCCCTGGAGCACCTGCCGTCTTACGGCGCGTGCCGCCTGTGTGTTGTGGAGGTTGATGGAATACGGGGTTTCCCGACGTCGTGCACCACGCCGGTGGAAGACGGAATGGTGATCCGCACCGACACGGCGGAGGTGCGAACGCTCCGGCAGGAGGTGCTCAAGCTCCTTTTGAGCGAGCATCCGGCAAGCTGCCTCTTCTGCGAGGAACAGACGGATTGCAAGAATTACCAGGGGACGATCCGCAAGGTCGGTGCCACCACCGGCTGCCGGTACTGTCCCAACGATGATATGTGCGAACTCCAGGAGATAACGAAGAAGGTGGGCCTCACAGAGACGTCCTACCCGGTGTACTACAGGAACTTCCCCGTCGAAAAGGAAGACCCTTTCTATGACAGGGACTATAACCTCTGCATCCTGTGCGGGCGATGTGTCAGGGTCTGCAACGACATACGCCTGAACGGGACCTTAAGCTTCAAGCAGCGCGGGAAATTGACCACCATAGGGCCGGCGTTCGGACGCACCCATCTCGAAGCAGGGTGCGAATTTTGCGGGGCCTGTGTAGCCGTGTGCCCCACGGGCGCGCTGTCGGCCAAGGTCTCCAAGTGGTCGGGCAAACCCGACGAGATCGTGGAATCGACCTGTCCCTACTGTCCCGTCGGGTGTACTCTCGACCTCAAAGTGAAGGCGGGAGAGGTCGTCGACGTCAGCGCCGACTACGATTCGCCGACGGAGCACGGCCTCATCTGCGTGAAGGGTCGCTTCGCCATCCCCGAGTATGTCCTGAGCCCCGACAGGCTTGCACAGCCGACGATACTCAAACCCGAGGGATACGACCTTCTCCCCTGGGAGAAAGCCCTTGACGAGGCCGCGGCGAAGCTGGAGGAAGCCGGCCCGAAGGGTTCCTTCATCGTCGTTTCGCCCCAGCTTTCTAATGAGGACCTTTTCGTGGCCCAGCGGTTCGCGAGGGAGGTCCTGGGGACGGAGGCGATCTTTTCGCCCGTCATGTTCGATCTCGGCAGCGACCTGAGGTCCTTCGTGGACCTTGCCATGCTTTCGGAGCCCGTGGATACCGTCGATACGGCGGCGGGTATCCTGACCATCGGTCTCGACACCACCTACGGTTTCACCCCGGTGGGTATCGCCATCAAGAAAGCGGCCAAACGGGGTGCCATCCTGGTGACCGTGAGTGCCGACGAATGCAATCTCGACATGCTCTCCGAAGAGGCCATTCAGTCCGATCCGGCAAAGTGGCCCGACACGATGGAGGGCATCATGAAGTCCATGTCCGGCAACGGGACACGGAAGAAGGCGGTACCGTCCTTCTTCAAGAAGGGCGCCAGAAACGTCCTCGTCATCGGGCCCGACGCGATATTTTCGGGCAAGCGCAGGGAGATATTCGCGAGCGCCCTCACGATGAGGGACACCCTGGGATGGAAGGTCATCGTGTGCCATCCCTACACGAACCTGATGGGCATGCTCGCCATGGGCGCCTTCCCCGGACTGAAGCCCGGAGGGATGAAGCCCGACGGGGGGCTCAAGCTCAAAGATCCCGCAGCCGTCATCGACCTCAAACAGAACTGGAAGGTCGGTTACTTTATCGGTGAGGCGCCCGCGCCTCAGATGCCGAAGTGTGATTACCTCATATATGAGAATGCCCTGCCCGCGCCTTCCGGGATCGACCCCGATCTTATCCTTCCCGCCGGTCTCTTCACCGAGGTGCCGGGGACAACGATAAGCTGCGAGGGCAAGATACTCGCTTTCAACCGGGCGTCGGCCCCCTTTGCCGATTCCAGGCCCGACTGGTGGATCCTGTCGTCCATCGCGGGGAGGATGAAGAAGGGTGCCCTGAAATATACTTCTCTCACCGGCATACAGTCGGAGATCAAGAGGTCGATCCCCGGTTTTTCGGGCAAGGATAGACGGGTCCCGAGGAAAAAGGTCGTCATGGACGGCAAGGCGGCGGCGGCGCGCAACCCCGTTGGGGCGGGCCGGGTGACAGCTCCCTTCGAGGCCTTCCGCGGTGTGCCCCTTCACGATCATGTGGCCGGTATGAAGGTGATAGAAGAAAGGAGGCGCAAGTGAAGAAGGTCATAGAGCGGTCGATGATCGTTCCCAATATGCATCTGCTTGTGGTTGAGGCACCCGAGATAGCCTCCAAGGTGAAGCCCGGACAGTTCGTCATTGTCCGGAGCGGGGACGAAGGCGAGCGGATCCCCCTTTCGATAGCCGACTACGATACCGAGAAAGGGACCATTTCCATAGTCTTCATGGAGGTAGGAGCCTCGACGGCGGCCCTCGCGCGGCTGAACGCCGGGGATGCGGTGGCTACGTGCGTTGGCCCCCTGGGGAACGCGACAACCATCGATACATTCGGAGACGTCCTGCTTGTGGGAGGGTGTTACGGGATAGGTAGCCTCTACCCCGTGGCAAAGGAGTTGAAGGCGAAGGGGAACAAGGTGAGCATCGTGCTCGAGGCCAGGAGTTCGTACCTGATCTACTGGCTCAACAAATACGTCCCGCTGGTGGAGAAGGTGTACACCATCACGCGCGACGGGAGCCTGGGTCAGAAGGGTCACATCGGCCGACTGCCCGACGTCATACATAGCATGCCCCGGAAGCCCGACAGGATAATCGTCAATGGATGCACCTATCTTATGGCGCACACGTCGGAGGTCACGAAGGACCTTGACATACCGGTCGTTGTCAATTTGAACCCGATCATGATCGACGGCACCGGGATGTGCGGCGTGTGCCGGGTCACCGTCGCGGGGCAGATGAAGTTCGCCTGCGTTGACGGTCCCGAGTTCGACGGACACGACATTGACTGGAAGGAATTTCTCGCGCGCAGGAAGGCGTACGTGACGGAGGAGGCCATGTTCTTCCGCAAGAGCGACGCACCCGCGCATAACGAAGGGAAGTGTGCCTGGCATGAATGAAGAAAAGACCCAAGAAAAGACGAGCAAGATAGACCTCAACCGCAGAGATATGCCGAGGCAGTCTCCGGAAATGAGGCGGAACAATTTCGATGAGGTGGCGCTGGGCTACACGGAGGAACTGGCACGAGCGGAGGCATCACGCTGTCTCCAGTGCAAGAAGCCGAGGTGCGTCACGGGGTGCCCCGTGGAGATAGACATCCCCGGCTTCATCGGATGCATCACGAGGGGTGATTTCGCGGCGGGCATAAAGAAGCTGAAGGAGAAGAACTGTCTGCCCGCGGTCTCGGGACGGGTCTGCCCGCAGGAATCCCAGTGCGAGTCGAAGTGTATCCTCGGCAAC
Organism: Syntrophobacterales bacterium Delta_02; assembly: GCA_001603955.1. Taxonomy (GTDB): domain Bacteria; phylum Desulfobacterota; class Syntrophorhabdia; order Syntrophorhabdales; family Syntrophorhabdaceae; genus Delta-02. The sequence continues at coordinate 45,126 of LVAA01000007.1, read as the reverse complement.
AAGAAGGCGGAGATCGCCATCGGGCGCCTCGAAAGGTTCCTTGCGGACTGGGAGGCGGCCCAGGGAAAGATCGACCTGCCGGCCAGGGCGAAACCCACGGGCAAGAAGGTGGCCGTCGTGGGCTCCGGTCCCGCGGGACTGACCGTTGCTGGCGACCTCATCCTTCTCGGCCATGAAGTGACCATCTTCGAGGCGCTTCACAAGGCCGGGGGTGTTCTTGTCTACGGTATTCCCGAATTCCGGCTTCCCAAGGCGATCGTCCAGCGGGAGGTGGACTACCTGAAGGCCCTCGGGGTGAAAGTGTTCACCGATTTCGTAGTCGGTAAGACGCGTTCCATAGACGAGCTTCTCGAAGAGTACGACGCGCTCTTCGTCGGGACTGGCGCCGGACTTCCCTGGTTCATGAACATACCCGGGGAGAACCTGAACGGTGTCTATTCGGCGAACGAGTACCTGACACGTATGAACCTCATGAAGGGCTACTTGTACCCAAGGTCCTCGACCCCGGTGAAGAAGCACATAAAGGTCGCCGTCGTCGGCGGGGGCAACGTGGCGATGGACTCCGCACGGACGGCCCTGCGCATGGGCGCCGCGGAATCGCACATCGTCTACCGGCGTTCCCACGCGGAGCTGCCGGCGCGCGCCGAGGAAGCTGAGAACGCGGAGGAAGAAGGGGTGATCTTCGACATGCTTACCCTCCCCGTTGCCTACCTGGGTGATGAGAACGGGTGGGTGAAGGAGATCGAATGCGTCAAGATGGAGCTCGGGGAACCGGACGCGTCAGGACGGCGCACCCCTGTTGAGAAGAAGGGTTCGAACTTCCGGATGTCGACGGACGCCGTCGTGTGCGCCATCGGCAACAGCCCGAATCCGCTCGTGCCGGCAACGACCCCTGGTCTCGATACTACGAAACGGGGGACGCTCGTGGCCGACCCGGAGACAGGGAAGACAACCCGTGACAGGGTGTGGGCGGGAGGCGACATCGTGACGGGCGCCGCGACGGTCATCCTCGCCATGGGCGCCGGTAGAAAGGCAGCCCGTGCCATACACGAATACCTGACGACGGGAAAACAGTGAACGACGGCTTGAGCCGCTTGAACAGGTTGAGCCGCTTGAGCGTAGAGAAGACAAGAAAGGAAAACTCGGTTTGGACTGCTTGGGCCGTTCGAACCGCTTGAACGTGCAGAGGACGTGAAGACCGTCATTTTGTTCTTTATGTCCGATGTGTTCAGTCGCGACGCGACGTTGTGGAACGTGGGGGGGCGCGGAAACAACGGGGCCCGGAATGAAGGGCTTCCGGCGTTGCACGAGGGGGGTTTTATATACGCGCTGTCATACGTTCAAGCGGTTCGAGCGGCTCAGGCCAAAAAACCGGTCTCCGGCCGAGGCCAGAGACCGTCACGAGTCACAAGTCCCACGCCACAAGTCAAAGACGCGTCACAAGCCACAGGGCCCACGTCACATCTTTGAAAGCCAACAAAAGACCCGCTGTCTGGCTCTACGATCATGTTCACAGCCCGTTCCCTCCCAGGGTCTTTTTTGGCGACGTGCGACGTGCGACGTGCGACCTGCGACAGTCTTTGTCTTTACCACAGGTCCGGCGTCGTTCCCTCGTCGAGGTGGCGCTTGAGTTCCCGTTTCCAGTATTCCTTGTCCCTTGCACCGAGGCCCTGAAGGGAGACTTTCCTGATCTTTCTGATATAGAGCGCATAGTCGCGGGTGTCGAAATGGACCACCCTGCCGAGGTCGCCGCCGAGGTCCGAGGAGACTATCGTGATGCCGTCGTTGCGGAGAAATTCCTGGATAAAGGCGCAATTGACCCTGCCGACGCACCGGAAGCTGTCCTCGTCCTTCTGTGTCTTCAAGAGCGAACTGCCGCCGCAGACCTTTGCCTTGATGTATTTGCGCTGGGCACCGAGCTTCAACATGCCGTTTATGATGAGTTCCATGGCGTGCACGCCATAACGTCCCGCTTCGGAGAGGACGAGAGGCATATCATCGTTATAACGCTTTGTGCTGAGCAGGAAATGGTTCATGCCCACGACCCGGTTGACCGGGTCATAGAGGCACGCGGAGACGCAGGAGCCAAGAAGAGTGGATATTCTGAGCTTCTTGTCTGTTACAAAATGATCGCCGGGAAATAATACAACCCGCTTCCCGTAAGTTTCCTCGCGGACTATCATTCCTCATTGCCACCTTTACCTCCACCCATCAGGAGCCCCCAGGACTGCACCCCTGCACACTAGTAATCGGTCAACCGACGGGAACCTTAAACGTCAAGAAAGGTTTTAAGTTTCAAGTCTCAGGTTTTAACAGCCTGTTGGTAAACTCCTTTTCTCCGTCATTCCGGCCTTCGCCGGAATGACGAAAGACCACGAACCGCATTCGGAAATCACTTTGTCAACAGCCTGTTAAGCTAAAGAAGCCAGGAACCGGTGCGCCGAGGAAACCCATCCGATGATATCGCGTCCCCGCGGATAGCCGGGACGACGGAGTAAGACAATCACGGCCTTGCAATGAACACGGTCGCGTAATAGTATTGAACTTAAAACTTAACACCTAAAACTTAAAACTTCTTTTGGAGGTTTCCATGGAGAGTGTATTTACGGAGATGAAGGCCGAGGATATCGGGCGCAACCCGTTCAGGCTTATCGGGGCGGATTGGATGCTGATCACGGCTGGGACGAAGGATTCCTTCAACACCATGACCGGCGCCTGGGGAGGACTTGGTGTGGCGTGGGACAAACGGATCGCCATGTGCCTTGTGCGCCCGACCCGCTACACCTATGAATTCATGGAACGATCATGGTCGTTCAGCCTGAGCTTCTTCGACGAGGAGTACCGTGACGCCCTTACCTATTGCGGGACGGCATCAGGCAGGGACGTGAACAAGGTCGCCGAGGCGGGGCTCACCCCCGTCTTTAGCGAGGACACGATCCACTTCGCTGAAGCGCGCCTTGTCATCGAGTGCAGGAAGATCTATTATCAGGACATTCAGCCACAGAACTTCCTCGTGCCGGACATGGACAGCTTCTACCCCAAGAAGGACTACCACAGGATGTACGTGGGCGAGATCATGCGCTGCCTGTCGAGGTAGGAGAAGCGAAAACCTCCCTGTTGCCGGAGGTCCCGCCTGGAGAGGATAGGACTTATAGGACAAGATAGGTCCAATATGTCCTATTGGTCCTATCTTGTCCTATCGGTCCATAGCCCCCATCGCTTCACCCTGCGCTGTCCTCTCCTCCCAGCCCCTCACGCGGCAGGGTCTTGACAGCGGGCACGGACTGTATTACAGTTGCGCTATAATGAAACAAAGCAATAAAGAAACCAGAGGAGATGGGTATGAGGCCTGAGGAGGAAATGGAGGTTTTTGAATTGCAGGCGGAGGTGTGCCTGGCGTTGGCTAATCCCCGGCGGCTGCAGATATTGAGCATGTTGAAGGACGGAGAGCGGTCTGTGGGGCAGATGCTCGAAAAAATGGAGATAAACAAGGCGAACCTGTCCCAGCATCTATCCATACTGAAGCAGAAGGGGCTCCTCGTGTCACGGCGGGAGGGCACGGCGGTCCATTACAGGCTCGCAAGCCCCAGGATAACCGAGGCCTGTTCCCTGATGCGTGGCGTGCTCCTTGAAACCTTGCGGGACAAGGAGCGGATCTCAAAGAGCATGCAGGAGACCGCGGGGACCGTGGCGGAGGGATAGGACGTATAGGAATAGATAGGACCTATAGGAAATAGGACCTATAGGACGGATCAAGGGAAGAGGGAGTTATGAACGAGACGGGAGAGAAGGGCTTGGAGAAGGGGAAAGGGTCGGTCAAGGCGGGGCTTGAGGAGGCCAAACGGTCGAGGCGGGGNNCGGTGCGGGGTGGTTCTATCCCCTTATCGGGTATTTTATCCCTCTGTGCATGGTCGCGGGCGTCGGGCTTGCCGCCGTGCGGGGCAGGAAATGGTGCAACTGGATGTGTCCGCGGGGGTCCTTCGCGGACACCTACATGAAGGTCATCAGCCCGGGACGGAAGATTCCCGGCTGGTTGAGGGGGACGCCGGTAAGACTGGCGGTCCTCGCGTTCCTCATGGCCATGCTCACCTTCCAGATCGTGCGCCTCTGGCCGGACCCGGACGCGATAGGGAAGTTCTTTGTCATACTCCTCACCATCACGACTGTCGTCGGAGTTTTCATGGCCCTTTTCCTCCACCAGCGAGCCTGGTGTTCCATCTGTCCCATCGGGAGTCTCTCGAGCTGGGTGGGGAAGAACCGTTTCCCGCTGAATATGGACAAGAACGCCTGCGTGAGCTGCGGTCTGTGTACGAAGACCTGCCCCATGCAGCTTGCCCCCCAGGAAATGAAGGAAAATGAAGCCATGGCTTTCAAGGGCGATTGCCTCAAGTGCGGCCTCTGCGTAAAAGCCTGCCCGAAACAGGCCCTTCACTTCCAGGGATAAAGACGGTTTCAGGTTTCAGGTTAAGGACCTTAAGAGAAAGGGTTTCTCCCGGGAAGCCACAGAGCCTTAGAATTGGGGGTCTTTTACAGCCTGAAACCTGAAACTTGGAGCTTGGAACCGTCTTTCCTCCTGAGACCTGGAACCTGAAACCTGAAACTGTCTTTGCCCTTTTTCCATTCATTGACAAAGCTTCCCAATTCCTGTAATATTTGTGGTAATTTATTAAATTTCCTGTGTATTTGGATGAATACCGTACGAGATTTCAAGTCAGAACACTGCCGGGGAGATTCCAGGGTAGAGGTCAACAACCGTAAATGCCGCAGATGCTTTTACTGCGTGCAGCTTTGTCCTGCGAAGGCCATCAAACTCGAGAAGGAATCGATCCGCATCATCCCGGAGCGATGCATACTCTGCGGAAACTGCATCACCGGGTGTCCGCACCGCGCGATGACATATCGGAGCGACGCGAGCGTTGTCAGGAACCTCATAGAGGCGAACGAGAATGTCGTCGCTTGTCTCGACCCTTCTTTTCCGGCCGTTCTCGACAATGTGAGCCCCTGGGGTTTCAGTTATGCCCTCAAGGCCCTCGGGTTCAAGGAGGTCTGGGAAGGCGCCGTCGGCGCGGAACTGATCAGCGGGCCCTACCGGAAACTTCTGGCGGAGGACACGGAAAAACCCGTCATATCTTCCTTCTGTCCCGTCATCGTTTCCTACATCGAGAAGTATCTTCCCCAGCTTATCGGTTACCTCGCGCCCATAGTCTCCCCGATGATAGCCGCGGGAAGGGCCATCAAGAAGGCGAAAGGCGAGGGATGGCGCGTTGTCTATATTTCCCCGTGCCTTGCCCGCATGGGAGAGATGGACTATGAGGAGAACGCCGATGCCATCGATCATGTCATTACCTTCCGCGATGTGCGGTTCATGTTTGCCGAGGCCGGCATCAACCCGAGACGCGTGGACGAGGCACCGTTCGATGGGCCCGTGCCGGCACTGGGCCGGATCGTCCCCGTCATAGGCGGGCTCAACCGGAGCCTGGGGCACAGTTTCGACGTCCTCGTCGGTGAGACGAGCGTGGCCTACGGGCGAAGACGGGTCATCGCGGCACTGAACCAGCTCGCTAAGGGGTCGATCCAGGCCAGGTTCCTGGACCTTGTCTTCTGCGATGGTTGCGTGGACGGTTCCTTCGTGGAACGCGAGCTTTCCGTGGTGGGACGAAGGCAGATCGTGTCCCGGTACGCCAAGTCCCAGTTCAGCCCCCAGACGGCGTCCGCGCTCCAGCGCACCCTCAGGGATTTTGCCGACGTAAAGATCACGAAAGAGCACAAGGCCAACGTCCAAAAGCTCCCCGATCCCACGGAGGAGCAGATACGGGCCGTTCTCAAGAAGATAAACAAGCTGCCTCCCCATAATAACCTCGACTGCCGCGCCTGCGGCTACAACACGTGCCGGGAGAAGGCCGTCGCAGTCGTACAGGGCATATCAGAGGCGGAGTACTGCCTGCCATATCTCCTGGAAGACTCCAAGCGCGTCTACCAGCAGCTTGAAAAATCGCACAGGGAACTGCAGACGTCCCACCAGGAACTGGAGCAGGCTCAATTCCAGCTCATCAGAACGGAGAAGCTCGCGGCCCTGGGACAGCTTGCCGCGGGCGTCGCCCACGAGATAAACAACCCTCTTGGCACGATCACCATCTATGCCCATATACTGGCAAGGTCCCTCGAACCGGATGACCCGAGGAAGGAAGATATCGATCTTATCGTGACCGAGGCCAACAGGACGAAGGAGATCGTGCAGGGGCTCCTGAGCTTCGCGCGGGAGACAAAGCTCAAACCGGGCGAGACGAACGTGAACGACCTCCTCGAGGAAACCTTGGGTCTTCTCATCAACCAGGTCCTCTTTCAGAACATCAAGATTAAGAAGGTATTCAGCGACGATCTCCCGATGCTTTTCGCCGACGCGACACAGCTCAAGCAGGTCTTTCTCAACATCATGCTCAATGCGGCGCAGGCGATGGAAGGCAAGGGTTTTCTCACGCTCACCACTACCCACGAGGGAGGTACGATCGAGGTCAGGATACGCGACACGGGACCGGGCATCCCGCCGGAGAACATCGGCAAGCTCTTCAACCCCTTCTTCACCACAAAGGAGAAGGGAACGGGGCTCGGACTCGCCATTTCTTACGGCATCGTTGAGCGCCATTCGGGGCAGATAGATGTCGAGACGGAACTGGGAAAGGGAAGCACATTCATCATCACGCTGCCCGTCGACGCCGATGCGGCGGGAATCATTACACCGGCCAAAGGATTAGCGGCAAATCAAAATATAAATACAGGGAGAAGGAACCATGGCACAAAAAAGAATTCTCATCATTGATGACGACGTCGATTTCGTTGATCTCAACAAGGCAGTCCTGCAGAACAACGGATTCGAAGTCGAGACGGCATTCTCCGCTCGCGAGGGTATGGACAAGGTGCAGTTCGACGCGCCGGACCTCATCCTCCTCGACCTGATGCTGGAGAAGCACGACACGGGGTTCAGTTTCGCAAAGTCCATCAAGGCCGATCCGCGCTACAAGGACATCCCCATCCTGATGATCTCCGCCGTTGCCGGCGAGACGGGGTACGATTTCACCCAGGACCAGGACGGCTACTGGATGAAGACGGATGATTTCGTGGCCAAACCGGTGGAGCCGGAAGAACTGGTCAAGAGGATCAACGCCCTCATCGACAGGACGAAATAGGGGTAGACCCTTACGGGAATGTCAATGGCCGAATCTGTCACCATCCTTGTTGTCGACGACGAGAAAGGCATCCGTGAAGGATGCCGGAGGATCCTCGCGTCAGAGGGGTACGGCGTCGAAGTTGCCGAGAACGGCAAGATGGCGCTCGAGATGGTCAAGGGGAAGCCCTACGACCTCATCCTCGTCGACCTCATGATGCCCGTCATGGGCGGACTTGAGCTCATGGAGCACGTGCGGCAGATCGACCCGGGCATCATCCTCGTGGTCATCACGGGTTTTGCCACGGTGGAGACGGCCGTTGAGGCTATGAAACACGGCGCCTACGATTACATACCCAAGCCCTTCAACCCGGACCAGCTCATGGCGGTCATCAACCGGGGCCTCGACAAGAGGCGGCTCACCCTGGAAAAGGAAAAGCTCCGCGAAGAGAGGGACCAGCGGCTCCTCGAAGTGGCAAGCGAGAAATCGAAGCTCCACGCCATCGTGAACTCGATGGCCGACGGTATCCTCGTCATCAACCGGGAGCACCAGCTTGTCCTGTGGAACCCGGCGGTGCTCAAGATGCTCAACGTGCGGGGTAGGGTCGACGAGTCCGGGGTGGGCATGGATTTCCAGAAGGCGCTGAAGCAGCAGGACCTGATAGACGTTATCAACAAGGCGTTCTCCCCTGATTCTTCCCAGTACACGATCATCTCTGAAGAGGTGGTCCTCGCAGGGGAGACCCCGAAGACCTTAATGGTCATTGTTGCGGGAGTGCGCGACGAGAAAGGCGAGAACCTCGGCGTCGTGTGCACCTTCCGTGATATCTCCCGTCTCAAGGAGGTCGAGGAGATAAAATCCCAGTTCGTGAGGATGGTGGCGCACGAGATACGGGCGCCCCTGGGGGCCATCGAAGGGTATCTCAATGCCTATCTCACGGGAGTGGCGGGCACGGACCCCCAGTTCAACCGGCAGATGCTGGAGCGGGCAAAGCTCAGGGCAAGGTCGCTTATGGACCTCGTCAACGATCTCCTGCTCTTCGCGAAGCTGGAATCGAAGAAGGTGGTAAGAAAGAAAGAGCTCCTGGACATCACGGAGATCATTGAGAGCACCGTTGAGCTCTTCAAGGTTCAGGGTTCGACGAAGGACGTGTCGTTCTCCGTCGAGATACCCGAGAAGCTGCCCCTCGTTGAGGCCGACAGGTCCGAAATGGAGCAGCTCTTCACGAACCTCGTGTCCAACGCCATGAAGTACAATGTCAAGAACGGCAAGGTCACGGTCAGGGCCGTGCCGGAGGCCCATTACCTCAGCATAAGCGTGAGCGACACGGGCATCGGCATCGAGGAGCAGTGCCTCCCCAGCATCTTTGACGAGTTCTACCGGGTGCAGGGACCGAACACGCGCTACACGACAGGCACCGGGTTGGGGCTGTCCATTGTAAAAAGGATAGTGGAATCCCACTTCGGGCGCATCGAGGTCGAGAGCAAGGTCGGGAAAGGAACGGTCTTCACCGTCAGGCTGCCGCTCAAACAGGTGAACGACAAGTAATTGTTTTGATAGAATTAAACTTTTGAAAAGGAGACGTTATGGCTACCAAGAAAGCATCTAAAATCAACCAGATCCTGGAGAAGAAGGTTCTTGCTCCTTCGATCACCATGTACAAGCTCTATGTTCCGGACATAGCCAAGAAGGTCAAGGCCGGGCAGTTCGTTGTCGTCCGCGGCGACGACATGGGCGAGCGTATACCGCTCACCGTTGCGGACTATGACAGCAAGAAGGGCACCATCACCATCATATTCCAGGAAGTGGGTACGTCCACCCAGAAGCTGGCGAAGTTCGAGGCAGGCGCGGCCCTTCTCGACGTCGTCGGCCCCCTAGGGAAACCGAGCCACGTTGAGAACTTCGGCACCGTTGTCTGTGTAGGCGGCGGCGTCGGCGTTGCCCCCGTCCTGCCCATCGCGAAGGCACTCAAGGAGGCAGGTAACGAGGTCATTTCCATCATCGGTGCCCGCACGCAGGGTATGCTCATCCTCGAGGAAGAGATGAAGAAGGCGAGCACCACGGTGCACGTCACGACCGATGACGGTTCGTATGGACACCATGGTTTTGTCACCGATGTTCTCAAGAAGATCATCGAAGAGCGCGGTGCCGCCAACATCCCCCTCGTCGTGGGCATCGGCCCCGTCATCATGATGAAGGCCGTCAGCGACGTGACCCGTCCGACCGGCATCAAGACCGTTGTCAGCCTCAACACGATCATGGTCGACGGCACCGGCATGTGCGGCTGCTGCCGTGCCACCATCGCCGGCGAGACGAAGTTCGTCTGCGTCGACGGCCCGGAGTTCGATGGACATGCCGTGGACTTCCCTGAACTGGTGCTCCGCCAGAAGATGTACAACCGTGAAGAGCGGCGCGCCCTCTGGGACCACAAGTGCAAGATGGAGGCGCTGGAAAAGCCCATCAAGAAGGCCCGAAAACGCGTGAAGATGCCGGAGCAGGCGCCGAAGCAGAGGATCCAGAACTTTGGCGAAGTGGCCCTGGGATACACGAAAGAGAACGCCATGATGGAGGCCCAGCGCTGCCTCGGCTGCAAGAAGCCGCCCTGCGTTGAGGGTTGCCCCGTCAACGTCCAGATCCCCCAGTTCATCGCGAAGATCAAGGAAGGCGACTTCATGAGCGCCATCCATATCATCAAGGAAACGAACAGCCTCCCCGCCGTCTGCGGCAGGGTCTGTCCCCAGGAATCACAGTGCGAATCGAAGTGTATCCTTGGCAAGAAGTCGGAACCCGTTGCCATCGGTCGTCTCGAGCGCTTTGCCGCGGACTATCAGCTTGGTCTCGGCGATGTCCGCGTTCCCACGCTGCCGAAGAAGACGGGCAAGAAGGTCGCCATCATCGGTGCCGGCCCCGCCGGTCTCACCGTCGCGGGCGAACTGAGCAAGAAAGGCCACGAATGCACCATCTACGAAGCGCTTCACAAGGCGGGCGGCGTGCTCGTTTACGGTATCCCCGAGTTCCGTCTCCCCAAGGCGATCGTACAGCGCGAGGTTGACTACCTCGAGAAACTCGGCGCCAAGGTTAAGGTCGACTCCATCGTCGGCCAGACGGTCACCCTCGACGAGCTTTTTGCCCAGGGCTACGATGCCGCATTCATCGGCACCGGCGCAGGCCTTCCTTACTTTCTCAACATCCCCGGCGAGAACCTGAATGGCGTTTATTCCGCCAACGAGTTCCTGACCAGGGCCAATCTCATGAAGGCATACCTCTTTCCTGAATACGACACACCCATCAGAGTCGGCTCGAAGGTGGCGGTCATCGGCGGCGGCAACGTGGCCATGGACTCCGCCAGGGTCTCGAAGCGCCTCGGCGCGGACGTGTACCTCGTCTATCGCCGCAGCCGCGACGAAATGCCCGCCCGTGCGGAAGAAGCGCATCACGCAGAGGAAGAGGGTATCGATTTCAGGCTCCTTACGAACCCCATCAAGGTGGTCGGCGATGACCAGGGCTGGGTCAAGGGGCTCGAATGTGTGAAGATGGAACTCGGCGAACCCGACGCGTCAGGCAGAAGGAGACCCGTCGAGATAAAGGGCTCCAATTTTGTCCTCGATGTGGACGTTGTCATCGTCGCCATCGGCCAGGGCCCGAACCCCATCCTCACATCCACCACACCGGACCTGGAACTCAAGAAGTCTGGCAACATCGTGGCAGATGAGGAAACGGGACAGACAAGCCGCAAGGGCGTCTTCGCCGGCGGCGACATCGTAACCGGCGCCGCCACGGTCATCCTCGCCATGGGTGCGGGAAGAAAGGCCGCGAAGGCAATTGACGAATACCTTCAGACCAAGTAGCAAGGGTCACTGAGAAAATGAAAAGGCGGGGTGTGGCAACCCCGCCTTTTTTTGCCGGCGAAGAAGGGTTCAGGACCCGGGATGGGGGGTCCGGAGGCAAGCCGGGACAGATAAATCCCTGAACCGCAACCGGCATGGCGGCAGGGGTGATGATCGCGAGGAAAGGGTCATGCTAACGTGAGGTGGGGGTGTGCAAGAGTCCTGTGAAGATTCACCCCGATTGTCTGTCTGCAGAATGAAGTGTTCCATGACAGGGTGATTCTAGCGGTTCGAAGAGAACAAAGAGGAAAGAATAATATCAGACGGCCCTGTCCTGTGACGGACCGGTTGTTTCGGGGTCTTCATCGATGTGGCGGGAGAAGAGGTTCCTGATGAAGGTATCCTCGTCGTTGGCCGGATGCCGTATCTGGAGGTAGCGCCCCATTATCTCGGCGGCGGTCTCTTCAGGTCCCCCGGTGAAGCGGTCGGGGTAGATGAGCCTCAAGATGGCGGCGGCCACGTCAGGTGCCTCGTCGTGGATGCGGCGGCAGTCGGGTGGGCACCCCTCGTTATGACAATAATTGTTGATAAGCTCGATGCCCTGGACGATAACCTTCTCCCAGAACCACCGTTTCGCCACGGGCTTTGTGTCCTGCCGGGAGAGAAGCTTGTTCATGACGTCCTCAATGATGCCCTCGAGCTCCCGGTAGGTGTCCATGTTCAGGGAAATGTCGTCGAGGGTCTCGGGAAGGCCGGAGTACTCCTCGAGGTCGGTTCCTTCCTTCCCGTCGAGCGCGGAAAGAACGTCGCCGAGCACCTCCCGCCTTTGACGGATACAGGCGAGCCAGCGCGTCATGACATCCATTATGATGCTCGTGGTGACGGGGTCCTGCCTCGGGCCGCTCGCACCCATCAGTTCCGCACCGGGGGGCCTCAAGGCGAGGGCAATGGAGTACCTGCGCGTCATGTCGGCGCTGGCGAGCAGGTCCTCTATCCTGTCTTTTTGGGGAAGTCTTCGAAGTATCTCCGAGATGTCCCGGAAGAGGTCCTCCCGTTCGACGAAGAAGCGGATGGAACCGAGCCTGTCGAGACGCACGCCACCGCTGCTTCCCGTGAGATCGTCGACGAGGCGTTTCGTCTTCTCGTCTATGAGTTGCGCCGAGAAACCGTCGTTCATGAATTCGAGGAACTGGCCCTTGAGGTCCTGCAGTATCCGGCCGCGGAAGAACCTCTCGGCACGCCGCTGGGCATGAATCGGCCGCTGAGTCCTCTGTTCACCGTTCGCAACGGTCCTGTGTGCCAGTTTTATCTGAGTCATCGGTATGCCACGGGGTGGTCGACCCTCTCTTCCTGCTCCTTGCTGTTCCCTTTTCCCGATAGTTGACATTATTATCACAAATCCCCCCTGTTGAAAAGACTGTTTTGGGCACCACTGCGGACAATTTGTCCACTTGTGTTTATGAAAGTTGACGCTATACTTGATATATATGAACGTTCGGCCTGGCTAAGTAGTGAGGCGCTCTTATCACTCCTGCATCCGATTCAGCACGGTCAATGAGGAAAGGGTGATGAGACATGTGGGGGCACACAAGCCATACTGAAACAAGATCTTCTTCCCCGGATAACCACCCCGGGGCGCTTCGGCCACCCCTGCCGCTGAGCCGAAAACCCGTCAACTCATCCTCCTCCGCCTTCTCAACGCTCGAGCTACTCAAGTGGTTCAAGCCGTCTCTATGGAGGTTTTCATGCGCGAAGTGATCCAGAAGATCGTGGCTGCCGAGACAGAGGCGAAACGGGCGGTCGAAGAGGCGAAGGCCGAGGCCGACCGCATCATCGCAGAGGCCCGGAAGAAAGCGCAGGATATCACCGCCACCGCACACCAGGAGGCAGCCGCCGAGGCCGACCGCATCATTACCGCCGCCGCCGCCGAGGCCGGGAAGGAAAAGGAGGAAAGATTGGCCCGGGCGGCAGCGAAGATCGAAAGAGATGTAGATATCGACGAGGCCCGAAGAAAACGTTTTGTAGAAGGTATTGTCCGGTGCGTATGCAAGACGTGACGGTACCTTAAGGAGGCGAATGACAGGCAACCTCGACTACTTTGTGGCCCGCCTTCACGGAAGGCGCAGTTCAATGGCTGAGGGAGACAGGCTCGATTCCCTCACGCGTGTCCGCAACCTTCAGGAGTTCACGCGGGCCATCTTTCCCGAGCGGGAGTTTCAAGGGACCACGGACTTTCAACGTCAATTGATCGAGGAGCTTGCCAGGGAATTCTCGGGCTTCCCCGGCCACCTGGACCGGACTGAGAGGCATCTGATCGACTGGATGCCTGCCCGTCTTGAGGCCGAGAACATAAAAGTGCTCCTCAGAGCGTGCATCACAAAGACCCCCCTGGAAGAGGTGAGGGAACGCCTTGTCCCTCTGCCAGGACAGACGCAGGCGGTGGTGGAATCACTGGTGAGGGCGCCGGCTCTCACCGATTTCGTGATGCTCCTTCCCTTCGGGCCGCTGCGCAAGGGCCTCGAGAAGGCGATCAGGGATTATGGCGAAGACGCGAGACCTTTCTTTCTGGAGGCGGCCCTGGACAGCGGGTATCTCCAGGAACTTATGGTTCGCCTCGCGCTCCTTTCCAACCGGGACCGGCAAGAGGTCGAAGGTGTGATATGCCAGGAGGCGGACATCTTTCACCTCATGCTCGTCCTGCGCGGGAAATTCAACTATGGCCTGGCGGCGGACCAACTGCTGTCCTTCCACGTCCCCGGGGCCCGGATACCCCACGCCGTCCTCGCCGCCATGCTGGATGACCATGACCCCTGGATCGCGGTGGGCCGTGCCGTCATGCGCGCCATCGACCCCCTGCCTGTGGAAGGGGCCTTAAGCGAATCATCCTCGGCCATTCAGATACCTTTTATAGAGGACCTGGCATGGAGGCGGTATCACCGCCTTGCGAACACTGCATTCAGGCGCAGCCACATGGGTTTTGGCGTTGTTGTCGGGTATGTGGCGCTGCGCCGCCTGGAGGTGGCGAACCTCATAACCATCTCCGAGGGTATCCGCACGGGTGCCGGCGAAGACATCATACGGGCCCGGATGGTGCCGCGCGTGGAAAGGGAGGTGTCACATGTTTAGTCCCGCCCCGATGTCGCGGCTCAGCGCCGTGGTCCTCGACAAGGACGAGCGGGAGGTGCTCACGACCCTCGGCCGCATGGGAGTGATACAGTTGACGCGTCTGCCCGCCGGGGCGGAGACGCCCGCCCTCGCCGTGCGTGACCTCACAGGCGAGATAGGCCGGTACGAGCGCCTGCGCGCGAGGCTGGAAGAGATACGGCGCCTCCTCGAGATCACCGCGCCGGCAGGCGGGGAACCTCCCGGAGAGATCGACCTGTCCGAAGCCGATGAGAGACTTGGTTCCATCGAGGAACATATCGGGGAGGTTTCGCACCTTCGCAGGGCCTACCGGCAGCGGCAGAGGGACCTGACGGCACTGTGCGATCAGGTATCGGACTGGCGCGGGCTCGACGTTCCGCTCGCCGGTCCCGATCATTTCTCCTTCCTCCATTTCGTGACGGGGAACCTGCCGGAGCAGAATCTCGCCAGCCTTCGGGCAGCGCTGGGCGACAATGTGGCCCTGGCAGTGCTGGAAGGGCAGAAGGGCCGGCGGCCGGTGATCGCCATGACGACCCGTCAGAACTCGGATTCCCTGGAGAAGGCCTTGCAGGGAGCGGGCTTTCAGCGCGAGGTCCTTCCCGAGGTGGAAGGCGCCACGCCGGACACGCTGTGCGCGGAAAAGGAGAAAGAGCACCAGCGCCTTGAAACGGAGCTCCAGAGACTCGACATCCGGCTCAAGTCACTGGCCGATGAGTTCGCGCCTTACCTCGACGGGCTTGAGGCCGCGATCTGGGCCGAGCTCGGACTCGTAAGGGCGCAGCAGGAACTGGCCCGGACGGATGCGACCACGCTGATAACGGGCTGGGTGCCGGCACATGAGGCCGCCAGAGTCGGTGAACACCTCAGGAGGATCACCCGCGGCCGCTGTGCCATCGAGGTCACCGCTCCGGATGACGCCCCGGAGGAGAAGGTCCCCACCCTCCTTACGCATTCGGGTTTGCTGCGACCCTTCGGTATGCTCATCTCCTCCTACGGAACGCCGAACTACCGGGAACTGGAACCTACCATCTTCGTTGCCGTCAGTTACGTGCTCATGTTCGGGATCATGTTCGGGGACTGGGGCCACGGTGCGACCCTTGCCGCCCTGGGGGTGGCGGCGCTCCTTAAGGGAAAGACGGAGAAGACCCGCGACATGGGTGTACTGCTCACGGCCTGCGGGCTGTCGAGCGTCGTTTTCGGGATCGTCTACGGCAGCTTCTTCGGTCTCGAGCATTTCAAGAGATACGCCCTCTGGCACGATCCTCTCGAGGGCGACCCCATGGGCCTCATGTACGGCGCGATCGCCGTCGGCGTCATCATGATCAGCCTGGGTATGATACTCAATGCCGTCAACCGTTTCCGGCGCGGCGACGTGATCGGCGGCTTCCTCGACAAGTTCGGAGTGGCGGGGATCCTTTTCTACTGGGGCGTGCTCGCGATGATCATCGGGCGGGACGCGATCTCGTCGCGGGGTCTCATGGGAGCGGCGCTTGTGGTGTTCCTGGTGGTGCCGGCGCTGTGCTGGATACTGAAGGAACCTCTCGAGTATTTCCTCCGTCGCTCCGGGGAACACGGCACGCTCGGCATTGCCATCACGGAGTCCTTCGTGGGGGCTTTCGAGGCGTTCCTCTCCTATCTCGCCAACACGATAAGCTTCGTGCGGCTCGGGGCCTACGCGATGAGCCATGCGGCGCTGCTCGTCGCCGCCTTCATGCTCGCCGAACAGGTGAAGCACCTTCCCGTCGCGGGCACCGTCGGGGGCGTTATCGTCGTCATACTGGGGAATCTCGTGGCCATAGTCCTCGAGGGCATCATCGCATCGGTACAGGCGCTCCGTCTGGAGTACTATGAATTCTTCGGCAAATTCTTCTCCGGGGACGGTCAGGCGTTCGAACCCTTTCGCCTGGCGGGAAAGACCGGGTTCAGGGAGTCCTGATCCCGCCTGCGGGATCATGCAAACAGCCGGTCGCGTGCCGGCGAGGGGAGGTGTCACATGATGAAATTGTCACTCAGGTCCGTTGGAGCCGCTCTCGCGGTGACGCTGATTCCAGCCGTGCAGGTCCTGGCTGAACAGGCGGCGCAGGAAAGTGCCTCCACGGCCTCCCTGGGGAGGACCATCGGCCTCGCGGTGGCAGCCGCGTTCGCCGTTGGTGTGAGCATCCTCGGGGCAGGATACGCTGTGGGAAAGATCGGATCGGCCGCTCTCGGGGCCGCGGTGGAGAAGCCCGAACTCCTTACCCGGAGCATCCTGTTTGTCGCGCTGGCTGAGGGACTTGCCGTGCTCGGCTTCGCCATAGCCATGATGCTGCTGCAGAAGATCTAGGAGGGGCCATGAAGTTCTTCTGCATCGCCGATGAGGACACTGTGAGAGGCTTCCGGCTGGCTGGCGTTGCCGGTGAGGCAACTGCCACGGCGGATGAGGCCTCCCGGGTGCTCGACAGGGTGATGGGGGAGCCCGACTGTGCCATCGTCATTCTCACCTCGACGGTTGCCGACCTCATCCGCGACCGGGTGGAAGAGTTGAGCCTGGAGAGGGATTACCCGCTCATCGTCGAGATTCCCGGGCCGGGCAGGCGAGCGGCCGGAACAAGGAGCCTCAGGGAATTCGTACAGGAGGCCGTGGGCATCCGGCTGGGACAAAGCGAGGGACGTTAAATGAGCATGACCGAACATGATTCTTCAGCGGTGCTCCGCCAGGAGATCAGTGACGACGCACGGCGCCAGTGTGACGATATGATCTCCTGCGCGCGGCGGGACGCCGAGGCCCTTCTGGGGAGGGAGGGTTCGGCGGCCATCGAAGCTCGTCTCAAGCGCCTTGAAGAGGCACGCTCCGAGGGAGCGCGCCGCAGGGACCTGACGCTGGCGGCGGTCTTCGTCGAGACGCGGCGGCTGTACCTCGCCCGCATCGAGGTGCTCCTCGGATCCATACGCGAAGAGGCTGCGAAGCACCTGGCCGCCCGCAACGGCTTCGACCTCCGGGAAAGCGTTATCAATCTCGCGAGCGAGGCCGTCCGGGGTATGACAGGCGACGAATTCGTGGTGCGCCTTGCCGAGGGGAGCCGGCCCATGCTTGGCGGGGCCCTGGAGGAGGAGATCGCCTCGCGGGCCGGTCGGCCCGGGGTAAAGATCACTGTCTCCTGGGATGCCCGCATGTCTGAAGACGGACCCATCGTAACGGACGCGGCGGAAAAGCAGGTATGGGACAACCGTTACAGGGCGAGGCTTGAGCGCCTGTGGCCGCAGATACGGCGTGCCATCGCGGCGGAGATGTTGCCTGCCGCCGCGGGAGAGCCGGAAGGAGGTGCCACGTGATGAATGTGACCCAAGCAGCAGGGCCTGTCGCGACCCGTATCAGCGGACCTATCATCACGGCTACGGGGATGAGCGGAGCACAGATGTACGAGGTCGTCCAGGTGGGCGAACTGGGGCTTGTGGGCGAAGTGGTCCGGATCATCGGCGATCTGGCGACGATCCAGGTCTACGAGGACACGACGATGCTCAAGCCCGGGGCCAGGGTGCTTTGCACGGGCGCGCCTCTGTCCGTTTCGCTTGGCCCCGGGCTTGTCGGAAATATCTACGACGGTATCCAGAGGCCGCTGCCCGGCATCGAGGCGAAGAGCGGCGCATGGATCCGCCGCGGCGAAAAGGTGGAGGCCCTCGACAACACCAGGCAGTGGACCTTTGAGCCCCTGGCGGCGAAGGGTGATACCGCCAGTCCCGGCCAGGCGATAGGGCAGGTCGTGGAGACCCCTCTCGTCACGCACAGGATCATGGTCCCGCCCGATGTCTTCGGCCCTGTGCTGTCCATCGTTGGGAAAGGGGACTACACACTTCTCGACCCCGTTGCGGTGATCGGTACGCCGGACGGCGAGAGGGAAGTGACAATGCTCCAGCGCTGGCCCGTGAGACAGCCGCGGCCGATCCGGGAGCGTCTGAGGATAGCCGATCCCCTGATCACCGGCCAGAGGATCATCGACACCTTCTTCCCTCTCGGCAAGGGCGGAGCGGCGGCCATACCGGGCGGTTTCGGAACGGGCAAGACGATCACCCAGCATCAGCTCGCCAAGTGGTCCGACGCCGAGATCATCGTCTTTATCGGCTGCGGGGAGCGCGGCAACGAGATGACGGAAGTTCTCCGCGAATTTCCGGAGCTGGAAGACCCGCGGTCCGGACGGCCGCTCATGGAGCGGACCATCCTCATCGCCAACACGTCGAACATGCCCGTCGCGGCCCGGGAGGTCTCCATTTACACCGGCATCACCCTCGCGGAATACTATCGGGACATGGGCCTGTCCGTGGCGGTCTTTGCGGACTCGACGAGCCGCTGGGCGGAGGCACTCAGGGAGCTTGCCGCGCGTCTCGAAGAGATGCCCGCGGAAGAGGGTTTCCCGGCATCTCTTCCCACGAGGCTCGCCCAGTTCTACGAACGCGGCGGTGCCGTGACGACCCTTGCCGGCGATCGTGCCTCCGTGAGCATCGTCGGGGCCGTGAGTCCTCCCGGCGGCGATTTTTCCGAGCCGGTGACACAGCACACGCGCCGTTTTATCCGCTGCTTCTGGGCCCTCGACACGGAGCTTGCCAACGCCCGCCATTATCCGTCCATCCACTGGCTGCATTCCTATTCGGAATACGCCGAGGATGTCAAGGGATGGTGGGAGGCAAGCTGCCCGGACTGGGAGGATCTCCGGACCGAGGCGCTGACGCTCCTGCAGCGCGAGGAACGCCTCCAGCAGATCGTCAAGCTCGTCGGGCCTGACGTGCTGCCCGACAGTCAGCGCCTCATCCTCTTCATCGCCGAGATCTTCAAGGACGGTTTTCTCGCCCAGAGCGCCTTCGATGAGAACGACATGTACTGCTCGCCGGAGAAACAGGTTGCCCTCCTGAGGCTCATCCTCACGCTGTATCACAGGGGGCGTGACCTGATCCAGGAGGGTGTCCCCCTGGCGAAGGTCACCGGTATGGACTGTGTTTCCGACGTGCTCCGCGCGAAGGCGGCGACGTCCAACAAGGAACTCTACAAGGTGGAGGAGCTCGCAAAAAGAGTCGGGGAAGAGGCGGACGAACTGGAACGACAATACATGAAGGGGGCGGTCTGCAATGAATGATCTCTTCGCAGATATTGAGGACAGGGGTCTTGAATACGTGGGTGCCTCACGCATCGAGGGGCCGCTGGTCGTGGTCGACAGGGTCCGTGACGTGGGATATGACGAGACGGTGGAGATCATCGACCCGGCGGGCATTCCCCGCATGGGGCGCGTGCTTGACGTTTCCGAGCACCATGCCGTTGTCCAGGTCCTCGAGGGGACGACCGGGCTTGCCACCCGGACGCTCCGGGCGCGCTTTCTCGGGGAGAGCTTTCGCCTCCCCGTCTCCCGGCAGATGCTCGGCCGTGTTTTTGACGGCTTGGGCCGCCCCGCCGACGGCGGACCGCCGGCCCTCTCAGCGGACCGCCGGGACGTCAACGGCATGCCCATCAACCCCTTCGCCAGACGCTACCCCCGTGAATTCATCCAGACGGGTCTCTCCGCGATCGACGGGATGAATGCACTCGTGCGCGGCCAGAAGCTGCCCGTCTTCTCCGGCAACGGGCTGCCCCACGACCGGGTCTCGGCACAGATCATTAGGCAGGCTCGCCTTCTTGACGAAGAGGTGGAATTCTCCATCGTATTCGCCGCCATGGGCATCAAGCATGACATTGCCGAGTTCTTCATCCGCAACTTCCGGGAATCGGGGGCGCTTTCCCGCGCCGTTATGTTCTTTTCCCTGGCGGACGCGCCGAGCGTGGAGCGGCTCCTCACTCCGCGCGTTGCGCTGACCCTTGCCGAGCACCTCGCCTTCGATTGCGGTCAGCACGTCCTCATCCTCCTCACGGACATGACCAACTATTGCGAGAGCCTGCGCGAGGTCGGGACGGCACGCGGTGAGATACCGGGGCGCAAGGGATACCCCGGGTATCTGTATTCCGACCTGGCGAGTCTTTACGAACGGGCGGGCCGCATCGAGAACTCGCCCGGGTCGATCACGCAGATGGCGATCCTGACGATGCCTGCTGACGATATCAGTCACCCCGTTCCCGACCTGACAGGCTACATTACGGAAGGACAGATCGTTCTCGACCGCGACCTCTTCCAGCGCGGCATCTACCCGCCCATCGCGGGCCTGCCGAGCCTGTCGCGCCTCATGAAGGATGGTGTGGGCAAGGGCTTCACCCGCGAGGACCACCCGATCCTGGCGAGCCAGCTCTTTGCCTGCTACGCCTACGTGAAGAGGGTCCGCGGCCTGGCGGATGTCATCGGTGAAGAAGAACTGAGCCCGCTCGACAAGCAGTACCTGAAGTTCGGCGAGGCCTTCGAGGGGACATTCCTCAACCAGGGAGAATACGAGAACCGCTCCATAGAGACGACGCTGGAGATGGGTTGGGACGCGCTGTCCGTGCTGCCGCGCGAGGAGCTGCACCGCGTGAGCGACGAGCTTCTCAGGAAGCACTACCGCTCGGAGCCGAGAACGGGGGCACAGGACCAGGCCTGTCTTACGGCACAAGAGTTGTGAGGACGACATGCCCAAACTCAACGTGGCGCCGACAAAATCGAACCTTCTCGGGTTGCAGCGGCAGCTTGAGTTCGCCGAGGAGGGGTATGACCTCCTGGAACAGAAACGGCAGATCCTGATCTTCGAGCTCATGAGCCGTCTCGCCCGCGCCGAGGAGGCGGAAAGCAGGGTCGGCGAGGGCGTCGGACATGCCTTCGCGGCGCTCAGGGAGGCCACGCTCGACATAGGTGCCCGGGCACTCGAGGAGGCGGCCTTCGCCGTGTCGATGCGCCACGAGGTGTCGCTGTCGGACGACCGCCTCATGGGAATGGGGATCCCGAAGATAACGTTGCAGGAGGAGCCCATGGGTGTCCGCTTCGGAGTGGGTGGCACGTCCTCCAACACGGATGTCGCCATGAGCCGCTTCGTCGACCTTCTTCCGTCCCTTGCCGAGCTCGCGGAACTCGTGAACGCCGTGATGCGCCTCGCGCGGGAACTGCGCAGGACCCAGCGGCGCTGCAATGCCCTTTCCAAGATCTTCATCCCCCAGTACCGTGAAACGATCGGCTACATCATGGGTTCCCTGGAAGAGAGGGAGCGCGAATCCCTGATAATCCTGAAAATGATCAGGGACAGGCTGGGCGAAGAGACCGGGAAGGGAACGTAGCGCAAAAGGCGCGGTCTGATAGGACCTATAGGACAGCATAGGACCTATGGGACATATAGGACCAATAGGACACTATAGGACTTATAGGACGGTTTTTCGTTTGCCGGGGCTCTGAAAACGTTCAAGCGGTTCAAGCGGTTTTAACCCTTCTTTTCTGCTATACTGCTCCCATGAAGGTCCTGCTTGTTCAGCCGCCCATCGAGGATTTTTACGACACCTCCATCAGGACCTATCCCCTGGCGCTTGCTTATATAGCGGCGAAGATCCGGGACGTATGCGATGTCGCCATCCTGGATTGCAGAACGGGTCTCGGCGCACGGCGACCCGAGGGTGGCGGTTTCCCGGAGCTTGCGCCGTACTACCGTGACGACAGGCAGACGCCTTTTTCCCTGTTCCGGCGATACTCGCGCTACGGAATGGCGCGCCGCGAGATAGCGACGGCCATCAGGCAGGCAGGTCCCGACCTCGTCGCCATAACGTCCTCCTTCACTGCCTATTCCCGGGAGACCCGGGAGGTTGCCGCCATCGCGAAGGAGGTCGACAGCGGCATCATTACCGTGATGGGCGGGACCCACGCGACCCTCTTCCCGGGGGATGTCCTCAGGGGCGGTGATGTCGATTACGTGGTCCGGGGCGAAGGGGAGACGCCCCTTTTCGAATTGGTCCGGACCATTTCCGCGGGGGACAGGGGCGGATTGCCGTCCGTGCCGGGCCTTGCCTTTTTCCGCGACGGGACCCTGCAGGCCGGGAGCGTCCACGTCGAGGAAGACATCGACCTCATCCCCGCGCGCGACCTCCTTCCCGTCGAAAGGTACCGTATCGGCAAAAGGCCGTACACCTTTCTCCTCACGTCGAGAGGGTGCCCCTTCGGGTGTTCCTTCTGCGGCAAGCCTCCCGTGCCCTACCGCCGCCGGACCCAGGGGTCCATCGAGAAGGAGCTGTCCGTGATAGAAGGGCTGGGGATAGGCGCCATTGACTTCGAGGACGACATGCTCAACCTCGATATCCCCTCTTTCCACCGCGTCCTTGACCTCGTGAAGGGAAGGGGTTTCACCCTCTCCGCCATGAACGGCCTCTACAGCCATACCCTCGATACGGCAACGCTCACGAAGATGCGCGACGCCGGTTTTTCGCGCCTCAATTTCTCCCTCGTCGATACCTCACCGGCCGTCCACGCCTCGCAGCGAAGGAGGTATCCGGCCAACTTCCTCGGCCTTCTCGACTGGCTGGAGTCTTCGGACTTTCTCGTGGAGACGCACTTCATCATCGGCCTGCCGGGCCAGACGCCGCGGGAGATAATAGACACGATGACCTTTCTCATGGGAAAGAGGATGCTGCCCGGGCCGAGCATTTACTACCCGGCCCCGGGGAGCCCGCTCTTTAACGGCATCCACCGTGGCGACCCGTCCGCCCTTTTTCCAATGACACGCTCAAGCGTCATGTTCCAGGCGAACCCCCTTTTCCCGCGGGAGACCACGTTCACCTTCATGAGGCTTCTGCGGTTCGTAAATGTCGTAAAGGCCCTTATCGACGCCAATCCCGGTGCCTCCAGCCTATCGGACCTTGCCCGGGCGGACCGGCTGCGAAAGAACCCCCGGGACCTCCACATATTCACATCCCTGCTCAGGGAGAAGCGCCTTCTCTGGTTCGATACCAGGGGGAACGACTATTGCGAAGAACCGCAGGACCGGGACGTCGTGACCGCTTTCTTCAAGACTGCGGAAGGAAAAGCCATAAAGGGCTTCCGCACGTGCAACACGGTCAGGGTCTGACGGGGGTGGGCAGCACTTACAAAAGGCCTGCGTGACGATGTGAAATGTGATATCCTGACCCCCTCACATCCTGTTGAAAAGGAATGCCTGTGAAATATTGGAAGGTTCTGGGTACCCTGATCTTTGTGGTCTGCGCGGTGGTCCTGGCATTTGCCCTTCCCTTCAGCGGATTGTCGGCTGAGGGCCATCGCGTCTGTTCCAGCATCCTCATCGCCCTGGGTCTGTGGATATTCAGGCCGGGAGGCGTGCCCTACCTCGCGGGATCGGCCGTTCTTATCGCGGGCTCCGTTCTCTTCGGGGTTCCTCTTCGCGTTGTGACGAGCGGGTTCACAAGCTCGGGCGTCTGGGTGCTCATCCCGGCCCTCTATCTCGGTTATGCCCTGGCGAAGACGGGTTTGGGTAAGCGGATTGCCTACTTCGTGCTGAAAAGCTTTCGACCGAACTACTTCACCATCGTGCTCTCCTGGTTCATTATCGGACTCGTTCTCTCCGCGCTCACTCCATCGATAACGGTGCGCCTTTCCGTCGTCATGCCAATAGCCATGAACCTCGTCGAGGGATGCGGGTTGAAGGAGAGATCGCGGGGCTGTGCCCTCATCTGTCTTGCAGCCTGGGGTGGGGCCGTTCTGCCGGGCACGGGATGGTTGACGGGGTCCCTGTGGGGGCCTTTCATGATGGGTTTCCTTCCCCCGGCCATGAAGCAGCTCGCCACCTTTGACGCCTGGTTCCGGATCATGTCCGTGCCGTGGTTCATTGCCGGCATTCTTTTCGTCGGTCTCGTCTATGTCCTGCTCAGACCCGAAACTCGCCTGGCGGTCGCCAGGGAATCCTTTCACGACACTTACCGGGCCCTCGGAAGGATCAGCACCGGTGAGGTCGTCACCGCCCTCATCCTCACGGGGGCTCTCGTTCTCTTTGCCACCGAGAGGTATCACCATATTCCCACGGCGGCGTGCGCAATGATGGCCGTCCTGGCACTCGTTCTATTCGACATCATCACGGCGGAGGATGTCGGGAAGGGTGTCAACTGGGACGTCATCATATTCTTCGGTGCCGTGGTCTCCCTGTCGGGCATTTTCGCTCATTCGGGCATATCCTTGTGGATAAGGCCCTTCATAGAACCGGGAATACTGTCCCTGGCTCGGACGCCGCTTACGTTCCTGATCGTGGTCACGCTGGGGTTCTGGCTGATCCGCTTCGTCGACGTTCCCTGGGGGTTCTCCACGATCGCGTTGACCTCCTCCCTGTTCATCCCCCTCTTCGAGGATTACGGCCTTCACCCCGTGCTCGTGAGCGTGGCCGCCATAGCCGGAGGAAACAGCTTCTTTCTGGCCTACACGCAGCCCTTCATCATGGTGAGTGACGCGATCACCGGGCAGAGGGCGTGGAGCTCCCGCCACGTGGCCCTCGCCGGAGGCCTGTACGCTGTGTCCATCGTCGCCGCCATGCTCATCAGTTCCTTCTACTGGAAGGCGATCCACGTTCTTCCCTGATGTCCTCAGCCCACCCCGGCGGTGCAACGCGGTGTCGAATGCCTTTTTTCTGAGACCTGAAACGTGAAACCGTCTTTACCCTTGAACCCTTGAACTCTTTCTGTGATATAGTCTTTTGGACAAAGGAGGAAGGACATTGGCAGACCCGCAGTCACGATCGGAGACACGGATGCGGATCCCCGTTGACGGGGAACGCTCGACCTCGGGAGTGCTTTTGCAGCCCGGAGCGGGAGCGAGACGAGGGGCCGTCATTGTGGCCCACGGTGCAGGCAACGACATGGACACGCCGCTCATTGCCTCCTTCGCGGAGGGGCTCTGCGCCGCCGGCTACCCCGCTCTGCGGTTCAATTTCCTCTACAAGGAAGAGGGAAGGTCCGCGCCGGACCGCCAGGAGATGCTCGTAAGGACGTGGGGGGCGGTCTTCGCCCATGCCCGGCAGCTCCTTGCCGGAAAGGTCGATTCCTGGGTGGCCGCGGGCAAGTCCATGGGGGGAAGGGTAGCGTCGCAGATGGCCGCGGAAGGCCTCTTGCCCGTGGACGGACTCATCTTTCTCGGATACCCGCTCCATCCGGCGAACGAGACCGGGCGGCTGAGGGATTCCCACCTCTACGTGATCGACATTCCGATGCTCTTTTTTGCGGGGACGAGAGACCCCCTTTGCAGCCTTCCCATACTCAGGGATATTCTCGAGCGGCTCAAGGCTCCGAAGGAACTTCTCACCATTGAGGGCGGCGATCATTCCTTCCATGTTCCGAAGGCCCTTCACAGACGGGAGGAAGAGATCTTCTCCGAGATCATCGGGAAAACCGTGGAGTGGCTTGCCGAGGTGAAGTGAAGGTGGACGGGAATAGACCATCCCAGGGGCTCAGGGCCGGTGCGGTCCGACATATCTGTCGTGACCCTATCACCCTATCGACACATCTTGCCGTGAGAACCACGGCGTTTTCCCAATAAAGACCTGCAATTACAAGATAATAGAGAGCTGAAAGAGACTGGTACGGGTATTGCTCATCCGGAGTATAAAGAAAACGAGAACGGGGGCAAAACCTATGAAGGGATCATTTCTTATGAAAGCGGGATTGCTGGCGGGCCTCATGCTTCTCATCGCCGGCCAGGTTCGTGGGGCTGACCCTGACACTCTCTATGTGCGCCATATCGAGGGGGTCGTGGAGCTGGCCGAGGGTGGATCCGGTCAATGGATGGAAGCTGCCGTGAACACGCCTCTCATAGGGGGTGACACCGTCCGGACGGGGGTGTCGGGGAAGGCCGAACTCTTCCTGAAGGACGGGAGCGTCGTTCGCGCGGGGGGAAGCTCGCTTCTGAGGATCGTTGCCGTCGAACCCAAGGGCGTTCAGTTCAGGCTGGACAAGGGCGAGGCCTATATCGTCGCCCAGGGATCGAAGGACGTTCCCATCTTCTTCGACACCCCGTCGGCGGCGCTTGACGTTGCCCGGCCTGCCACGGTGCGGGTGGATGTCTACGACGGTGGGATCAGCGAGGTGTCCGTCTATCATGGTGAGGTGCATGCGGTTCAGCAGAAGGGCAGGATGCCCTTGAGGGCCGGAGAGCGCCTCGTGCTCGCGGCGGACGGGTCCCTTCCCCGTGTCACCGGACTGTGCTCCGCCGACGAATGGCAGCGGTGGAATGCCGAGAGGGACAGGGCGACCTTCGGGGCCGTGTCCGCCGGTGAAAGCACCGCGTATCTGCCCGAGGAACTGAGGACCTACTCTTCCGATCTCGATGCCAACGGGCAGTGGGTCTATACCGGGGAATATGGCTATGCATGGGTGCCGACGGTGATAACCGTCAGCACCTGGTCTCCCTATCGTTTCGGGCGCTGGGTGTGGATCGGGGGAAGCTACGTGTGGATCGGCTACGAGCCCTGGGGCTGGGCGCCGTACCATTACGGACGGTGGGTCCATCACCGTCACGCGGGATGGTGCTGGGTCCCCCCGGCGCGGGGTCATGTCCGCTGGGAACCGGCGCATGTCGCCTGGGTGCATTCATCGAGACACGTGGGCTGGGTGCCGCTAGCCCCCGGCGAAACCTATGATCGCCGGACGGCACCGGTCATCTACCAGACGAACAATTACACCATATATAATAATGTTACCCTTGAGCGCTCGGTGAGCACGGCGCGGACGACGTACGCGAACGCCGCCGTCAAAAACGCGGTGGTCAGCGTGGAACGCGACAATATGCTGCGGGCAAAGGCCCTCAACGTGAACGTGGCGAAGACCGGGGCTGTGCCCCTCAAGAAGATCGGCCTTCCCGCCGGTGTTGTCCCCGCCCGGGCAAAGAGCGAACCGGCGCGGATGATGGACCGTCCGAAGACCGGCGCGGGGATGCCAGGTCAGCCCCGGACGTCCGCTGCTCCGACGCGTGGCGGCGCGACCCCGTCCGCGACGACGCAGAAGACAACCACCGTACCGCAGCCGGCCCCGGTGGTCGGGCAGAGATCTGCCGCCGCACCGCCTCTGGCAAAGCGTATCGAAGCCGCCGGGAAGACGGGCGCGCAGCCCGGCCCGGGGGTGTTCGCAAGACAGCCGGGAGCAAGCGTCCCGACAGCGGAAAAGAAGACCCCCGAAGACAGGAGGGACGGTGGACCTTCGGGTAAGGTGACGGGAGGTCCCGCCCCCGCCCCTGTGCTGCGCAGCACGACGGGAAGCGGTACGGTATCGCCGGTGACTGCGTGGCCTCAGAATGCCCAACATCCGGCGCAGGCTGGAAGGACGGCAGAACGGTCATCAACCGTGGCGGTGAGCGGCAGCCAGGGTGCCCCGACGCTGCGTGTTCCAGGGAATCGCCAGCCCGTGGCACCGCGCAACGCCCCTACCCCTACCCCGTCGGTGAGCGCACCCGCGCGGGCGACGCCCGCAGCCGTGACCGCGAAGGGCGCCGGGCCTGATGCGCGTCGCGGTGCCCCGGTGAAGCAGGCGAGGAATTGATGCCCTGTGCACTTTTCGCGAAGAAGGTGCTAGAATAGATAGATTCGAGAAAGGAACGACATGAAGATAGCGGCAGGAACGGTAACGGCGGTTCTCATCCTCCTTGTGCTCGGTGTGAGCTTGCAGGCTTCCCCTCCCGGCGCCGTCTACGTGAACTACGTCGAGGGTTCCGTCGAGCACGTTGCCGCGAACTCCGTGAGGGGTGTTCCGGCTAAAGCCAACAGGGCCCTTGCGGAAGGTGAGTCCCTCGTAGTGGCGGGGCAGGGCAACGCCGAGCTTTTCGTGCGCGACGGCAGCGTGCTGAGGATAACCGGGGGCAGCCGGCTGAAGGTGCTCTCCATCGAGCGTGGGGCTGTCCACTTCCTGCTGGAAAGCGGCAAGGCCCATGTCAATTTCAAGGGGCTGAGGGGATATCCCCTCTTTTTCAGTACGCCCTCGGCCCAAGTCGACGTATTCGGCCGGTCCACCTTCCGCGTGGATATCGGCGGGGCGGGAGAGACGGAGATATCGGTGCTTGCCGGCGAGCTCTATGTCGCCCAGCCGAAGGGCAGGATGAAGATCATCGCCGGGACGCGCCTCGTCATGAGAAAGGACGGCAAGGCCCCTGTTTATACCACGAACAGGCCTGCGGACGACTGGGATAAGTGGAACAAGGCGAGGGATGGGGCGGCAGAGCTTCCCCCGAGCGGCGGGAGCGAGTCCCGGCCATCGGCTACGTACCCCGCGCCGGACGGCGCCGATCCGGGTGCGGCAGTGGTCGCGGTCCCTGCCGGGGCGATCCCGGCACCTGTCGTCACCCATGAGTACATCTATGTCGGGGTAGGCCCGGCATGGGGCTATTCCTGGTATCCCTACCCCTATCCGTATCGGCCCTATCCGTGGCGCTGGTGGGGTCCCCGGTATCCCCGGTGGGGTTGGTGCGGGGGTTATCGGGGATACCGGGGTCATTGCGGTCATCCTCCCCGCCGTCATTGGCGTTAACCCTCTGAATATCTTGAAAGAATGAGCTTTTTCTGGTATCGTATGGTGTTTCGTGTTCATCAAGGACCCACACCGGAGAGCCAGTCAGGCAATGGAAGAGTTTTTCGGTCTCACCCTTTCCCGTCTCGAGGCGCAGATAGGAGCGCTTGGCAAGGAGAAATACCGCGCCCGGCAGCTCTTCCGCTGGGTCTACAGCCAGGGTAATCTCGATTTTCGGGAAATGACCAACATTCCCAAGAGCTTACGGGGCGTCTTCTCGGAGATGTTCTCCCTTGATACCTTGCCCATAGCCGAAGAGAGGGTTTCCCGGGACGGTTCGACGAAGCTCGCCCTCGTCACGAGGGACGGGCAGATCATCGAGGACGTCATCATGCCCGAGAAGAACCGCGTAACCCTCTGTGTCTCCACCCAGATCGGATGCCGCATGGGATGCAGGTTCTGCGTGACGGGCAAGATCGGCTTCAAGAGGAACCTCACCGCGACCGAGATAGTGGGACAGGTCATCACCGTTCGGGAATACCTGAAGAAGGCCGAAAGAAGTCCTTTGACCAACATAGTCTTCATGGGGATGGGCGAGCCCATGGACAACATCGACAACGTCGCGACGGCCCTCGATATCCTGAAAGACCAGAACGGCCTCGACCTTTCCTACCGCAAGATCACCCTCTCCTCCGTCGGGCTTGTCGATGGGCTCAAGACGCTGGACGCGAAGTCCGCCGTTATTGCCATCTCCCTCAATGCCGCCGACGACGAGACGCGGTCCATGCTGATGCCCATAAACAGGCTTTACTCCATCGGCAGGATCATGGATTTCGTGCGCGGCTTCAAGGGGACGAAGCGCACGAGGATCACCTTTGAGTACATCCTCATCAAAGGCGTCAACGATTCCCTCGATGACGCGAAGAGGCTCGCGGACCTTCTCACGGGCGTGAAGTGCAAGATCAACCTTATACCCTACAACCCCTCCTCGTACACCGAATTTGAGAGGCCGGAGAGGGGTCAGGTGGACAGGTTCCACCAGTATCTCATCGACCGGTATTTCACCGTCATCATCCGCGATTCCCGCGGGCAGGACGTCGGCGGGGCATGCGGGCAACTCGGCATGGGATACCTCGGTCAGGCCCCGGATCCCGCCTCCGCGCCCGACGAGAAAGAGACGACAGCTTCCGAGGTGACATCATGAACGGCAGACTTCCGGCATACAAGAAATCCTTCTTCCTGAGCCCCGAGAGGCCGGACGGGCTCCAGCTCCAGATATTCCACGAGGACGGTATCATCTACTCCGACCTCTTCATAGATAACCGCTTCGAGGGCTACGCCGAGGTCCTTCACGGCGGCATGATATTCGGCATCCTCGACGTCATCGTCTGGTATGCCATCGTCATGAAGACGAAGATGGTCGCCATGACGAGAAAGGCGGAGATGGAGTTCTTCAAGCCCATCATGTGCAGTACCCCCTACCGCGCGAAGGCCGAGATGCTGAGGACCGAGGACAGGGACATCATCTCGACGGCATGGATAGAGGACTCCGCGGGCGAGGTCTACGCGCGGCTCAACGCCGTCTTCCGCGAGGCGAAAGGCCTTGCCATGGACGCCTTCATAGACCGCTTCGACTTCTCGGCGACAACACCGGCAATAAAGGAGTATTTCCTGTCGCTTTTGAAGACCGCTTGAACAGTTTGAACAGTTTGAACAGTTTGAGCGCTGAAAGATGGAGGCCTTTCCGTCTCTGACGTTCAAGCGGTTCAAGCGGTTGCAACCATCTTCTCCGTGGTATAGAATAGATTCCTATGCAGAACCATCTTTCCACGCGCCTCAAGGTATTTCTTGTTATCTTTCTTGCCGTCATGGTCCTGGGGACGGTGGGGTTCATGTATCTCGAGAAGACGTCGCTCATCGATTCGGCTTACTTCGTGATCGTTACCATGGCGACCGTGGGATATGGCGACGTCCATCCCGTTACCGACGCGGGCAAAGGGCTTGCGGTCGTGATCATTATAGTGGGGGTGGGGACATTTCTCGGTGTCATCGCCAACGTGACGGAGATGATGCTCGCCAGGCGGGAAACGGAGAGGCGGATGCAGAAACTGAACATGGTTATCGGAGTCTTCTTCAGCGAGGTCGGTATAGGGCTCCTGGAGACCTTTTCCCGGTACGACCCCGAATTCGACGCGATTCGCCCCGGGCTTCTGGCAACCGCGAACTGGTCGGACAAGGACTTCGACAGGGCGATCAGCGATTCGCGCACCCATGAATACGGTGCAAAAATCGCGCATATCGATTTTTCATCGCTGAAGACATTCCTCATGGATAGGCGTGATTTTCTCGTGCGCCTCCTCGAGAACCCGGTGCTCCTGGAGCACGAATCCTTCACGGACCTGTTGCGCGCGGTCTTTCACCTTACCGAGGAACTGGCCTATCGCGGCAGGTTCGATGACGTTCCACAGTCCGACGCCAACCATCTCGCGGGTGACATCAAGCGTGCTTACCATCTCATCGTGAGCGAATGGCTCGTTTACATGAAATTCCTCAAGAACAACTACCCATTCCTTTTTTCCCTCGCCCTGCGCACCAATCCCTTCGACGTGTCGAGGTCGGTGACCGTAAAGAGCTGAGTTCGTGCGGTCGGATGTCCGGGCTACGCAGCGGGTATTTTCTTGAGGGGATCCCCCCCCCGGAAAACGCGCTCATGTGCCCCGTCGTCCCGTTGGCGGTCAGTCGGTCATCCCTGTCTTCAGGATATCTTTGACGATTTCCCTGTCCGGGCCCGGGAAGGTATATCCCTCGAGGTCATCGAGGGTGACCCAGGCGACCTCATCATGGTCGGTAAGGATGATATCGCCGGAGATATAGCGGGCCCGGTAGGCGTAGAGCAGGATGGCCGACTGGCAGTTGAGGACATGCTTTCTCGACGATACGAGCTTTCCCACGGAGACTACGATTCCAAGCTCCTCCTCGATCTCGCGTTTCAGGCACTCCTCGAGGGTTTCGTTATTCTCGAGCTTGCCGCCGGGGAACTCCCAGTGATGTCCCATGAAGGGGTGTTTCCTGCGGGCGATGAGTATCTTGCCGTCTCTTTCGATGATGGCGGCCGTGACGGGCACGTAGTCGGGGTCGGTCATCTCGGGGTTTCCTTTCCGGGGTGTTTGTGGAGGGCGATCCTCACGGCAAAGCCATTCTGGAGGCGGTAGGTTTCTTCGATGCCTCGAACTGACCTGTCCTGTGTCGAAACGTTCGCCTTCAAGGTTCCTGTGTCGAGATTGACGATGAGGTCAGGGGAGCCGTCCCTGTCGTAGTCAACGGAATCCTGCAGTTGCTGCGGCCAGGGGGGCTCTCCGCGCCAGTCTATCTGGATGAAGCCGCCGGAGCGGTCGGAGAAGAGGCCATCGAAGACGGGGCGGTGGATGAGGGTCCTGTACGTCCCATGGTCTATCGTCTCTACGACCTCGCCGCCGGAATACCACGGTGACACGGTGACGCCCGTCGATCGGGCAAGAAGGTTGCTCAAGGCGTCGTTTCCGGCGAAGGCGACAAAGACAATGACAAGGGCCGCCGCCGCCATCGTGTATCCGCCCGCTGCTTTCAGTCTCTCCAATGCCATGTATATCCCTCTGTCAATGTGCCAAAAGGCTCCCAGTGGTGATAAGGCCCATGATCCGCACGATGGTGTTCTGTATGTTCCCTCCCGACATGGTGGCGAGAAAGAGAAATGACGGGTAAAGGAAAAGGAGCCTCTGCGCGAGTCTGTGGTCCGTCCGGGAGGCACCTTTGACATGGAAGGAAAGGGCCCCTTTCGGACAGTTGTCGATGCACTTGCCGCACTTGATGCAGGTCATCCGCGTTCGTCCCTTTTCCAGCGATTCCTCCGTCATGGAAAAGGTGGGACATACGGTGATGCACCTGCCGCACTTCACACAGAGGTCCCTGTCGAGGTGCACTTCGAAGGGACTTACCTTGTTCGTGAATGACTGGAAGGCCCCGAAGGGGCAGAAAAGTCCGCACTGGATACGTTTCTTGGACAAGAGGGGCAAAAGGAGGACAAGGCCCGCGAAAAGCGAAATGAAAATGGTCATCTGAAGGAACGTCTTGACCGACGTGACCTGCACGTATTCGGTGACCGCCTTGAAGGGGCAGAGCCACATGCAGTACGTGGGCGACAGGGCGGCCGCCGATGTGAGCACAACGGCGAGAAGTACTGCGAAAGGGAGGTAGTGCCATTTTCCCGCGATTTTCCTGATGACCGGTCTTTTAAGGATGCGCGACATGGCGTCGTCCCATCCGCCGAAGAAGCATCCCCAGGCACAGAAGCCCCTGCCAAGGGAAAGGGAGGCCCCTATCCAGATGACGAACATGCTGGCAATGGCCGCGTATACCCCCATCATGGTTCCCGGGAAGATGATCGTCCGCGTCAGGGCCAGGGGAATGATCGTCATGGGTATCACGATATGACAGAAAGGGGTCCTGCATTCAAGCATCTCCGATTGCGAGATGGCCATGCTTCCCCGGGCCTCGATCAAATGGGAAATGAAGGAGATGACAAAGACCCCCGCGAAGACGATAAAGAGGACCGCGCGCCACCGGTCGGTCCGTCCCGTTCTGAGCATGAGGAAGAAAAGGGTGTTGAGGAAGAGAAAGGCCACGAGAAAGGCGATGACATGCCTCGCGTCATGGGGCACCTTTCCGCCGGACAGCATGATAAGGGTAATGAACATCATGGGGAGGGTCGCGAGAGCCGCCCTGAGGTTCGACATCGTTTCTTTCTGATGTATGTCAGCGGTGTTGTTCGACATGGCCAACAGTTATCTTATAGCACCAAGAAGAAGCGCAAGACCAGCATAAAAATAATAGACACCGACGATTCCCGCCGCCAGCTTCCCGATGGTGGACAGAATGACGGGGCGTTTCAGTGAGCCTATGAGCGGAAAGGGAAGAAATAGGATCGATGTGCCACAGAAGAAGAACGTGAAGAACATGATGCTGTCCGAGAGACTCTCCTTCCCCACCGCTGCCGCAAAGGCGACGAGGAAGGGCGGGCAGAGGGTGAGCCCCGTCAGGAGTCCGAGCACGACCGGGGCGAGGGGAGGCCACAGGCGTATTGCCCGGGACAGGAGGCGGCCCGGTTGCCGGGCCGCACATCGCGGCGTGTTCAATCTCCCGCGGAAACCGTAAAGGATAAGAAGGGCGGACAGCACGATGTAGGACGACCCCACGAGGACGCTGCGCGCCGAAGGAGAACCTGAAAGAGAGACGTGAAAGGCAAAGGCGATGACCGAGAAAGCGATATACCCCGCCAGCCGGCCCAGGAGGAAACGGGCCACGATCCAGGCACTCGCGGTGATACCCGGGCGTTCACCAACGAGGTAAGGGACGAGCA
This sequence comes from Syntrophobacterales bacterium Delta_02, assembly GCA_001603955.1. Classification (GTDB taxonomy): domain Bacteria; phylum Desulfobacterota; class Syntrophorhabdia; order Syntrophorhabdales; family Syntrophorhabdaceae; genus Delta-02. Next base: position 11,229 of record LVAA01000007.1, on the reverse strand, counting down.
CCGGGGCGCAATAGCCGATGCAGGTAACACCATTCGAAAGCCCAAGAAGGAACGCCTCCATGGAGAGGATGATAACACAGGAAGGCACCGGAGCCAAAACGGCTTGAATAGCTTGAATTGTTTGAGGGTTAGAAAAGGACCGAAGACGGTTGGATCAAAGAGAACCCCGGTCCCCGCTTATGTCGGGTGAACGAACTGTGCAGCCCTCACGGGTTCTTACCCTCAAGCTATTCAAGCGGCTCAAGCGGTTCAAGCCTTCTTCTTTATCCCCGTGGCGAGGAGGATGGCTATAGCTATGGAGATCGAGCCGGCGCCGAAGGCCGTGAAGTAGGAGCGGGTCATGTCGAATGAGAAGCCGGCGATGAGAGGGCCGGCGGAGCCGCCTATGGTGGCGCCCAGGAGCGAGATGCCGAAGAGGGAACCCATGGCCTTCACCCCGAAGAGCTCGGCGTGGGCAAGGGGGAAGATGGAGGCAAGGCCGCCGTATCCGAACCCGAAGACGACGACGAACACCCAGAGCTGCCACTGGGAGCTGCCGAGGAAGGGAAGAAGCATGGTGAGGCACTGGCAACAGAGGATTATGATGAAGGAGCGTTTTATTCCCCAATGTTCGGTGAGGATCCCGAGAGAGAACCTGCCGATGACGCTCATCGCGCCGACGGATCCCATCATGGCGGCCGCCCTGTTCACACTCGTTCCCTGGTCGGTGGCATAGGGCACGAAATGGGCCATGATGATCCCGACCCCGACCATCCAAAGGCCGTGTATGGCGAAGATGAACCACATGTTCCTCGTCTTCAGGGCCTCCGCCACGGTCATGGAGTGTTCGGGCATGTCGAGCTTGCGGGCGGCGTCAGGGTCCGCGTTTTTGCCTTTCTTCACGGGGGCGGTAAGGGGTTCGAGGCCCACATCCCGGGGGTTTCCCCGGATGATCAGGGCCTCCACGATGTAGACGGTGAGCGCGATCACGCCCAGGATGAAGATGGCGCTCCTCCACCCGAAGGACTTGATGAGATATTCCGACAGGGGAGAGAAAACGAGGGTGCCCATACCGAGGCCGCAGACGAGGATGCCCATGGCCATTCCTTTGCGGTGGATGAACCACTTGGAAACGGTGGCGGCCGTGGGAGCGTAGCAGGTGCCGACGCCGATACCGACGGTGAGGCCCCACGTCAGGTAAAGGACCGCCGTGTGGTGGCAAAATGCCGTGAGCATGCAGCCCGCCGCCATGATGGAGCCCCCTGCAACGATGACCTTCCGGGGACCGTACCTGTCCGAAAACCATCCCATGACCATGGAGGCGATACCGTAGACGATGAAGGCGACGGAGTAAATGCCCGACAGGACGGCGCGGGAGCTGCCGAATTCTCCTATCCACGATTTAAAGAAGACACTGAAGGAATAAATGATACCGAACCCGGTGCAGGTTCCCACCGCGGCGATAGCGACGATGATCCAGCCATAAAAGATACCGCTCCGACGAGAAATCCCGTTTCCCACGCCAGCTCCAACAAAGCAATCAACGGTTGTACTGTCCCCGAAGCGACTGGCCCTTCCATCCCCACCATTGCCAGTTCCGTTACCATAACACAGACGCGGCGCGGCGGGGAAGAATAAAGATGAGCGAAATTGAAAGACCCTGCCTCACGCCCGTTTCACACCCTGACCGTCCTCCCTGTTCTCAGAGGTTCTGCAGGGAGAGGATAGGACCTATAGGACAAGATAGGACCGATAGGACATATCGGACCTATAGGACAGCATAGGACCTATAGGACACAAGAAGACTAGTGCTTGACCACAGCGCCATCGATCAGTCCTACAAGTCCTACAGCGTCCTATTTGTCCTATTTGTCTTATAGGTCCTATTTCCTATTGGTCCTATCTTGATCCTGCCGTATTCGCCGTCGTAGCCCGGTTCGATGGTGATGTCGCCGGCCCGGACGCGGGTGATCGCGTCGGCCATGTCGGGGTGGCCGGTGCGTGTGATGTCTGAGGGAGGTACGTCCATGAGGATGGCGAGCTCGGGTCCGAGCTTCTCCAGGAGTTCGAAGTAAAGTCTGTCCACCTTCTTGGTCTGTACGCCTGCCTCCAGCGTGTCGGCGATGATCTCCTTGAGAGGGACAAGAGACGTGAAAGGCTTTGCGTCCTGCGGGCGGAAGCCGGCTTGCCTGTCGGCGAGGGCCTCGACGCGGTTGAGGACGCCGAGGGTCAGCTTCCTGCCGCAGACAGGACAGCGGTAGTCGGCGTCAGCTGCCTGGCGGGGCGTCATCCTGACCTTGCAGGGGCGGTGGCCGTCGTAGTGGTACTTGCCTTCCTGGGGAAAGAACTCGATGGTCCCGTGGAAGCCTCCCCCGGTCCTGATGGCATGAGCTATGGCGTCGAAGGACAGATCGGTGTCGAGGATGTTCGCCTCGCGGCCGATCTTCTGCGGGGAATGGGCGTCGGAGTTGGAGACGAGGGTGAGGCCGTCGAGGGCCGAGAGGCGCCAGTTCATCGGAGGGTCGGAAGAAAGGCCTGTTTCGACCGCGTGAACGTGGGGCGTGAGTTCCTGGAAGCACTCCTCCAGGGAGTCGAAGGCCGAGGCGGAGCCGAGGACGGAGAAGTGGGGTGTCCACACATGGGCCGGTATGAAGAGCGCCCGGGGGCATTCTTCGATCACCATCGCAAGGAGTCTTTTCGCATCGAGGCCGAGGATCGGCCTTCCGTCGGAGGAGATGTTCCCCACCTTTGAAAGCTGTCCCTGGAGGGAAAGGGCGCTTTCCATGTCATCGAAGAGGACGATGCAATGGGCCTTCCGCGTCCTTCCGTTCCTGGTGAAGATGCAGCTGATCTCGGTGCTCAGGAGGAAGAATACCTCGGCCGTGCAGGAGCGGGGTATAAGGTCGTCCCTCAAGTCCTCGCGCAGCGCAAACAGGCCGTTGCCTACAGGGTCGAGCTTGCGTCCGAGTTCCCTGAACCACGCCGGATGCGTGGCGTCTCCGGTACCGATGACGGTCACGCCTTTAAGCTGCGCCCACTTCCAGAGTGCCTCCGGCGCCATGTCCCGGCTTGTCGCGATGGAGTAATGGGAATGAATATGAAGGTCGGCAAAGAATCGCATCTATATCCTTATCGCCTTCCCCTTTTGAACCTTTGAACCATCTTTTCAGTGCCATACGATAGCATCGAACGGAGGTGTTTGCAAGGCGGGAAGAAGAGCGGCGGGAGCGGGGGCTATTCCCCATCCTCCCGGGAGATCCGGCGTATGTCCGTGATCTTGCTCTTCCCCAGGTAATCACGGTTCGAGTACTTCTTCAATCCCATCAGTTCCCTGGTTATCGATCCCATTCTGTCGACCTGTTCTTTTATTACCTCGAGCGACGCATTTACCCGGCCATCGGTGCTGTCCATCCGCAACAGGTCAATGTGGCCGCTGATCACCTGAAGGGGCTGATTGAGCTCATGGCAGACGGCACCGGCCATCTCGAGAGCGGCGGTGAGCTGCTCGTTGTGTTTCTTTTCCTCCTCCGCCCGTTTGCGCTCCGTGATGTCGAGATAGGTCCCTATTATCGCCGGCCGTCCCCCGTACACGGTCCGGGAGCTGTACACCTCGGTGTCCCTGACCTCTCCGTCCTTTCTGACCGTGCGGAACTCGTAATGGAGCGATCCCAGTTCCCCCGATATCCTTCGATGCATGGCCTTTTCCACCAGGGGCCAGTCTTCGGGGAGGATGACATCTCTCACCGGCTTCCCGTCCATCTCGCCGGGTTCGCACCCGAGTATGCGGGCAAGCATGGCATTTGCGTACCTGAATACCCCGTCCTGAAGGATATACATGCCGACAAGGGCTCTCTCGGAGAGGTCTCTGAATCTTTGTTCCGACTCGGGCAGGGCCTCATTCGCACTCTCGTGACCGGCCATGTCGCGGAGAGTCCCGAGAATGACATTTCCGTCCATGCCCTTGATGACATTGGTGGCCATCCGAACCGACACGGAGCGGCCCGCCTTGTTGGTGAGTTGAACGGGGGCGGACCTGGTGGGTCTGCCTTCCACATGTTCCTGCAGCAGCGCGACGGCATTGTTCGGGCCTTTTTCCGGAAGTATCCCCAGCCCTGCGAAGCTCCTGCCCAGCAACTCATCTTTTCCGTAGCCGGTGACATCCTCGCATTTCGGGTTGATGTAAAGAAGTGTGCCCTTCGTGTCGGTCATGTAAACGCCGTCGAGGGCATTCTCGAGAAAGGCAGCGAGCAATGCCGTGTCCCTTCCGCCCGCTGCCTGCGAAGAGGCGGGACTTTGTGGCCCCGGCCGTGCCGGCTCGGGAGCCCCTTGTTCCAGGCTGGATACGTCTTTGAGGGGTTCCTCATCTGGTGTTGATGTATAATCCATTGCATTCTCCCCCGGGTGATGACCGTGCATTTATACATCAATATATCCGGAATAGTACCGCAGGCACCCCGGGGGTGTCAAACATGTATTACGATAGGAGCCCAGGGGGCGAGGCGCGGTGCAGGAAGGACGTCGGGCGGACAGGCGGCGGACCACATCCGCGCCGGTCTTCGAGCAGTGCTCGGTAGAGGTGCTCTTTGCCCGATATGGCCCTTTCACACCTAAAAGGGATACTTTCCGGTAAAGCAGGCATCGCAGAACTGTGTTCCCATCAGTTCCTTGAGCTCTTCGATCGTCATGTATCTGAAGGTGTCCGCACCTATCAGTTTCCTCAGCTGCTCGTCATCCCTGTTCCCCGCCAGTAACTCCCCGGGTTTGGCCATCGCCATCCCCATGCGGCAGGGGAAGCGCGGAGGCGGCGCCGTCAGGCGCATGTGGATCTTCGTCGCCCCTGCCTCGCGCAGCTTCGGGATCAGGACCATGGCGGTCGAACCCCGGACCAGGAGTGAATCGACAAGGAACACCTCCTTCCCTTTCACGAGTTCCCCGTTGACCTGGAATTTCTTTTCAGCCTGGGCGAACCTGTCCTTTTCCTTGGAGATTATAAATACCCTGCCGATCTCGCCCACGGTACTGATGGCTACCTTGAAAGGGATTCCCGCAGTGTCATGGAAGCCCAAGGCGGCAGGAATGGCAGCCCGCGGAATGGGAACGACGATGTCGGCCTTTTCGGTCTCCGTCTTTGCCAGCTCAGCGCCGATCTTCTCCCGGAATTCATAACAACTCCTCGAAAAGACCCGGCTCGCCGGGGAGGCATAATCAAGGCATTCGACAATACAGGGATGGGGATCGGGGTCCGCGAAGCGGATCGTCCTTACGTCTTCCCCATCGAGCACTACCATTTGACCCGGCTCGACATCACCTATCCACTCGAACTCGCCGTGAAAGGCGCATGTCTCCGAGGCTACCGCCCAGGCGTAATCGCCCTCCTCGCCTCTTCTGGCGATGGAGAGAGGCCTGAACCCGAAGGGGTCCCGGGCGGCTATAAGCCTGCCGTCATGGAGAATGATGATGCTGAATGCCGCCCGCTGACCCAGGAACCTCAGGGTTTTCTCCATCTTCTCAAGCAGGTCTTCGCCTTCCATCCGGGCAATCTCCTGCAGGATCACCTCGGTGTCCGTCTCTGTCTGGAAGAGCCCCCCCAGTTCCTCGACCAGCCGTTTGTACCCGGGGATATGGCCGTTGTGAACTACGGCGATCTTCTCTTTCCCGAAGCTTCCGACGATGGGCTGACTGTTCCTCTCATTCGTCTCCCCCGCCGTGGGATAGCGGACCTGGCCGATCGCCACCGATCCGAAATAGGACCTGCTGAGGCCCGAAGCCTGGAAGATGGAACCCAACCCCCGCGCCTCCTGGAAAGAACCGTCCTTGAGAGCCGAGACGATGCCCCAGCTTTCCTGTCCCCTGTGGGAAAGATTCTCAAGCCCGGACCTCACCTCGGCGAAGGCATTGCCTCTGCCGATAAACCCGAAGATTCCACTCATTCTACCTCCTAAGTTCTTACAGTGCCCGATCACCTTGATTGACACGTTCTGACCGGGTCTGTTCAGATTTCGCGATGTTGTCGGTGGCTGTGTTCGCCGCCTTTGCCACGCCACCTCTTTTCCTGCGTGACAGTCAGGGCCCCCTTGTACGAGTTGCCGCCAATCCTTCCCGCCCGTCGTGCTTATCCTAATTCTCCCATATTCCTGTACATATGCAACAACAAAACTGTAGATCGCCGCGCGAAAGTACGGACGGGGGGGTTAATTCAAGGAATTGTCGATACGGCAAGGGTTCCGCTACCCGTTGCCGGGAGTGGAACCCTTGACATCCGGGCGCAAACTTTCTTAGACTCTTTCATTCATAGAGCAAGATCTTGTCGGGAATCTTCGTTTTTGTGGCGGGATCATCGACACCGTTCCTGCGTACGTTCGTGACGGAAGAAGGGGGTTTGTCGTGACGGATACCAGACGTTTTCTTTCTTTTCTGTGTGCCACCATTGTGTTTTTCTGGGTCTACGGACCGGTTTTCGGAGGTTCTCCGGACAGGGTTCATGTGAACGTTCGGGCACAGGCCAAGTGGGAGGATAACGCCGAAGGTCAGTGGAAAAACGAGGGGACCGTGTGGTTCCATATCGTGGGAACGATGGTCAGAGATGCCTCAAAGAGTCGCACGGTACAAAGAAAAGGTGAGTTTTTCACGCCGATGCTCACATATACCATGGAGACCATGAATGTCACCTATGGATATGACGAAAAACATGTCAGTCTTCGGCGTGACGGGGCGGACGCGAAGTGTAAGAGTCCTGTGCTCAATGAATTTCATGGGCGGGGCGCCAGTCGGATCCCGGATGGAGCGGCCGGCCTTTCCGTACGAATGTTCAGTTCCATGGCGGCGCCAACCCTTAAGAACCTTACGCCTGCCCAGCGACAGTTCCTGGCGCAGGTACAGAACTCGGCGGCGATGCCGGACCATTACCAGTTTTACGTTGGCGGCCCGGGGTCGGCGCAACAGCTCGAGGGAAGGAAGAGAACATTCAAGAACGGTGTCTGCACCTATGTGCCTGCGCGGAAAAAGCTGAGTGGTTTCTCGATCGGTCTGCAGATGAAACTCCCTCGGTCGGGGAATATGAGCGGAGAACGGACCTGGACTGCCGACAGCCAGGGGCGGCTCCCCCCTTCTTTGTCGATCCGGATTTCCGATATGCAGCAACAAGGGAAGACCGGGCCATACAAGCCGGCGGAGGGCGGCAGGAGAAATGTAACGTATACGGTGAGCTGGCATCTCGGGGATAAGGTGGAGGTTTCCACGGGTCCTCAACCGGAGGAAAAGCCCAAAAAGGAGGACTGTGAGAAGCTCAAGAACAGGATCGATTTCATCAAGATCGTGCTGAAGACCTATGCAGACCAATCTCTCCGGGACAGCGTCAAGGCGAGAGGCGGAACACATGAGGATTACCAGGCGGAGGTGGAAAAACGGGTCATGGCGGAAGCCTCCGGGACGAGCGACAATCCTCCGAAGGCGCAACCTCTGATGTGGACGACGCCAACTTTCAGCGATTCGGAGGGTAACCATGTCAGTTCGGTGGAGATAGACGGGAAAGTCAACGGGGCCAACCGGACTCTTATTAAATATGATTCCAAGGGAAATCAGGTCGATGATACCGATGCGTTCTGGGACATGCAGAAGGCGTGGGAAGATGCTTTCGGCGAAGAGGCGGGCCAGTGTATGTTCAAGGCCGCTGTCCGGCATGAAGAGTGCCATGTCCGGCAGTATGTTGAAAAGGGCAAGGTGAAGGGCATTGATGACCGCGCGGAGCGTGAGTTGGAAGGGTTTAAGACCGAACTGAAAGACCTGGAGCAATCGTACCGGGACAATGGCTGCTGACAAGACCCGCGGATGGCAGCGGGGTCAAATGGAACCCCCCCCGAGACCCTCTACCGGGGGCTCCATTTGACCCCGATAACCGGAGCGTGCTTGAGTAATAGTACTCCCATGGGTCGCTAAAGGAGGAGAATATGACTGTTTTCGCGTCTCGCGATCTTGAAGGATCTTTGGCCGACGATCGGATGATTACAGCCGACGATCTTCGGGCCTGTCTGACCTATCCTTCGCAGATCGTCGAAACGGCGTACGGTCCTGTCGAATACGCCGTGCGGGGGGGAGGGCCGGCAGTGCTGGTCGCGCATGGCGGGCCAGGAGGCTATGATCAGGCGCTGGTACTGGGTGAGTTGTTCCGCAAGAACGGTTTCAAGGTCATCGCGCCGTCGCGGCCGGGGTATCTCGGCACGCCACTGAAGTTTGGGAGGACGGCCGAGGAGCAGGGAGACCTCATGGCCGCTCTCCTGGACGCCCTGCGTATCCCCGAGACGATCATGGTCGGTGTTTCCGGGGGCGGCCCGGCAAGCTACCAGCTGGCACAGCGCCACCCGGAAAGAGTGAAGGCGTTGGTGGTCATCGACGGCATCAGCATGAACTACACCAAGGGGGATGACATCAACAAGGTCGAGGAGTGGATGTATCTCAGCAGGCCGGGACAGTGGTTGATGGGGTTCCTTTTCAAGCACTTCCCCGCGGCGGTCGTCAAGGGTTTCCTGCAGACCGAAAGCACCCTGGAGAAACATGATCTGGGCAGGCGCGTCAGGGAGATCGTGGGTGACGAGAACAAGTTTGCCCTTGTTGACGTCATGTTCAAGACCATGAGCAACCGCTTCGATGAGCGCAAGGCGGGCGCCGAGAACGATATCGCCCTCGGGTCGGCCATCGATAGACTGCCCCTTGACAAGATCAGTTCCCCAACGTTGATCATTCACGGCGACGCGGACAACGATGTTCCCCCGCGCGACGCCGAGTACGCCCATCAAGCCATCGCCGCCTCCCAATTGCTGTGGATCAACAAGGCGTCACATATAGGCTTCTTCGTCGCCGAAGATGCCCATAAGGTACAGCAGTACACACTGGATTGGCTGCGGGGACGCTAAGCGGTGCCGCTCCGCATTTCAAAGGACAGTCCCGGAGTTCAAAGGCCCGCGGGTTCCGGTAATCCTCCGCTGACGGTCGCACGGGGACAAGACCCCTCGCAAGACAAGGCGGATGATGGTCAGCGAGTTAACAGATCAGTGCGTCGTAACGTCAACCACTTCGATGGTCGGTCCCATGGGGTCGACCACTATGAACCTGGGGACAAAAATGGCTTCCCTGTTGACAAGATCGGTTCCCCGAAGAAGATAAGCCACAACTTCGGAAGCGAGGATCGCCCCTGCGAAGGCGCCGCCGATACTCGTCGACGGACTCTTGCCGGCCTCGATGGAATTCTCGATCCGTTGAGCCACGGTGGATCCGAACCTGCCGGACAGAAAGGACGGGAAACGGGCGCCGGAGGACCTTTTCCTCACGAGCCCCCAGAACTCGCCGGGCATCATGCCTTCCGGGTGGTGAGCTACCAGTATCGCGCCGAAGCCGGCCACCATGGCTGAGAAGATGGGAACATTGAAGCGTTTGAGCAGGTTCGGGGTCATCGCCTTGACATCCGCACCCTTTTCCACATCCATGACGCCGATATAGACATCGCTGCCTTCAAGGAAGCGTTCGAGATTGCTCGTAAGCAGTCCCTCAGGAAAGAGTTCGAGCTCGACCTCGGGGTTGATGCCCCGGGCAAGCTTTTCGTACGCTTCGATCTTCGGGCGCCCCATCGTCGAGGCAAAGGCCGCGGTCTGGCGGTTCATATCGGGGGGGTCGAATACACCGTTCTCGGCGAGCCGGAACCGCTTTGCCCCGGAGCGAACGAGGTTCAGAAAGGTGCCTCCACCCACTCCTCCCAGGCCGGCAATGGCGATGAGGGGAGCCGAAAGCGCCTCAATCCCTTCATGCCCCAATACAAGCAATGTACGATCAAGAAAATCCTGCATACACACCCTGCCTTTCCTGCGCTCAAATCAGGACCATCGAGATAGAACCAGAGAACTGTGTATCCTTCAATAATCCCGGAAATCATGGGGCGAAAGACATCCTGCGCCTGTCACACGATTTGTTAGTCTCTTATCCAAATTCTTACTTTTATGCAATAGAAAAACTATGGATCACCAATTCAATGGTACGAACTGCCAAAGAACTATTACTTCTCTGAGCAGAAGATCTTAAGCCCGCAATAGTGACAATTCTGGAGATGGACCCCAGTGTTTGGAACCGCTTTACTCACCGCGGTCAGTCTGAGATAATAAGGGCGAAGTATGATTTTATCATCGGGAACGCATCCTGGCACCGGAGGTCATCATGCCAGATACAAAAACCGTCCTGCTCGTTGAAGACGAACACCTCCTTGTCATCCTGCAAACAGAGTGGCTCGAGAGACTCGGATTCAATGTCATTGCCGTTTCCAGTGGAGAAAGGGCAATCGAGGTCGCGCAAACCACTGCCGTTATCGACCTCATCCTCATGGACATCAACCTCGGTTACGGAATGAGCGGCTTGGAGGCGGCAAGTGCAATCCTCAAGGACCGCGATATACCCGTTGTGTTCCTTTCCTCCCACATGGGAGAAGAGATCATGGAAGAGACGCAGAAGATCACACTCTATGGATATGTTGTCAAAGATGGCGATAAGACCGCCCTCTGTAACCATGTGAAGACGGCAATGAAACTCCACGAGGCGCGCCGGGCATCGAAAGAGAAGAAGAAGCCTCTTTGAAAACGCCATGAAAGGCCTCAGGGAATCGAATAAAATTCGTTTTCTCTGCAATTTTCCCGTTGATGTTCTCGTTGACGACCGCGGCGGCAACTGACAAACCGGCGTCAGTCTGTATCGACAAATGCGAGGCAACCAAGAAGTCCTGCATGGCCCGGTACACCAAGTCGAGCAGCACCAGCGGAAAGTACGTGATCCCCGAAGGACACAAGATATGCTGGCAGGGCTACCACGACTGCAAGAAAAGGTGCCCCAAAGGCGGCAAATAGACCACTTCAGGAAGGCTTCAGCAGAACCGGAGAAACACTCCTGACTTGCCCGCGTTCCTCGTTCACCGGAGGGATGGCGGTGTTCTTCCTTATTCTTGAATTGTCATTGATGTGTGACCAACAGGTGAATAGATTTGTCAAAGATTAAAGATTCGACCGCAATTCCTCCGACCCCAATTCCTCCCTACGTGTGTCGAGTGGGGCGAGAACGAATCAATGCTGAGTGGGTGCGTAATCCGATGATTCCGACCACCTGTTCCGTTCTATTCCGACCAGCGGTTATGTTTCAAACCGACCACCCCGTCGGAGCCGTCAGGCGACGCCGGTAAGATTTCTCACCTTACACCTTTTCCTCTTTTCGTGTCAATGA